>CAOKWI010000005.1 GCA_948473115.1 uncultured Lachnospiraceae bacterium | reverse complement strand
AGAACCGAGTAATCGTGCCTGCATGGACAAAAGCCAATCCTTTCTGGCAAATATCATATGAATCAAGATGCAAGGGAATTCAGAATATTTTCACCTGTATAGTTTCAATATTCTTAAAAATGGCTCTATATAATTACTACGATTATGCAATGTAAACACCCCTCTGGCGGGCATCGCCGTGCATAAGGCTCATCGGAACGCCCATCGAGCCGTCGCAGAAAGTACCCCTGCCCCCACTGCGCCGTCCCTTCCTCCCCACCCCCCCCCAACCGCCTGGTACGATCGGGGCTGAATTGTCACTTTTTTAGCAATTTTAGTCACATAAATATTTCTATTGGAAACGATTTATGTTATACTGTGTTATGTGTTTGGCTCTCGCGGAAAAACCTGAAACAGGATAAATCAAATGACAGGCAGAGCATACAGGAAGGGCAGGGAAAAATGAGGATTGTAGCACTGACAAACGAGACAAAAAAGGATATTCTGGACAGTCTGCTGAAAAGAAGTCCCAACAATTACATGGAATATGAGGCAACCGTCAATGAGATCATAGACAATGTGCGTACTCGGAGGGATGCGGCGGTTTTTGAGTATACGCTGAAATTTGATAAATTTGCCCTGGATGCGGACAATATCAAAGTGACCAGGAAAGAAATAGACGAGGCTTATGAGAAGTTGTCCCCGGAACTGGTGGGCGTCATCAGAAGAGCGGCGGAGAACATCCGCGCTTTCCACTCCAGACAGCTGCGCAACAGCTGGTTTGACGCGAAAGAGGACGGAACCATTCTGGGCATGAAGATCACTGCCATCGCCAGGGCCGGTGTCTATGTGCCTGGCGGAAAGGCAGCATATCCCTCCAGTGTGCTGATGAATGTGGTTCCCGCAAAGGTGGCAGGAGTGGACGAGATCATTATCACCACGCCTCCCGGGGCGGACGGCAGGGTCAATCCCGGAACACTGGTGGCGGCGGATATTGCGGGGGTGGACACCATTTACAAGGTGGGGGGAGCCCAGGCCATCGCAGCCATGGCCTTTGGAACCGAATCCATACCCAAAGTGGACAAGATCACGGGACCCGGCAATATTTTTGTGGCGCTGGCGAAGAAGGCGGTGTACGGATATGTCAGCATTGACTCCATTGCAGGCCCCAGCGAGATTCTTGTCCTTGCCGACGAAACGGCAAATCCACGCTATGTGGCGGCGGACCTGCTGTCCCAGGCGGAGCACGATGAGATGGCAAGTGCCATCCTGATCACGACCTCAGAAGAACTGGCACAGAATGTCTCAGCGGAAGTGGATGTGTTTGTCAGCGAACTTTCCCGGAAAGCGATCATACAGCAGTCGCTGGATCGCTATGGCTACATCCTTGTGGCAGAGAACATGGGGGATGCCATCGAAGCGGTGAACGAGATTGCATCCGAACACCTGGAGATTTTGACGGCCAATCCCTTTGAAGTGATGACCAAGATCCGAAATGCGGGCGCAATTTTTATGGGAGAGTATGCTTCCGAGCCGCTGGGAGATTATTTCGCGGGTCCCAACCATATCCTTCCCACCAACGGAACGGCAAAGTTTTTCTCTCCGGTGAATGTGGATGATTTTATCAAGAAGACCAGCATCATCTCTTATTCAATGGAAGCCCTGGAGAAGGTACATAAGGATATTGAAACTTTTGCGGAGAGCGAAGGTCTGACGGCACACGCCAACAGCATCAAAGTGAGATTTGAATAGCATGGAGGTAAAAATGGGACGGACGGCGACAGTAGGACGTAAGACGAAAGAGACGGATATAGAACTGACCCTGGACCTGGACGGCAAAGGAATAGCGGAACTTTCCACGGGAATCGGTTTTTTTGACCATATGTTGGAAGGGTTTTCCAGACATGGATTTTTTGATTTGAAATGCCAGGTGAAGGGCGACCTCCATGTGGACGGACACCATACCGTGGAGGACACGGGAATCGTCCTGGGACAGGCTATTGCCCGGGCAGCGGGAGATAAGAAGGGGATCCGCAGATACGGCTCTTTTATCCTGCCCATGGATGACGCACTGGCGCTCTGCGCGGTGGATCTCTGCGGACGTCCTTTCCTGAATTTTGACTGTGCTTTTCCGGTGGAGCGCGTAGGCGGGCTGGACACCGAGCTGGTGCGGGAATTTTTTTATGCCGTTTCCTACAGCGCCGGCATGAATCTGCATATGAAAATGCTGGACGGCATCAATGCACATCACATGATCGAAGCCATGTTCAAGGCGTTTGCAAAAGCGCTGGACCAGGCCACGGGAATAGATCCCCGTATCGCGGATGTGCTCAGTACAAAGGGAAGCCTGTAGTGGTAAGGCTGTGAAAGGTGTGGACTGCATATGATAACAAAAAAATTTGTGCCCTGTATTTATTTATATCACGAACACGCGGTAAGGAGCCTTGCGGATACTTCCGTCGTAGAAACAGAGCCCCTGCGTCTGGTGCATTATTATAACGAAAACAATGCCGATGAACTGATCGTTTTTGATATGTCGGAAGGGGACGGGGAACATGAGGCTGCCCTCGACATCTTAAAGGAAATCTGTGGGACCGCGGAGATGGACGTGATCGGCGCAGGAAATGTGAAGCGCATGGAAGACGTGAAAAAGCTTCTCTATGCGGGCTGTAAGAAAGCGATCCTGGATTATGAGAAGGAGAGCAATATCGGTATCACCGAGGAAGTTTCCCTGAAATTCGGCAGGGATAAGATCCTCGTCAGCTATAATGATCCGCAGACAGTGGCCGCAAATAAAGACCTGCTTGAAAAATATGTTTCTGCCATGGTGCTGATGAACCCTCACCAGATCCGTGAGACCCAGGGAATCACGGGGCTGCCCTTCTATGTGCAGATCAACCAGATTGCGTTGAATAAGCTGATGGAGATTTTCTCCTATGACAGTGTGTGCGGCGTGACAGGCAATACCATCAATGATAATTACAGGGAAATCCTGTCCCTGAAAAACCTGTGCAGGGAGAACGGGATCCAAGTGGAAACCTTTGAGGCGGCTTACCAATGGTCCGACTTCAAGACAAACAGCGACGGCATGGTGCCCGTGGTGGTGCAGGATTACCGCACCCTTGAGGTTTTGATGGTTGCCTATATGAATGAGGAGGCTTATGAACAGACCATCAGCACCGGTAAGATGACCTATTTCAGCCGCAGCCGCAATGAACTTTGGTTAAAGGGCGCTACCAGCGGCCATTTCCAGTACGTAAAGAGCCTTACCGCCGACTGTGACATGGATACCATCCTGGCAAAGGTTTCCCAGGTGGGAGCGGCGTGCCATACAGGAGCCAGAAGCTGCTTCTTCAACGAGATTACTAAAAAGGATTATGAGGAGAGCAGCAATCCCCTTCAGGTCTTTGAGGAGGTTTTTGAAGTCATTAAAGACCGTAAGATACATCCCAAGGAGGGATCCTATACCAATTACCTGTTTGACAAGGGAATCGATAAGATCCTGAAAAAGCTGGGCGAGGAGGCAACGGAAATTGTCATAGCCGCGAAGAATCCCAATCCCAACGAGATCAAGTATGAGATCAGCGATTTTTTATATCACATGATGGTGCTGATGGCGGAGAAGGACGTGACCTGGGAGGAGATTACCACGGAGCTTGCCAACAGATGAAACCTACAGAAGAAATGAACTTCCCTGCGTCCCATCCTGGAACAGGACGCAGGGAAGTTTCTGTCACAGTTCTCCCCGAAGGAACCGGCATGCATTCATCAGCGTGTCGGTTTTTTTCCCACTAATGAAATAGTAATCCATCTGCGCTTCCTTTTCCGTGTGCAGGTAAGTGCCGTAGGCCGGCAGGTCACAGCAGATCACGGGGCTGTCCGAGGCTATCAATATGCCGTAACCCTGATCGGAGAAAAGGAAGGGCAGTTCCCCCGCGTTGGAAATATATCTGGCAGTTCCCCGCAGCGGGAGAAGCTTTTGTTCACCGGATCCCACGGCAAAAAGCTGCTCCTTCTTTGATGGTTCCAGGAAAAGCCAGGATTGTAATTCCCCGCCGGGAAAAGCCTCCTGTTGCCGGCATTCCCTGCCGCGCTCTGCCAATAAAAGCTTTTTGGCTTGATCCAGGTAACGGATCGCCCCTGTGGTCTTGTCCACCTGGAGAAACAGTTCATCGGTGGATAAGGTAACGATCTGACCGGATTCCTTATACAGCCAGAATTTCTCCAGTCTGCGCACCTGGATCAGGGGATGTGTGCCATCCAGAAGCTTCCCGCCCTTTGCAAAGGTTATCCGCACAATACCGCTGCCCACAGGAGAGAGCCGCAGGATGCCATATCGGCTCTGTAGATAGAGCCCATCCGGCTGTTTCGTGACCCAGCGAACCCCCAGATCGATCCTGTTGTGCCCCAGGGGGCGCAGTTTTTCGGTAGGAGGATAGTCCCCGAAATCCGGAAAGCCGGTTTTCACTGCTTTATCTTTGGCGGAAGAGCGCTGTCCGGTTTCCAGACTGTGATGGCTGACACGGTCAATTTGACTGACCGGGTCAGTTCTTTTCTTTTCGGGAAATTGTTTTTCCAACACTCCGGCGGAGTTGGTATTATTGACATTGGTTTTCCTGCCAGCCTGATATGTCTGTAGGATAGTATGGGACGGCGATACACTGTTCTTTGGCAGCGCCACCTTGACGTTTCCTTTGACAGAGGGGCTTGCGGCAGCCGGGCGGGGTCTCTTTGCGCAGGAGGGCTTCATTGTTTCCGCGTTTCCTGATGCAGTCGGGTTTTCCGGTGGTCTTGTGGTTTCCGGTGTTTCGGATGCCCCCATGGCTTCCGGCATTTTCGATGTACTCATGGTTTCCGGCATTTCGGATGCATACATGATTTTCATGGTTTCCGGCACGGGATCCGCGATCAGCCCCGTCAGGTTTCCTGTGTGCAGCACACAAAGTTCATGCAATGCCCTGGTAGCCGCCACATACAGAAGCTTTGCGTGTCCGTCGTCCACGGGATACTCCTCCCTGGTGGGATTTAAGATCAGCACCGCGTCAAATTCCAGTCCTTTCGTATATTCCACGGGAAGTACCATGATCCCGTTTCCAAATTCTGCTTTCTCCAGGTCTGTCTCCAGAATTTCGATCCGTTTTTCCAGTTCAGCAGCCGCCCGGCCGGCGCTTTCCTGATCCCTGCATATGATGGCAATGGTGGGAAGTTCCTTCTCCTGCCATTCGCGGCATTGACGTGCAGCCTCCTGCCACAGTTCATTCTCATCCTGGAATTGTTGGACTTTTACAGAGGCGCCGTGCCGAATGATGGGTTCCACCGGATAACTCACCAGTTTCCCATGGTGCAGGATATCTGTGGCGAAATGAGAGATTTCCACTGTGTTTCGGTAGCTTTTTTTCAGAATCCCAAAGCTGGACATGGGATCGTTTGCCAGAAGAAGCCTTCTCAAGTCCTCCCAGTCATTCAATCCGAATCCGAAGCGGATATTCTGGGACACATCCCCCATGATGGTATAGGTACAGTCCTTGATACAGAAATGCAGGCAGTCGTATACCATCATGCCGAAATCCTGCGCTTCGTCGATCACAATATGGTGCGCTTCGCTGATCACCTCCGTCTCTTTTGTCCGTTTGTAAATGTATGCCAATGCCGCCAGATCGTAAACGTCAAACTCCCTGCCGGGAAGTTCCATCTGCGCGCCTGCGGCAATCCGTTCTTTCAGGAAATCCTCATAAAGCCTGTAGGTGGACAGCTTCCAGATCTTACCGCCATAGTGGTTCCGGTAAGCCTTCAGGATGGCTTTCCGCTCGGCATCCGTATACTTTACGCCCTTTCCCAGAAATTCATCCTTCACCTTGATCAGCAGACGCTCGTTCAGCATATTGATCTTGCTCTGGATGGATACGCCGGGATTCTGCCGGATATAGCGCTCTACGGCCTGTCCGTCCACCAGCGGGACAAGCGCCCCCTTATCGGGTGTGTTTCCGCCGCTCCTGTCATAGACACCGGAACGGCCGTTCTCAATCCCCTCAACGAACTGCATGGGATTCAGATAAATGGAATCAGTGGAGATCATGTCCTTTTCCAGCCTGTCGCAGAATTGTCCCAGCAGACGGAACCAGCCGTCTGTTCCCTTCACTTTCCCGGAATCCATATTCAGGGCCTTTCTGCGGATGCTGTACTTTTTCTCGTCCCAGTCCTCATAGAGCAGTCTGGTAAAAAGCTGTTCCATGGTCATCTGGTGTACGCCGTGGACATCCAGGCTGGGCAGCACGCCGGTGATGTAATTCAGCAGGATACGGTTGCTGCCCACGATATAAAAGTCATTGGGGCGGAAGCGTTCCTCATAATTATACAGGATAAAGGAGATCCGGTGCATGGCGACAGTGGTCTTCCCGGATCCCGCCACCCCCTGCACGATCATGTTGTGGTAAGGGGATTTGCGGATAATGTCATTCTGTTCCTTCTGGATCGTGGCAACAATCTCGCCCAGCACAGCCTGTTTATTCTTTGCCAGGTATTTGGTGAGCAGGTCGTCATTGGAGATCACTTCGCTGTCAAAATAATCCAGCAGCTTTCCCTGTTCGATCTCATAGGTGCGTTTCAACTGCAGGTCTATCCACAGGGGAGCGCCGTCGGAGGAGGGATAACTGCATCTGCCCAGTCCGTTTTCATAATAGGCGTTGGCCACCGGGGCGCGCCAGTCGATTACCTCCTGCCGGGTGGAATCACGGGAGATGCCGCCCTTGCCGATGTAGAGGGATTCCTCTTTGTCCAGGGTCTCGTCGTGGAAGCAGATCCTCCCGAAGTAGGGCTTGTCCGCAGCCCTTTCATTCCGCTCCAGAGCCCGTTTCATGTGGTCATGCATGGTGATGGTATTACAGAGAATCACATACACCTCCGCATTGTCGTCGTGATAATGCTCCAGCATCTCATCGATATTTTCCTTCATTTCCCGAACCTGACGACCATAGCTATCCATGTTCGCATGGATTACATCAAGTGTCTCTTCCAGGTGCTTCTCCTCGTCCCTGCGGGAGGTTCCCTGAATGTGCCTTTGCTCTTCAAGTTTCATTTGGTGCTCCTTTCTGTGTGGGTTGTGGTTCAGCCCGCACCATGGAAACGGCGTAAGGTTCATGCAAGCATGATTTTCCGCCATTCTATGGACTGGCTGAACTGTGTAGTATCAGTATGTTACTATTCACAGCCGGTTTCGCGAAGGCGTTTTTATGCGTTTTGGGCATAAAAACCCGAGACTGCGGGCGCCAAAATGAGCGTCTTTTGCTCATTTTGTGTGCATTATGTTGCTGTGAGCAGCGCAGCTGTGAACAGTAACATCAGTATATCAAAAAGGAAAATTTATACTAGACTTTTCTTTTGGAATGTGTTATCATACAAACTAGAGTATGACCTGAGTCACAGGAAAGAGCAGCAGCTGTTGCATGGTAGCCGGATATGCCGAGCCGCCAGTGCGATGGCTTTTTTTGTCCGCGGCGGCAATCCAGGCAAATTTGATTTTATTACATTTTTTCATATGTTTCGTTACATTTTGCCCCAGGTTTTTTCAAAAACTACCGATATAGATTACGAGGAGAGCAAGAGGCATGAACATAGGAATTTGTGATGATGAAAAGGAAATCTGTCTGCAGATAAAGAAGCTGGTCCTGGCAATGGCTCCTGAGAGCCAGATCCTGTACTATTGCTCCGGTAAGCAGTTTCTGGCGGAGAGACAGCATTTCGATATACTTTTTCTGGATATACAGATGTCCGACACGAATGGAATGGAGATAGCCAGAACCTTGCGGGAGCGGAAAGAAGATACGGTCCTGATTTTTGTGACTGCTTTAAAGGAATATGTTTTTGAAGCCTTCGACGTGTCCGCTTTCCATTATCTGCTGAAGCCCCTGGCGAAAGACAAATTTAACAGTGTGTTCCAGGAGGCGGTAAAGGAAGCGGGAAGGCGCATCCGCAACAGGGAAGAATCCCTTTTCTTCCAGACGAAATCGCGAAGCTTTACCCTGTTAAAAAACGAGATCCTGTATGTGGAAAACTGTCGGCGCAAGGTGGATATCCACACCCTCCACCAGACAGAAACCATCTATGCCACCATGGCGCATATGGAGGAGTTGCTGGGAGACGGTTTTTATCGGTGCCATCGGGGATATCTGGTAAATATGGCATATATTGCCCAGTACAGCGCGGACAACATCCTTTTGCACAATGGGGAAACCGTCTATTTATCCAAGGAAAAATATAACGATTTTGTGACTGCATATATGAATTATTTGAAGCAGGAAGGAGTTTCCTGTGTCTGATATTTATCACCTGATCATTGAAGTGATCGATATTTTCACGCAGGTCACATGGTCTGCCATTTTATGTCTCTTGTATCATCACTTTTTCCGGTTAAAATTTCATTCCGATTCCTGGTGGATGACCTTTCTGCCCGGTGTCCTTTGGTTTGTGGTGAAACGGATCATGGACGCTTTGATGGTAGTCAATCTGATCTCACCCGCAGAAAGCATGAAAAGTCTTCTTAAGCAATTATTGATTTACGGATTTCTGCTGCTGTCTTCTTTTCTGCTTTATCAGGGGAGCAAAAAGCAGATTTTTCTGATCACCGTGTTGTTTGCGGCAGTCAGTGAGACCGGCCGTTTTCTCTCTTTTTCATTTTCCGCCTTCTGGAATACATTATATGACATTCTGAATCGATGGTTTGAACGGAATTATTTCACGGTGGCTGCGGAAGATTTTCTGTTCCTGATGGAATGTCTGGCTATCCTCCAGCAGTTTTTGTATATGGTGATCTTTATTGTCGTCATATATGGCACATTCCGCTATGTGTGCAGGATTTTTAAGAGCAGGGAACTGCCCCTGCACAAGACGGAATATCTGTTCCTGCTGTTTCCCTGTGCCAGCAGCTTCCTGCTGTGTACCCTGCTCAGGGTCATTATGTTTACCTTTACCAACAAGAATGTGATGCCCAAGACACTCTTTGAGGCGTTTCCGCTGCTCACAGGCATTGTTCCGATCCTGCTGGTCATCTGTCTGTTTTCCATGCTGTACAGCATGAAGCTGTATCAGGAAATGCTGGCATTGAACGCGGAGCGGAACAGGAGGGCGGTGCTGGAAAAACAGGTCGTCAGCATGGAGGAGCACGCAAGGGAACTGGAACGCATCTATTCCGGTGTCCGCTCCATGAAGCATGATATGAAGAATCAGCTGGCAGTACTGGAAAATCTGATGGAACGGCAGGAGAACAGGGCTGAGCTGTCCGACTATCTGGGACAGCTCAGCCGGACGCTGGGAAAGCTGGATATTCCCTTTCAGACCGGAAGCACTGTGGTAGATTCCCTTCTTTTCATGAAATACCACGAAGCCTGTGAAAAATTCTCCCGGATCCGTTTTGAGGCGGAGAATCTGATCATCCCAAAAGACTGCAGGATTCAGCCTACCGACCTGTGTATCATCCTGGGAAATGCGCTGGATAATGCAATAGAAGCCTGTGAAAAGCAGGAGACCGATGCCGGCGGGAAAGGGCGCTTCATACGGCTGTACTCCGGCTGCAGGCAGGGGATGCTCCTCCTGACTGTCGAGAACAGCTTTAACGGGGAATTGAAGCTTCTTCAGGGGAACCTGTTTCCCGCCACCACAAAGCCGGATGGTGAGGCTCACGGCATCGGCCTGCACAATATCCGGGCCGCCGCAGAGAGGTATCGGGGAGGAGTGTCCTGGGAAGCGGACGAGAACAGGTTTACATTGACGGTGCTGCTGTACTCGTGAGCGCATTCATTCCGCTTATAAGCGGCTTGGTTACATTTCGCTTGCCTGCAGAATATTTTTTTCGATATAGTGTATGTAACTATTCAGAATCAGTGTTGAAAACATTGCATGTCCCTGAATAGGTACATATAAACAGGTAATAAATCAAGAAAGGAGAGGCATGGAACATGAGTTACAATTTGTTCGGCTATAATTTCATGAACGCCGGCGGATTTGATCCTTATGGCATGAATATGACAAATTCTCTGTACATGATGAGTTTTTATGAACAGCTGAAGAATTATTATGCCGGAAGCGCCGGGAAAACCACAGGCGGCGAGGCCGCCGGCTCAGGGACTGGAAGCAGGACTTCCGCTGATTTCCAGGCAGCCTTTCAGGATGCCTTCCGCAAAGCGCTGCAGGAGTCCATGGGGATCAAGGACAGTACGGTTTCCGCGTCACAGACTGCTTCTGACAGGGGAAATACCGCCGCAGGAGCTTTGGCCGACCGCGGTGCTTCCGCCAGGAGCACATATCAGGCCATGAGCAGCTATGGCTGCCATCCGTCACACATCTGGACATCACGCTTCGCGAGAAGCTGATGCATATTTAGGAAAACGCTGATTTAATCAACGTTTTCTTAGACCTGCAAAGCGGGTCATGTGAGGCTGTCTGTGTGGAAGCGTCACAGATAAAGTCTCACAAACCACCAATCATTCATCCGTGATTCCCGTTGGGCAATGAGCCAAGTCAGTCTTACCGACTTTGTGTTACTGAAAAGTGGCTTGGCGAATGCCGCGGGGCAAAGACCCTGTTGCTTGCCGCGGGGACAATGACGAAACGCTTCAGAAACGGGGAGTTTATCATGAGAATTACCACACAAATGTTGAACAGATCAGCCCAGAAGGCGGGACTACCTTCCAACAGGACTTCTTTGGTCAACTACATCAGGGGAAATAATTCCAATGTTTCCCTGGCAAATGCCCTGTCCAAGACAAACAAAGCGGCAGATGCCACAAAGAAATCGGATTATGAGAAGCTGGAGAAATCCGCGGACCAGACAGCCGCCTCCGCCGACAGACTGCTGTCAGCCGGCAGCGGAAACATAACCGCTGCCGATGTGCAGTCCTTTGTGGACAAATACAATGATCTGTTGAAGAACCTGGGCAAGTCATCCGATACCCTGAATCTGTTCTATGCACAGACCGCCAAGGATACCGTAAAGGAATACAAGCAGGAACTGGCCGAACTCGGTATCACGGTGGCAAAGGACGGCACATTGAGTTTCAGCAGGACGGCATTTGAGGCATTCCAGGCGCAGCAGGGTACCAAAAACTCCGGCGACAGTGCCACCGGGGAGAGTGCGGCTACAGAAGCCGAAGCTGCGGCTGATTCCACGGCAGAGACAGGCACGGAAGAATCCAAAACAGCAGAGACTGCAGACACAGCCGCGGATTCTGCTGCAAGGTTAAATGCACTTATTTTCAAAGAGGGAGGCTTTTTCTCAAAAATGAGTTATCTGGCTTCCCGGGTATCCGATTTTGCTGACGCCAACGCGGAGAGCTATTCCGGCTATTATGATGCTGCCGGCTCCAGAACCAACCCGTATTCCAGTGGAAGATACAATTTCTGGAGTTAAGGAATCTTCAAGAAATAACCTGCTATTTTACTTGTCTGAATTGGCATATGCGTCGTTGGTCTCCGCTCCGCTTCGGTCCGTGCTGGACGTGTGCCACTGGCACACAGCACCATCAGGAAGCGTAGCCCACTACGCTTCCTTCTTCCGCCTCGTCTCTGCCAATTCATCCATCGTAAAATATATCAGGTTATTTCTTTCAGCTTCCTAATCATTCTTCTGTCGCGGCGTCAGTAATCGTATCCTGAGACATGGCTGCTACCATTTTTTCTATATTTTCTTCAAAATCCGCCGAAATCGCCTGGTAGATCTGTTCTGAGGTGATTCCGGCGATTTTGGCGTTATTCCGATCCATGGAAATGACTGCCGCTCCCAGAAGGATCGCTATCATAAGGCGAAGCTTAAAGGAGGATACAGGCTTCGGATCGGTATCCGGATTTTCCTGCTGAAAACCTTCGGGCGCTTCCCTGACAAAGCTTTTTCCATACAGGATCCGTTCCCTGTTGGAGAGATCATACTGATTCTCATGATAGCGGGAGCGGACCTGCTGTACCAGGCGGAGTCTCTGTTCTGTAGTCACATCACGCATATTTCACCAACAAAATTTGATTATTATAAAGTATGTACGCTTTCTCATTTTAGAACAAGTCATATGCATTCTTTTCCCTTCGGTAAAAGTTGCCAGAGTAAAAATATCATGTTTTATGTTTCCACGGGAAATAATGAAAACAGAGGATGAAACTGTAAATATAATCAAAAATCCGCTATGCGGTAGAATGTGTGGGGTGAAAATGAAGAAAAAAGCAGTTTTGATGTTTGCGGCGACACTTACAGCCGCACTGATACCTGTGTCCGGAAGGATCAGGCAGGCAGGATCCGATGTCGCCAGTGAGATCCTGAGCCATACGGTTGTCATAGGCGCTGACATTACGGCAACGGCAGACTGGAACGAAATGTTGAAAATGCTGGAAACGGCAATCCGGGAGGGAAAGGGGGAGAATGTCAATTTTTCGGCCGGTAATTCCGTCATGGTTCCCACGGATGTCCTGAACAGCCTGGCAGGGAAAAACGCCACCCTGGCGCTGCATATGGGGGACGGACTCACGTTCAGTTTAAGCGGCAGTGATATCAGCAGGGCGGAATACCCTGTGCAGATCACACTGTGTGAGGCGTCCGATATCCCCGGGGCAGCCAGACAGCAGCTGCTGGATGGGATCACCATCAGCCGGGAATTTGCCATGGAGGAAAAGGACACTTATCCCTGTCCTGTCAACGCGCACCTGTCCTTTGGTCCCCAGAATGCCGGACGGCACGCGGTGCTCTACTATTATGATGAATTTGACGGAACCATGCGGCAGGAGGAGTTCTACCGGATCCAGGAGTCAGGCAACGCCATGTTTCGCCTGAATCGGGGAGATGAATATATTGTAGTATTAATGAAGGGTTATACCATTGAATCCGGGGACGTGCTTTCGCGGATAGCCGTCACAAACGACATCAGCCTGAAATCCCTGATGGCGGCCAATCCCCAGATCAAGGACAGCGATATGATCCGGGTAGGGCAGATGATCAATATCCCGGCCAAGTGAGAGAGCACAGCTTGTAGGATACAGGCACAGGTTGGGCAGGAAATACCCCTGTCCACCCTGCGCCGTCCCTTTGTCGGAAATCCCCAAAATTTAAATAGCAATAAGTCCCATTCTATGGTAAAATATAAGGAAATTGAACCTCAGGAAAGGAACGGGATAGAGATGGCAGGCAACGGAAAAGCATTGGGTGAGAGAGTACTTGGGAATATTGCGAAGGTGATCGTGGGCAAGGAACAGACCACGAAGCTTCTGCTGACCGCCCTGCTGGCGGACGGCCACGTATTGCTGGAGGACGTGCCCGGAACCGGCAAGACAAAGCTTGCGAAGACACTGGCAAAAACGATAGCGGGAGAGTTCTCCAGGATCCAGTTTACCCCCGACCTGCTCCCCAGCGACATCACCGGCATCAATTTCTTTGACAGCAAACAAAACGAATTTGTACTGAGGAAGGGAGCTGTCTTTACCAATATTCTCCTGGCGGACGAGATCAACCGCGCCACCCCCAGGACTCAGGCCGGTCTTCTGGAATGTATGGAGGAACGGCAGGTGACCATTGACGGGGAGGCCTACCTTCCGGGGAAGCCCTTTTTTGTGATCGCCACCCAGAACCCTGTGGAGACAGCGGGAACCTTTCCCCTGCCGGAAGCGCAGATGGACCGCTTTATGATGAAGCTTTCCATGGGGCTGCCGGGAAGGGAAGAAGAGCTTGCCATATTACAGCGGTATATGACAGAGGAACCTCTGGACGAACTGCAGAGCGTCCTGACCCTGGAGGAGCTGCTGCAGGCAAGACAGGAGGCCAATCAGGTCTTTGTACATAAATGTGTGATGGAATATATGGTTTCCATTGTGGATGCCACCAGACAGGACAGCACTGTGGTCATGGGCGTCAGCCCCAGGGGAAACCTGGCATTGCTTCGCTGTGCCAAGGCATACGCATACCTGGAAGGAAGGGACTTTGTGACGCCTGACGACATAAGGATTCTGGCAATCCCTGTCCTGGCTCACAGACTGGTGCAGGGCTACGGCTCCGGCGGAAGCGACACCGCAGGGGAACTGATCCGGAAGCTGCTTGAGACCACACCTGTGCCTACTGAGGATTTTACAGCATGATTAAATTATTTGGCATCGGCCTGCTCTTTTTCCTGCTGTTCCTGCTGCAGAAGATTATCTATCAGAAGTTGTGGAATCAGAATCTGACGGTGGATATCAGCTTTGCAAAGGAACACATTTTTGAAGGAGAAGAGAGTTCGCTGAAGGAGATCATCCAAAACCGGAAAAAGCTGCCCCTGCCCATACTGAAAGTAAAATTCCAGACCGACCGGCACCTGGTGTTCGGGGACAGCGTTGAGGGCGCCCGTACCACGGATCAGTTTTACCGGAATGATATGTTCCGCGTGGGAGGCGGGGAAAAGATCACCAGGACTCTGAAATTCACCGGCGGCAGAAGAGGCTTTTACGAGATCAACGGCGCCAGCCTGGTGGCTTCCGATATATTCCTGACCAGCCAGATGGTGGAGGATCTGTCTCTGCACGCGGAAGTTTATGTGTATCCCAGACCCTATGACAGCCAGGAGATGCGCCGTTCCCTGACCCAGTTGAACGGTGAGGTTCTGTCCAGGCGCCATCTGTTGGAAGATCCTTTCGAATACAGGGGGATCCGGGAATACCAGCCCTTTGATGACATGCGCAGCATTAACTGGAAAGCCACTGCCAAGACCGGGGAGTTAAAGGTAAACCAGAAGAATTATACATCACTGAAATCCATCCGCATTTTTTTCAATGTGGAGGATAACGGCATTATGAAAAAAGAGGACTGTGTGGAGGCATCCTTACAGTTGACGGCAGGGCTGGGCGCTTTTTTCCTGCGGCAGGGCATTCAGACGGCATGTTATGGGAACGGTGTGGATATCCGGACCCACGAGCCCCTAGCCATTGCTGCAAAGGCGGGGGACGGTCAGTTTGACACCATCTGCCGGGGGCTCGCCCGTCTGGACCTGGATCAGCCCACAGTGGATTTTACCGGCTGCTTCGAGGAGCGGCTGTTCTCGGAGGCAAAGGGGACGATCACCTGCTTTGTGGCGCCAAACCACTATGATGACTTTCTGGAACTGCTGGAGAAATATGCGGATGAAGGAAATGAGTTTTACTGGTTCTATCCCGTCTCCGGAAAAGAGGAACCGGTACTTCCCGAGAAAATACAGAAGCAGGTGCGTTTCATTCATCTTGACAGGAGCGATATGGTATGGTAAAGACCGAAAGACTCGAACTGGTCATAGAAATACTGACCTCAGTGATGAATCACTGGATCTTTTTCCCTCTGGTGATGACGGCGCTGGGCGTCTCCATGCGGTTGCTGGGAAAGCCTGTGGAGGGCAATCCCGATTTTTTGCTGTGGACGGTCTGCGGCCTGATTCCCATTGTCCTTTTCCTGGCCAGGTACTATGCGGAACGGTTCTGGCTTTTCGTGCTGTGTCACGGGGGTGTCCTGGCATTGGCGCTGGCAACCGCGGCGCTGCTGTCCACCAGCCAGGCAGCTCTCTGTGTGGTCTGTGCCGCGGCTTATATCATTTATTCCTTTATGCTGCGGCTGAGGGAAAATGCATCCGTTTATTCGGGGAGCATCCATCCGCTCACCGCACTGGGGCTTACTGTAGTGGCGAACTTCCTGTTCCACAGGGAGGATGGCATGCCCGACTGGGACAGGTATTATCTGTTTATCCTGATCGGCGTCTTTGCCTGTTATCTGATCATCCACTATCTGAAACATTATCTGAGCTTCCTGCGGGTGAACAGATCCAGTGCCGGATATCTGCCGGCCAGGGAAATCCTGCACTCGGGCATCGGCTTTGTCCTTCCCTATACGCTGTTCGGTGTGCTGGTCCTGCTGTTGAGCCTAAATGTGACATGGCTGGAACCTATCCTGCGTGTGTTAAAGGCTGGAGCCATCTTCCTTCTGCGGATCCTCTTCATGCTTCTGCCAAAGGGCGGGGATGCAGGGGAACTGATTCCCATGGAAAATACGGGACCAAATGATACTTCCGGGCTGGAGGGGCTGCCGGTCGGAGAAGCCTTCTGGCTCTGGGAGGTACTGGAATATGCGGCGGTGATCCTATTTTTCTGCGGATGCGCCTACGTGCTGTTCCGGGCGTTAAAATGGCTGATACGTTATGTGAAAGAGAAATTTGACGGCAATAAGGCAGGCAACGGAAATATCCATACCGGTCAGGAGGACGTTTTCGATGTCCGGGAAAAGTGCAGGATTGAAAAGAAGGAGCACGACGGCAGTCGTGTCGGCCTGTTCCAGCGGTTTACCCCTGTGGAGCGGGTGCGCCGGTTATACAGAAAGCGGGTTCTTTCCGGTCGGCCGGAAAAGGAAGACAGGGACAAACTAAAATTTATGACGGCGAGAGAATGCGGCGACGCCTTGTCCCTGCCGGATATGGCAGAGCTTTACGAGCAGGCTCGTTACTCGGACAGGGAGACCACCGCCGAAGATGTAAAGCGGATGAAGCTGGCCTGCATGGATTAATCAACCTGCCGGCTCTGGGATGATGGGATGCCGCGGAACGGAATCATGGAGGATTTGTATGAACGATCATTTGGCGCTTTCGGATGATATCCTGATGAAAATAGAGAAACCGGAACGATATATCGGGCATGAGGTAAACTCCGTGGTAAAGGATAAGGATCAGGTCAAGGTCCGCTTTGCCATGTGCTTTCCCGATGTGTATGAGATTGGTATGTCCCATCTGGGGATCCAGATCTTATATGATATGTTCAACACCATGGAGGATGTGTGGTGCGAGCGGGTATATTCCCCCTGGCTGGATCTGGACGCCATCATGCGCAGAGAGCGTATCCCGCTGTTTGCGCTGGAATCACAGGATCCGGTGAAAGCATTTGACTTCCTGGGCATCACGATTCAATATGAGATGTGTTATACCAACATCCTGCAGGTGCTGGATCTGGCGCAGATTCCCCTGACGGCAGAAGAGCGGGGGGAGGACTGTCCCATTGTGATCGGCGGCGGTCCTTGTACCTATAATCCGGAACCGCTGGCGGACTTTTTTGACATTTTCTATATCGGTGAAGGTGAGACGCAGTACAGAAACCTCATTGACCTGTATGAGAGATGCAGGGAGGAAAAGACGGGACGGGAAGAATTTCTGCGCCGGGCGGCAAAGCTGCCGGGAATGTATGTACCGCGGTTTTATGAAGTCAACTACAACCGGGACGGAACCATTCAGTCCTTTGCCCCGGTGGAAGAGGGGATTCCCGCTGTCATCCGGAAAGAGATCGAGATGAATGTGACGGACACCTACTATCCCATGAAGCCCATAGTGCCCTTTATCAAGATCACACAGGACAGGGTAGTGCTGGAGATCCAGAGAGGCTGCATCAGGGGATGCCGTTTCTGCCAGGCGGGACAGCTGTACCGGCCGGTGAGGGAGCGCGATGTGGAGAGGCTGAAGCAATATGCGCTGGAGATGCTGCGAAATACCGGACACGAGGAAATCTCTCTCAGTTCCTTAAGCTCCAGCGACTATTCCAGGCTGCCCGAGCTGATCGACTTCCTGATAGAAGAGTGCGGCAGACAGCATGTGAACATATCCCTTCCGTCCCTCCGGATAGACGCCTTTTCCCTGGATGTGATGAGCAAGGTACAGGATGTGAAGAAATCCAGCCTGACTTTTGCTCCGGAGGCAGGCAGCCAGAGGCTTCGCAATGTGATCAACAAGGGGCTTACCGAGGAAGCGATCCTTAAGGGCTCCGCCCTTGCCTTTGAGGGCGGCTGGACCAGGGTGAAGCTGTATTTTATGCTGGGGCTTCCCACGGAGACATCGGAGGATATCAGGGGGATCGCGGAGCTTTCCAACAAGATTGCGGCCGTCTTTTTTGAGACGGTGCCCAAGGAAAAGCGCGTGAATGGCAGAGTGCAGATTGTGGCAAGCACCTCCTTCTTCGTGCCGAAGCCTTTCACACCCTTTCAGTGGGCCGCCCAGTGCACCAAGGAGGAATTTCTGGACAAGGCGTACCAGACCAGGACCGCCATCTCTGAACAGCTGAATCAGAAGAGCATCAAGTACAACTGGCATGAGGCGGATGCCAGTGTGATGGAGGGCGTGCTGGCCAGGGGCGACAGAAGGCTCTGCCAGGTGATACGTAGGGTTTATGAAAAGGGAAGCTTTTATGATGCCTGGAGTGAGTATTACGACAATGGGCGCTGGCTGGAAACCATAGAAGAATGCGGGCTTTCCGTGGACTTTTACACCCACAGGGAGCGTCCCGTGGACGAGATCCTGCCCTGGGATTTCATTGACTGCGGCGTGACGAAAGAATTCCTGGCCAGGGAGTGGGAGAAGGCAAGGAGGGAGGAAACCTCCGAAAACTGTAAGCTGAAATGCCAGGGCTGCGGTGCGGCCAGGTTCGGCGGCGGGATCTGCTTTGAACCGAGGGTAAACTGACCGTAACGAAATGGTATGCCGGAGCGATATGGAGGAGAGGCACACTGTTCGGCATATTGGACGGAACGGTACACTGGAGAAAAGCACCGGAGAGACACACCGGAACGGTGCACGGGAACAATGCACCGGGGAGACATACCGGAACGGTACACTGGAACAATGCACCGGGGAGACATACCGGAACGGTACACTGGAACAAAAGGAGATTTCAGGCATATGAAACTTCGAATAAAATTTAGAAAATTTGGACCTCTTCGCTTTATCGGGCATCTGGATGTCATGCGTTTCTTCCAGAAGGCTATCCGCAGGGCAGGGATCGATGTCACATATACGACAGGATTCAGCCCCCATCAGGTCATGTCCTTTGCCGCACCCCTTGGCGTGGGACTGACCAGCAACGGGGAATACATGGATATTGAAGTCAATTCCATGGGATCCTGCCAGGATGTCATGGAACGCCTGAACCAGGCGTGTGTGCCGGGCATAGAGGTAATCTCGGTAAAGATCCTGCCGGAAAAAGCGGGAAATGCCATGGCAAGCGTGGCCGCCGCTTCCTATACGGTACGCTTCCGCGAAGGGAGGGAGCCCGCCGCCGACATGGCGGCAGTTCTACCCGGATTTCTGGCAAAAGAGCATATTATGGTCACAAAGGAAACGAAAAAGGGAAGCCGCGAGGTGGATTTAAGACCCGGTATTTACCAGCTGGAATGGCGTGACAACGCTTTTACCATGCTGGTGGACGCTTCCAGCGGAGGAAACATCAAGCCTGTGCAGATCATAGAGGCGCTGCTTGCAGGCTGCGGAGAAGGATTACAGGAAAACGCCCTGCTGATCACCAGGGAAGAAGTCTATTCCCATACGGAGACAGAAGAACTGCCGCACCTGGTGCCGTTGGATGAAATCGGCTTTGTGCAGTAGATATCAGATGATAGAATTTTTACAGTGGATACAAATAGATATCAGGTGATTGAACTTTTGCAGCAGATACAAGAAGATCTCAGATGATTGAACTTTTGCAGCAGATACAAGTTGATATCAGGTGATAGAACTTTACGGCAAAAACCAGGAGAAAAGAGCATGAGCAGACAGATTCCGGCAAAAAATTCCCTGACCCTGTCAGAGCGGGATACCAGGGAGCGGGAAACCGTACAGGGGAAGGTGCTTTTTACAGATTATCGGGGGCAGGAATGCGCTCTGTTGATCCGGAAGGACAGGCTCACCGCAGCCCGCGTCCTGTCCGAAATAGCTGGCAGGATCGGCGCCATTTACATTGGAAAAATCAAAAACATGGTCAAAAACATAGATGCCTGCTTTGTGGAGATTGCAGACAGGGAAATCTGTTTCCTCCCCTTGAAAAAGGCAGTATTTCCGTATCTTTTGAACCGGACATATGACGGAAGACTGGTGGAGGGAGATACCCTTCTGGTTCAGGTGGAGCGGGATGCCCAGAAGAACAAACAGGCATCTGTCACCGCCCACATTTCCCTGTCCAACGATTATTTTGTGATATCAATGGGGTCGCGGCAGATCAGCTATTCCGCCAAGCTTGAGAAAGAGAAGAGGGAGGCTCTCAGAAAAAGGATCACATACCTGTTTACAGAAGGTGTCATCGCCCGAAACGGTGAACTGATCCAGGAATGGGACAATCTGTTGTCCGCATGCTCCGCGGAACGTCTGGCTGCCGAGCATATTTCCACGGAGCTTCTCCCCCTGCCTCCCACAGGCTGTATCGTCCGGACGAAAGCGGCGGACGCAGTCGATGCTTTTTTACAGCAGGAGCCTTTGCAAAAATACTTCTTCGCGCTTATGGAAGAATATGCCCGATTATTGCACAGGGCGAGATACAGGAGCTGCTTTACCTGCCTGAAGGAAGCTCCCGGCGCCGTGGAGGCTGTTTTGCAGGAATTGGCCGACGGGCAGGAATATCAGGAGATCGTAACTGACAATGAGAAGCTTTATCAGAAGCTTCAGGACTATTGTGAATCCCATGAGGATTCTAGGCCGCTGCGGCTGTACCAGGACGATCTGCTGACCCTTTCCAGCCTGTATTCCATTGAGAGCAGGATGGAAACGGCCCTGGGAAGCCGTGTATGGCTCAAATCGGGCGGTTATCTCGTTATTGAACCCACAGAAGCCCTGACAGTAATCGACGTCAATTCAGGCAAATATGAGACCAGGAAGGGCAATGAGGAGGCTGCACTGGCCGTCAATCTGGAGGCTGCAGAGGAAGTCGCTTTACAGCTGCGGCTGCGCAATCTGTCAGGCATTATCATAGTTGATTTTATCAACATGGCACAGGATTCCTCCAGGACTCAGGTCATGAACCTGTTGAGACAGCTGACCGGCAGGGACAGGATCAGAACCACGGTCGTGGACATGACACCCCTGGGACTGGTGGAGATTACCCGGAAGAAGACAAGTAAACCCCTACGTGAGCAACTGCGGAAATAAATACGGAATTGGTTTGCGCGCCATTGCGCGAAAAGAGGTATAAGAATGGAATTGATTCGATTTGAAAAGGTAAAAGATGGGAAATATCTGAAAAACTATGAGATTACATATCTCAACAAGCTTGGCAGGGAAAAGAAGTATGAGATTGTCAGCAGAAGGGAACTGAAGAGCGCTGAGGATCTGGGGGCGAAGCCCAGCGGCGTTTCTATTGTTGCAACCAATAATGATAGACTTTTATTACTACACGAATTCCGCATGGGCGTAAACCGCACCGTGTACAATCTTTGCGCAGGAATGCTGGAGACCGGTGAGGACATTGAAGCCTGCATTGCGCGGGAATTATATGAGGAAACAGGATTAAGGGTAAAAGAAATTAAAAAAATCCTGCCGCCTTCCTTTGCTGCAGTGGCTTTTTCCGATACCACGACCTATATTGCCTTTGCCGAGGTTGAAGGCGATTTTGAGGACAATTCTTCCGAAAATGAACAGATTGAGGCAAAGTTTTACACCCGTGAGGAAGTTGCCGACCTGATCGACAATGGAGAATCATTCAGTTCCCGCGCACAGATTGCGGCATATTTCTTTACATTGGGTAGTATTTAATGGGTAGTATTTAAGTGGAGATGAATGAAATAAGATAGTGGTGGCTGCCCCGTTCCAACTATTCGCAAAAGACAAGTTTAACGAATAGTTGGAACGCTTTATAAAGTCAGCTTTCCTGATCTGTTACCAACCTTACTTGGTTCTTTTGAAAGTACATCCTTTTATTTTATAATTTGAACATCCCCAAAACTCACCATAGGGTCCGGATTTTTTTTGCAGCTGTCCACCGCATAATGGACATTCAAATCGTTCATGCTTGAGTTCTTTCTCATAGCGTTTTTTTAATTCTAAGGCAAATTCTGATTCTTGATTATTGACAGTAAGGATAAATGCTTTTTTCTTTGCCCTTGTCAATGCCACGTAAAAAAGCCGCCGTTCTTCCGCATATGGGAAGCGATCCGTATTGTCTAATAACAGGTTCAAGAGAGCTGCATCCTGTATTTTACTTGGAAATCCCATTCTTGATTTTTTATTGTTAATAATGAATACATAATCCGCCTGTAGTCCTTTAGACTTATGTGCTGTAAGGAAAGTCATTTTCAGATCTTTTCTTTTCGTATAATTTACATCAATTAATTTGCTGATATTATTATACTGGCATTCTAACGATGTATTATTGTTTAATAAATTGACATCGGATAGATATCTTCCAATAAAAAATATACTTGCGCCCTTTGGCGGTTCGTCAAGTCTTTTAATCATGAATTCAATGGCGTATTTTTCAGTATAACCGCTGATTTCCCCTAACGCAAAACCTACTGAGTCCGTCTTTCCCCTGATAGCCTTTTTGATTTGTATTGGATTCTGCATAATGAAGTCTCCGCTGACTTCTATAAGCTTTTGTGAAAAACGGTATGTAGTTTCAATCTTGCTGATTTCGGCAGCACCCCAATAACATTCAAAGTTCAAAATAAAACTGATATCGCTTCCTGCAAAACGATAAATACTCTGCCAGTCATCTCCTACACAAAACAGCTTGTAGGGATTCGCCTGCCGCATACTGTATAGCAGTGAAAATCGGGCTTTGGAAATATCCTGATACTCGTCAACTATTACATACTTATATGGACTAATATATTTCTTCTCTTCGGCATACCGTGCTGCCATATGAATCATATCATTAAAATCTATTTCTTCATGTTCCTCTAAATAGGTACAATATGAATCATATATTGGTTCAAGTAATGTCAAAACAATTTCATTACTATATGCATTGCTGCTACCATGGTTCATCTGCTTTACGGTATCCACGGTATAACCGTTGCTCTTGATCAGGTTTATGAGTGTGACAAACAACTCAATGATACCGTTAAGGAAATATTGAGAAAAAAAGGTATGAAGTATTCCCATAATTAAATGCCCTCTCTTCTGCTTGTTCCCGCGAGCAATTCGCCAAGTCGACTGTGTTGTTTGCAAGAGCATAAATCCAACACAGTGGCTTGACGAATGCCGCGAGGATAATTATTCTAAATTGTTGTTGGGCACGGGATTATTTGAGCCTGTTATGACAGAACCATTCTGTGAGGTGCCGGTGGCCACCTTTCCACCCAGGAATCCTGACAACACTGCCTGCAGATCTACTCCTGTGGATTCTTTTAATCCGTCCGTGATCTGTACAACCGTGCCCATAACATCCTTCATCAGCTTTGCAGAATTTCCATCTCCGTACATGGTGATCTTATCTACATTGGACAAAGGTTCAGCTGCATTCTTAACCACCTCAGGCAATGCCTTAAAGTACATTTCCAGTACCGCGGCTTCACCCATCTTTGCCATGGCTTCCGCTTTTTTCTCAATACCTTCCGCCTCGGCTATGGCTTTTGCCCGGATCGCCTCAGCCTCCGCAACACCGCGGGTGCGGATACCTTCCGCCTCCTGTTCCATCGTGTATTTTTTGGCTTCGGCCTGGGCTTTCATCGCCTCGGATTCCTTTTCTGTTTCAAACTTCTTTGCTTCCGCTTCGCGCTGACGCTCATAGAGCTGCGCGTCAGCATACTGCTGCTTCGCAAATTTTTCCGCTTCCGCTTTTTTCTTAACCTGGGCATCCAGAGCCTGCTCCATCACTTCGGCTTCTCTCTGCTTTAAGAGAATTTCCTTCTCCTGCTTTGCAATGTTGGCGTTTGCAGTGGTGACTTCCACCGTCTTACGCTGTTCCTCTTCCTGGATCTTATACGCTGCGTCCGCTTCCGCGCGCTTCACATCCGCTTCACGTTTTAATTCAGCCTTCTGGATATCCAGTTCATTCTTTTTCTTTGCAATCTCGGATTCCGCGTTAACCTCGGCTTCATTCGCCTCACGCTTGGCCTGAGCCTGGGCTTTGGCGATCTCCTTCTCGCTTTCCGCCCTGGAAATGGCGGCATTCTTCTGGATCTTCACAATATTGTCCACACCCAGATTCTCGATAACACCGTTGCCATCCACGAAATTCTGTACATTAAAACTGATGATATCCAGACCCATTGCAGCCAGATCCGGTTCCGCATTTTCCTTTACCAGCATGGCAAATTTCTGTCTGTCGGAAACCATTTCCTCCAGAGCCATCTTACCTACAATTTCACGAACATTTCCTTCCAGGACCTCCCTGGCCACGTGGCCGATGTATTCAGGTTTCTTGTTCAGAAAATTTTGTGCTGCCAGTTTCAGGCGCTCCTCATTGTCACTGATCTTCACATTTACGGTGGCATCCACGTTGATGTTTATGTAGTCCGCCGTGGGCACTGCGCTGGATGTCTTGACGTCAATGGGTATCAGCTGCAGGTTCAGGGCATCTTTCCTCTCCAGAAAAGGGATCTTGATTCCTGCCTTACCGATCAGTACCTTCGGTTTTTTCCGCAGTCCAGATATGATCAGCGCCGTGTCAGGAGACGCCTTCACATAACCGGTCAGAAAGATCACCACCAGTAGAATAACCGCAATAACCGCCACAGATGTCACAAAATTAATCATATGTACCCTCCATTTTCTCTTAAGAGGGTATGAACACCCTCTTTTGTATATTGTTATGTATCTCAGTATGTCTTTGATGCCAAAAAGTTATGCGCCGCAGATTTCCTCCGAGTCCAGCCATATGGTAAAAGGTCCGTCATTCAACAGGGAAACCTTCATTTCCGCGCCGAAACTGCCCTCTTCAACCCTTGCTGCCTCCTGTCGGCAACGCCGGATGATATACTGGTATAACTCCTCCGCAGGTCCCGGTGCTCCCGCATTTGTAAAAGACGGCCTGTTTCCCTTTTTACAGTCCGCATACAGGGTAAACTGGGAAATAATCAGCATTTCCCCGCCCACTGCTTTGAGATCCAGGTTGGTCTTGCCATTCTCATCCTCGAATATCCTGAGCCCGATCAGCTTCCTGACCATCTTATCGGCAATCGCTTCCGTATCCGTACAACTGATCCCCACAAATACCAGAAAACCTTTTCCGATACTGCCGATTGTCCGGCCTTCTACTTCAACGGCCGCATGTGCTACTCTCTGTATTAAAAATCGCATTTTCCCCTGCTCCTGTCCGCATGGTTTCCCGCGGAACACCTTCCTGTTTACCTGAATGCTTCTACCTCAGAACCCAATTCTCAAGGATCTGCCGTTTCCCTCAGTAATCCATTCCTCAGGAATCTGCCGTTCCCCTCAGAACTTCATTCTCAGGAATCTGTCCGATCTGTGTCAGGGACCGAATTTTCTTCCGTCATTGGTTTATGTTCCGATTTTGCCGGATTGATATTTCTATTCTTTGAATTCTTTTTCTCCGGTACACTCTCATGCAAGCCATCCTCGTCAATATAATCCAGGTTTTGATATTTCTTTGTCTCGCAGGGCAGAGCCTTCTTCTGTAAGGAAGTATTGACCAGAGATTTGATTGCTGCGTAAATCACCGCAAAGATAGGAACGCCGATTATCATACCCAGCACCCCGAACAGTCCACCGAACAAAGTAATGGAAGAAATGACCCAAAAGCCGGTGAGCCCCGTGGAACTTCCCAGTATTTTAGGCCCGAGAATATTGCCGTCAAACTGCTGCAATATCAGGATAAACAGTAAAAAGTAAACACAGTTCAAAGGATGTCCCGGGTCTACGACAAGGACAAGCACCCCGCATGGAATTGCGCCCAGGTAAGGCCCAAAAAAAGGAATGACATTTGTGACGCCGATGATCACGCTGACCAGCGCCGCATATGGCGTATGCAGGATGGAAGTACCGATAAAGCACAAAATGCCGATAATGATGGAATCCAGGATCTTGCCGCTGATAAAGCCGATGAAAGTCTGGTGGGTAAAACGGAAATTCCGGATCACTATGTTCGCGGTATTTTTTTCAAATACCGCATAAACAATCTTTTTTGCCTGTCCGGCAAATTTTTCCTTGCTGGCCAGGACATAGATGGAGATCACAAAACCGATAATGCTGTCCCACAGCACGCCCAGTACATTGATGACACTGAGGGATACCGTCTTGATCAGCGGGCTGATCTTGGTGAAATCGTTCATCAGTTTTTCTAATTCATCCGAGTATTTGTTTACAGTCTGTGTCACATACGTTCCCACCTCTGGATTGTCTTCCAGCAGTTGATCCAGCCATTTAATGAAATTGCTGGTGTAAGACTCAAAATTCCCGACAATATTCTGTATGCTGGGGATAATCTGTGACAGCAACATGGCAACCAGCAGATAGATCAATGAGATAAACAAAAAATCCGTGACCAGTATGCCGATCCCCCTGATGATAGAATTCCTTTTGGCGGATTCTTTTATTTCCCATATATTGCATAGGGGAACCAGTATTTTATCTTCCAGGAAATTCAGGATGGGGGTCAGCAGATACGCCATGACCAGCCCCAGCATGACCGGCATCACAATATCCGTTGCCATGGCAATGCCTGCCTTAATATTGGAATGGTGGAACATCAGGTAATAAAATACTATGCTGGCGGCAATGACAATAAAAGCTGTCATACCCCATCGGAAATATTTATTGTTAAATTTGAATTTCATGAAAAACGTCCCCTCTTTGGTATGGATTTACTACTATAATACTCTTATCTGCAAAAAGGTGCAAGTTCAAATCGAATGAAATATCCCTGGTCATGCTGGCATACCGGGCAGACGGCGGGAGCCTTGGTGCCTTTAAACACATAACCGCAGTTTAAGCACATCCACTCCTCTTCCACATTCGACACAAAGAGATTGCCCTCCTTTAACAGCTGGGCAAACTTCCCGAAGCGGTCTCCATGGATCTTTTCAATTTCCGCAATTTGCAGGAAGGAAGCCGCGATTCTGTCAAAGCCCTCTTCCCTTGCCTTTTCACCGAATGCCTTATAGACATCGTCATGTTCCTCATATTCATTGTGCTGCGCCATGGAAAGGAGATCAGCCACATTATCGGAGATATCCACAGGATATCCGCCGTCTATAAAAATGGTTTCACCGGCCATTTCCTTTAAATGGTTGTAAAATATTTCCGCGTGCTCTTTCTCCTGAGAAGCCGTAAACGCGAAAACAGCGCTGACCACATACAAGCCATTCTTTTTGGCCTGGGATGCCGCAAACGTGTACCTGTTCCTTGCCTGACTTTCACCGGCGAAAGCCCTCATCAGATTATCCTTCGTAATGCTCCTGGTAAAATCCACTGCCATAATCAAATTCTCCTTCTTCTTTTTTTGATTCCCGCGAGCAATGAGCCAAGTCAGTGTAACTGACTTTGTGCCGCTGCTTGCACGGGCATAAAGTCAGCAAGCTGACTTGGCGAATGCCGCGAGGGTCACCATACCAAGGTGTCCATGGGACACCTTCTGCTCTGCAGCGTTGCTAGCTTGATACCCCGTTGCTTGCAGCGGGGTTGTTGACTTATAAAATCGTGTGAACAATAACAGTATGTCCATATAAAAATCAAAATATCAATTTGCACTCTTTGATTTCCCTGAAAAATCGTTTATAATACAATAGAGATGCACGGCACAGTGAACGTCTCAGTAATATAAGGCAAAAAGCGGCAAATATATGCGCTTATGAGTATAGATTGGTATGCTTTCCAGAGCACACAAGGGGTACACAAATGAAATTACAGCAGGTATTAAGCCATGTCCGTAAGGCGGTGGATGATTTCCATATGATTCAGAATGGGGACAGGATCGCCATAGGGATCTCCGGCGGAAAAGACAGTCTCACTCTCCTGTATGCCATGAACGACCTGAGGCGCTTTTATCCGGAGCATTTCGAGATCCATGCCGTGACGGTGGATCTGGGATTCGAAAATCTGCAGTTGGACAGGATACAGGAACTTTGCAATACGCTCGGAGTGGAATATACCATTGTCAAGACGGATATTGCCCGGATCATATTTGAGGAACGCAGGGAGGAAAATCCCTGTTCCCTCTGCGCCAAAATGCGGAAAGGCGCATTGAACCAGGCAATCAAAGAGGCAGGCTGTAATAAGGTTGCCTATGCGCATCATAAGGATGACGTGGTGGAGACCATGCTGATGTCCCTGATCTACGAGGGGCGTTTTCACACCTTTGCCCCCGTCACTTATCTTGACCGCATGGATCTTACCGTTATCCGCCCACTCATGTACATGAATGAAGCGGATGTGATCGGCTTTGTAAATAAATATGATGTTCCTGTAGTGAAAAGTCCCTGTCCCGCGGACGGGCATACGAAGCGGGAATACGTGAAAAAGCTGCTGCGGCAGTTAAATCTTGAAAATCCCGGTGTGAAGGAGCGCATGTTTACTGCTGTCAGAACCGGAAATATGAAAGGCTGGGTGGAGTACCTTGGCAGTAATGAAACCAAATAATTACCATGATGAACAAAATAAGCAGAACATTTTAAAAATGCGAACCGTTTTGGAGACGCTTCCTGCCTTCTGCAAGGCATTTTTCCGAGGCATAGAAGAATATACATCCTCGCGGACCAGGCTTGCCTATGCTTACGATATCCGTCTGTTCTTTGAATATCTGCATGAAAACAATGCCATATGCAAGAAAATGGAGATCATTGAATTCCCCCTTTCCATTTTGGATGAGATCAAGCGGGTGGATATCGAGGAATATCTGCAGTACATGTCGCTGTACCAGAAGGACGGAAAGGATATCTCCAATGAGGAGCGGGGCAAAGCAAGAAAACTTGCCGCTCTGCGCAGCTTCTATAATTATTACTTCCAGAACGAAATGATAAGTACCAATCCTGCGGCGCTGGTTCCTCTTCCCAAGCTGCATGAGAAAGAAATCATCCGTCTGGAGCCGAATGAGGTTGCAATTTTGTTAGACCAGGTGGAAGACGGGACAAAACTGACTAAAAAGGAACTGGAATACCATAAAAAGACAAAACTGCGCGATGTGGCGCTCCTGACACTGCTCCTGGGCACCGGGATCCGTGTTTCCGAATGTGTGGGACTGGACATTTCCGATGTCAATTTTGAGGTAAACGGAATCAAGATCCGGCGCAAGGGAGGCTATGAGGCAGTCATCTATTTTGGCGCTGAGGTGGAAACCGCACTGTTGGATTACCTTGAGGAAAGAAACCACATGATTCCCGCCGAAGGGCATGAAAATGCGCTGTTTCTGTCATTGCAGAACCGCAGGATGGCCGTACGCTCCGTAGAAAACCTGGTAAAGAAATATTCTTCCAGGGTGACTACTTTAAAAAAAATCACCCCCCACAAACTCAGAAGTACCTACGGCACTACCCTATACCAGGAGTCTGGGGACATTTACCTGGTGGCGGACGTACTTGGTCACAAGGACGTCAATACAACCCGGAAGCATTATGCGGCCCAGGCAGATGAACGCCGCAGGAAAGCGGCCACAATGGTACACTTAAGGGAAAAATAGCAGTGTACCCTATTGATATTCCGCAGAATAATAAGGTATAATCAGACGCTGTCCTGCCAACAGTGTTTCATAAGCGTCCAGATGATTGATATTTTCCACTTCTGCAATATAGCTTTCCACATCTTCATAATAAGCAGTATCCCTGTATCGGGACGCAATGCTCCAGAAGGTCTCACCCTCTTCCACCGTGATACAGGTATAGTATTTATATCCTGTATTTGCCTGCACCCTGATAGAACCGTATAGCATGGTACAGACAAGGATCATGCAGAAAATGACTGCCAGCGTCAAACTCCATGTCAGGCATTTGCGCAGGCGCGCTCTTCTAAGACTCTGCACCCTTCTGCATCGTCCCAGTTCCCTGGCTCGTCCATAATTCTCCGTCATACTGTTTCTTCTCATCGCCCTTATATCCATAGCATTTAACCTCTCAGCCCATATGTTCGGAACGCACGTTCGCTCCTATGATTGGACTATATCACAGGAACATTTGTTTGTCAATAGAAAAATCGAACATATTTTTGGAATATATGTTTGCTTTTTCCTTAAAACTGTGATATAATGACCATGGTAGAAAAATCAGCGGCTGAGTGGCCATCCAACGTGAATTGCAGGGCAATATATAATATTTAGAAAGGTTAAGGTAGATATACTATGAGTTATGGAAAAATTTCAGCAAAGCAGCAGGAAATTCTCAATTATATTAAGGACGAGATATTGAAGAAGGGATATCCACCCACTGTGCGGGAAATCTGTGAAACAGTGAACCTGAAGTCTACCTCTTCCGTTCACTCTCATTTGGAAACGCTGGAGAAAAACGGTTATATCCGACGCGATCCTACCAAGCCCCGTGCCATAGAGATCTGTGATGACAGTTTTCAGATGGTCCGCACGGAGATGGTAAGTCTGCCTGTCGTTGGAAATGTCGCTGCCGGACAGCCCATTTTGGCAGAAGAAAATGTGAAGGAATACTTTCCTGTTCCTGCAGACCTGGTTCCTTCAGGAGAATCTTTCATTTTAAATGTCCGAGGGGAATCCATGGTCAATGCCGGTATATTTGACGGAGACCGTGTCTTTGTAAATGTCTGCAACATAGCGTCCAACGGTGATATCGTGGTTGCACTGATCGATGACTCCGCCACGGTAAAAACATTTTACAAGGAAAACGGCCATATACGTCTGCAGCCGGAAAATGATACCATGGATCCCATCATTGTGAACGACTGCCAGATTCTCGGAAAAGTGTTTGGCGTATTCCGATTTTATCGTTGATACCGATATTTACAGAAAACAGTCGCCCCACCTGTTCTACTGGCGGGGCGACTGGTAAAACCGTTCATCTGAACCGTTTCATCATCTGGAATGTAAGCAACGCTTACTCAACGCTGAAACCTTTCCATCACTGGAACCGTACTTTCATATAGGAGATAATCTCATCCACACACCTGTCAAATCCCAGTTTGGAGCTGTCCAGGCAAAGGTCATAATTTCTGGCATCAAACCAGCTTCTTCCCGTATGGTAGGTATAGTAATCCGACCTGTGTTTATCGGTCTTCTGGATAAACTTCTCCAGCTCTTTCCGGCTCATGCTGTGCTTCTTTGCGGCCTGTTCGAGACAGAAGTCCTTCGGCGCATGGATAAATACGCTGAGGACATTGTCATAATCCTTGAGCACATAGTCCGCACAACGGCCAATGATGACACAGGACTCCTCTTCCGCAAGCTGACGAATGATCTTGGCCTGATAATTAAAGAGATTGTCCGTAGAAGTAAAGTTATCGCTCTCCGGAGGGATCAGTTCCCCGCCGTATACACTTCTGGCAATGTGAAACAGGCGGGTGCTTTTTACCTTTTCATCCGCATTGGCAAACAGTGCCTCATTGATCCCGCTGTCTTCGCTTGCCAGTTTCATCAGTTCCTTGTCATAATAATGGATATTCAGCCTTTGAGACAGCATTTCACCAATGGTACGCCCGCCGCTGCCATACTGCCGTGCAATGGTGATCACAACCTTTTCCATAGTAATCTCTCCTTCCCGTCACTGAGCCTTAAGAACTGTTGGGAAATAAACCTTTCAACCTCATCCTACATCAAAACATGAAGTTGTTTCTTACCAGTTCCTTAGGAATCTTCAAGAAATAACCTGCTATTTTACTTGTCTGAATCGGCATATGCTTCGTTGGTCTCCGCTCCGCTTCGGTTCGTGCTGGACGTGTGCCACTGGCACACAGCACCATTGGTCAGCGTAGCACACTACGCTTCCCTCTTCCGTCTCGCCTCTGCCAATTCATCCACCGTAAAATTTATCAGGTTATTTCTTTCAGCTTCCTTAATGTGAACCGTCCTGTCCTGCGTCATCCCTCGCCCAAATAAGCCTTCTTTACCGAATCATTATTCAGCAGATCTCCGGCGCTGCCCTCCAGGACAATCCTGCCTGTCTCCAGCACGTATGCCCTGTCCGCAATGGATAAAGCCTTTTTTGCATTCTGTTCAACCAGGAGAACGGTAGTTCCGCTTTTGCTGACTTCCTGGATGATATCGAAGATTTCATTTACAAAAATAGGGGAAAGCCCCATGGAAGGCTCATCCATCAATATGATCCTGGGGTGGGACATCAGCGCTCTTCCCATGGCAAGCATCTGCTGTTCGCCTCCGCTTAAGGTTCCTGCCATCTGGTTCTGGCGCTCCTCCAGCCTGGGGAAACGGTCAAACACCGTCCGCAGTGTCTGCTGGATCTCATTTTTATCCTTTCTGGTATATGCACCCATCTTCAGGTTCTGCAGGACGGAGAGCTGTGCAAAAACACGTCTTCCTTCGGGGACATGAGCCATTCCCATGGAAACGATCCTGTGGCTGGGAACTTTGGTGATATCCGTTCCCTCAAAAATGACACTTCCCTCCTTGGGAGGAAGCAGGCCGGATATCGTGTGAAGGATTGTCGTCTTTCCGGCTCCGTTAGCGCCGATGAGGGCAACCACCTCTCCTTCATCCACATGAAAGGAAACACCCTTGATCGCCTGTATCATGCCATAAAACACCTGTAAATCCTTAACCTCTAACATCATAGTATATACCTTTCACACTACTCGCCTAAATATGCCTTGATCACTTCCGGATCCTTCAACACATCATTGGTGGCACCCTGACAGAGGACACGGCCGAAATTCAACACCGTGAGTTCCTCACAGATCCCGCTGACCAGCCTCATATCATGCTCGATCAAAATAATTGTCATATCAAAATGATCCTGCACAAACTTGATGGTATTCATCAGCTCCAGCGTCTCATTGGGATTCATTCCCGCCGCCGGCTCATCCAGCAGAAGCAGCTTTGGTTTCGTTGCCAGCGCCCTTGCGATTTCCAGCTTGCGCTGTTTGCCATAGGGAAGATTCGCGGCAAGGACATCCGCCTCCGCTTCCAGCTCAAATACCTTCAACAGCTCCAGTGCCTGCTCCTGCAGCTGCTTTTCCACCGCACGGTATCTGGGCAGCCGCAAAATGCCCTCCAAAGTGTTGTAATGCATGTGGTTATGCAGTCCTACTTTCACATTATCCGCCACGGACAGATCTTTAAAAAGCCTGATATTCTGGAAGGTCCGTGCTATGCCGGCATGATTGATGTCAATGGTTCTTTTCCCTGTGATATCCTGGCCGTCCAGCGTAATAATTCCCTCATTGGGCTTATACACGCCCGTCAGCAGATTAAACACTGTCGTCTTTCCTGCGCCGTTTGGACCGATCAGGCCATACAGGCAGCCTTTCCTTACCTCGACATTAAAGTCGTCCACAGCCCGGAGCCCGCCGAAGGAAATGCTCAGATTCCGTATCTCTAACATTGCCATTCCTATTCAGCCCCCTTTGCGTGTTTTTTTCCGGATTTCAGCTTATACACAATCTTCTCTCTCCACCGGATACAGGAAGGAGCCCAGTTGAACAGCATCATGGCAATCAACACCACTGCATAGATCAACATGCGGTAATCGTTCAGACCCCGCAGCAATTCCGGCAGCAATGTAAGCACTACCGCGGCAATGATGGATCCCCTGATATTTCCAATGCCGCCCAGCACCACAAATACCAGGATCATAATGGACATATTGTAGCCGAAGTTTTTGGACGTTGCACTCAAAGAGGAAAGATTGTGGGCGTAAAGCACTCCAGCAACGCCGGCAAAGGAAGCCGAGATGGAGAACGCCATCAGCTTATATTTTGTGATATTGATTCCCACGGACTCCGCCGCAATGGTATTGTCACGGATCGCCATAATGGCGCGTCCGTCCCTTGAGTGGATCAGATTCAGTATCACCACCAGGGTAATCAGGAGAAGCAATATCCCCACAGTGAAGCTGGAATCATTGGGGGTCCCCGTGATTCCCTGCGCCCCCTGGATGATCACCACACCGTTTTCCGAAAGATTCAGTTCCAGGGAATTGCGGGTAGAAAAATGGATTCCGGATTCGTCGATTCCGACGTACAGCATGTTGATTATATTTTTTGCAATTTCACCGAAGGCAAGCGTCACTATGGCAAGGTAATCCCCCTTCAGCCTGAGGACGGGAATCCCGATCAGAAGGCCGAACACTCCTGCGGTCAACGCCCCGATCAATATGGCAATGGTGAAACGTATCCCGGCTATGGGGATCACATCCTGCATGCACTTGGAAAAGAACGCGCTGCTGAATGCCCCGATGCACATGAATCCGGCGTGCCCCAGACTGAGTTCCCCCAGGATTCCCACTGTCAGGTTCAGGGATACCGCCAGAATCGCATAGGTGCAGAGAGGAACCAGAAGCCCCCTGACCAGGCTGGACACAGCGCCTGCAGCCACCAATATCTGGACAATAATATACACGCCAATCACCATGCCAAAGGTGATCAGGTTACTTCTCAATATTCTATTTGATTTGATTTTTGCGGCCATCATTCTCATATTAACTCCAATTCTTTATGGGAAGAACGCTGCTTCTACGTTCTTTCGCGTGTATCTGTTTCCAGAACGGTCTTATACCTTCTCCTGAATGTTCCGGCCGAAAAGTCCCGTGGGCCTGATCAGCAGAATCACGATCAGTATGGCAAATACAATGGCATCCGCCATCTGGGATGAAATATACGCCTTGGCAAAAATCTCGATAATTCCCAAAAGGATACCGCCGATAAAAGCGCCCGGAATGGAACCGATGCCTCCGAAAACCGCCGCCACGAAAGCCTTGATGCCCGGCATGGAACCGGTATAGGGATTCAGGGAAGGATAGGACGAGCAAAGCAGCACCCCTGCAATGGCAGCCAGCGCCGAGCCGATTGCGAAAGTCAGCGCAATTGTTCCGTTCACATTGATCCCCATAAGCTGTGCTGCTCCCTTGTCTTCGGACACAGCCAGCATGGCCTGACCTGCCTTGGTCTTTTTGATAAAGAGCATCAAACCAGCCATAATGACAATACAAGCGATAATGGTCACTATGGTTTCTCCCGTAAAGGTGATCTGTCCATCTGCAAGCTTAATGGCATCCAGAGACACAACGGAGGCAAATGCCTTGGTATTGGTTCCAAAAATCAGCAGGGCAATGTTCTGCAGCAGATAACTGACTCCGATTGCCGTGATCAGGACTGCCAGGGGAGATGCGGCCTTTCTCAGAGGTTTATATGCCACTTTCTCTATGCAGACACCAAGCAGCGTACAGAGAACCACTGCTGCAAGCACTCCTGCCGCCGTAGGCAGACCCATGGTACTGCAGACTGTGTATGTGGTAAACGCGCCTATCATGATGACATCCCCGTGGGCAAAGTTCAACATTTTGGCAATACCATAAACCATGGTATACCCCAGTGCAATCAGGGCGTATACGCTTCCCAGACTCAGCCCGCTGATTAAATATTGTACAAAACTCATGAAACCCCTCCATCTGTCATTTCAACTCACGAGTACTGCATTGCGCATATAGCAGTGAATTTCAGTGCCGGATATTTGTGTCAGCGCAAGGCGGAAGAAGGAAGCGATGTGGATCCATCGCTGACTGATGACAACGAAGCACTGGCGCAAATAGGCGGTGCTGAATTCACTGTTAATTGCGCAATGCAGTACTAGTATATAACGTGTGTTTGTTGATACCTAAATGTCCATTGAATCAAGTATAGCAGAAACAGCCTTAAGAATCCATAGTTTCGCATAGTTTCTTATAAGGTAAAAGGAGCTGCCCACTGAAAGGAGCAGCCCCCTTTGGCTCTTCTTTGACTCTTGCGGATTATAACTGCTGGTAAACGCCGTCCTTGATGATCACGACACTGGGAGCCTTGTTGGGCTCTCCGTCCGCGGACCAGGTGATACCTTTACCGGTCAGTCCATCAAAGGAATAACCGTTGGAGATGGCTTCCTTGAGCCCGTTGCAGATTGTTGATACATCATCGGTGGGTTTTACACCGCTCTTTTCAATAAGTTCTTTGATGATATACACTCCATCGTAAGCGTCCGCTGCAAACTGGTTGGGAGTCTCACCAAACTTTTCTTCGTAAGCGCTCACAAAGTTGACAATATTTGTCTCCGTGGACGTGGATGCAAAAGGTGTCAGGAACATTACGCCTTCCGCAAGGGACGCATCAAAGTTATCCACGCCGCTCAGGATGCCGTCCATGCCGTCCACACCGAAGAATGTGGTCGAAAAGCCCATGCCGTTTGCCTGGGTAAGGATCAGGGCAGCCTCGCTGTAATAGATCGGAAGGAATACCATATCAGCCCCGGAATCTTTTGTCTTCTGCAGCTGAACGGAGAAGTCAGTCTTGCTGTCCTCCGTAAAGGCTTCCGCACTCACGATCTCAAAGGAATAATTTTCCGCTTCCTTGGCAAAATTCTCGTAAATACCGGAAGAATAGGGATCCGAACTGTCATAAATGATTGCTACCTTGGTGGCAAGGTTATTTTCTCCGATGTACTGTGCGGAAACCGTTCCCTGGGCGGGATCGGAGAAGCATACGCGGAAAGCATTGTCAAACTTTGTACAATCCACAGCCGTACCTGAAGGGGTCAGCTGGAAGATATTGTCGTCCTTTGTCTTGTCCCCCACGGCGATGCAGGGTGCGGAGGTAACGCTGCCCAGAACGATTTGTACACCCCAGTCCTTCAGGGTATTGTACGCATTGACCGCCTTCTCCGCATTATGCTCGTCATCCTGATAGTTCAGCTCCAGCGTATATCCGTTTACGCCGCCGTTGGCATTGATTTCATCCACAGCCAGCTGTGCCGCATTCTGAACGGCCTGTCCGTAGGCTGCCGCGCCGCCGGTCAAAGGGCCTGTACCACCGATTTTGAAAGAAGTCGCGTCTGCGCTGCCGCTTCCATTGCCATTGCCGCTTCCATCAGAGCCGCAGCCTGCCATGGCAAATACCATGGCCGAAGCCATTGCCACACAGGCAAATTTTTTGAATTTCTTCATAATATCTCCTCCTTCTATATACATGTATACAATAATGTATCTGTATATATTTTTAAATAATACATTGTTCCTGTTTTTTTGTCAATAAAAAATGTGTATATTATTTTGGATTTTACAGATATTAATACTGCCGGTTTCATAAGAGAAGCAAAACCGCGCAGAAATGAGGGCTAATATGGGAAACAAATATGTTGATGCTACTGCGCTTACCATTGCTATCATAGGTGCCATCAACTGGGGCCTGATCGGTCTGTTCCGTTTTGACCTGGTAGCTTTTATTTTTGGAGATATGTCATGGCTTTCCAGGATCGTCTACACCCTTGTAGGCACCTGCGGCCTTTACCTGATCAGCTTTTTCATGAAGCTGTCGGACAGGGCCGAGCCTGACAGGCAACGATAAGGCAGTAAATGTAAAATTCAGAAAACACAGAAAAAGGAAGCTGCCATGATGCGGCTTCCTTTTTCCATGCCCGTGACGGCACTTTCCTGTTTTTCCAGTTTCAGGCCTTTCGAGACACGCTGATAAAAGCGTTTCACGCTATTCATTTTAAGCTTTCTGCTTCCACCAGCTTACCGTCTCTCCAAATGCGCTCCAGATCGTACAGCAGCCTGTTTTCTTTGTCAAAGATATGCACAATCACATCCCCGAAATCCATCAGGATCCAGTTGGCGGTGTCATATCCCTCCTTCTGCCGGCAGGGATATCCCGCCCTTCCAAGCGCTTCCTCCACATTGTCACACAGCGTCTGGATCTGGCTGCGGTTGTTTCCTCCGGCGATCAGGAAGTAATCCGCAATCACGGACACTTCACTGATATCAATGACACGGATATCCTCCGCTTTCTTGTCCTCCAGCGCCCCGATGGCAAGCTTTGCCATTTCCATTGATCTCTGTTCCATATATCCTCTCATTCCGCCGCGTGTGCGGCTTTTTCTTTGTAATATTCCCATGTTTTTCTCGTCATTGGGTCTACATCCCCGTTCCCGCCGTCCAGATAGTCAAGAGTATCGCCCAGTATTTTCAGCAGGGTCCGATCCAGATCTGCAAACGCCATGCAGCGGATCTCCTCCAGATTTGGGGCATGGCTTCTGCCCGGCTCCATATAATCCGCAATGAACACGATTTTCTCCAGCAGGCTCATGCCCGGTCTGCCGGTGGTATGGTTATGGATGGCATTCAGAATGTCCTGATCCGTAACCCCGTACCGCTCCCTTGCCAGAAAAGCGCCCACTTTGGCATGCAGAAGAAAGGGATTTTCCATCTCCAGTTCCGTCATGGAGATATTGTTTTTCTGACAGATGGAGACCCTCTCCCTGTCTGTGAGACATTTTGCGCAGTCATGCAGAAGCCCCGCTGTCTGCGCGTCCCTTACAGAAGCTCCGTAACGCATGGCCAGGGCGGCTGACGTAAACTCCACCCCAAGGGTATGCTCAAACCGCCTGGCATCCTGAAGCTTCTCCATCTCCTTCCGAAGCTTCCTCAGCTGATCCGACTTTTTCTTATCTGCCTTCATTCTATTTGTAAAGCCTCTTTCCCTCAATATAAGTTAAAACACTGTCAGGCACCATATAGCGCACGCTCTTTCCCTGTCTGATCCGCTCCCTGATCTCTGTGGAGGAAAGGGACAGCCTGACAAAGGGAAGCAGCAGGATCTCACCGCTGAAGCGCTGTTCCAGTTCCTTCTTCTTCTCTTCCATCGCCTCCGGGGAGGCGTCATCCCTCACCGCCGCGATCAGCTTACAGCACTGAAAGATCCTCTCGGGATATTTCCAGGTTTCCAGGGTAAAGAGGCAGTCCGCCCCCAGGATAAAATAGAAGGTATCCCCGGGATAAGCACGGGTCAGCTCCTCCATGGTCTCGTAGCTATAAGTATAACCGCTCCTCTTTACCTCCAGGTCAAGACATTTGAAATACCTGTTTCTCTTGATCGCCAGCTCTGCCATCCGCAGCCTGTCCTCCGCCGGAGCAACCTCCTGCGCTTCTTTCCTATAAGAGACTCCGCTGGGGATCAGCCAGATTTCATCCAGGCCGGCCTCGCCTTTCACCCATTCGGCCAGCAGCAGATGCCCCATATGAACGGGGTTAAATGTGCCGCCCATGATTCCAATACGTCTGTTTCCCATAGCTTATTTTTCCGCTCCTCCCGCCCTGGGCAGCACGATCCTTGGTTTATCCTTGTCAGGCTTATAGAGTACAATCTTCTTGCCGATCACCTGTACCAGCTGGGAATGGGTCCTCTCTGCAAGGATCTGTCCGATCTCGTTCGGATCGTCCGCACAGTTTTTTAAAACCGCGATCTTGATCAGTTCATTGTTGTTAAATGCCTGGCTGACCGCCTCGGTAAATTCCGGCGTCAGACTGAATTTTCCCACCTGAAAAACAGGGTTTATCTTGCTGGCGAGACTTTTTAAATACGCTCTCTGTTTACTTGTCATTTTTCCACCCCTTAGCGCGTCATGGCGCGCATGCCAATCAATATTTGGATATTCATTTTCATCACTTGTAATAATGGAAGGATAAACCGTACATGCGCACCGTATCTCCCTCTTTGATGCCAAGCCCCTCCAGCTGCTCCAGGATTCCGTTATTTTTCAGGAAGTTTTGGAAAAAAAGGAATCCTTTTTCGCTGTCCAGATTGGTATAGCCCAGCATCTTCTCAATCCTGGGACCTTCCACCACATATTCATCCTCCTCCGCATCATATTCCACGGTAAAGGGTTCCCTGGAGAGATCCCCGGACTGTACTTCGGGGAAATACTCCTGCTCAAACACAGTGGGTTCCTCACCGATATCCTGCAGCATCTCGTAGACATGATACAGCAGTTCCCTCACTCCCTCGCCGCTGACTGCGGAAATGGGATAGACTTTGACCCCCTTCGGCTCAAACTCCGCCTTGATGGCCTCCACGGAACGATCCTCCGGATCAAATATGGCATCGATCTTATTGGCCGCGATCACCTGGGGACGCTTCGCAATGTCGGGATTATAAGCGTCCAGCTCCCTGTTGATGGCATAGATATCCGCAATGGGATCCCGTCCTTCTGTTCCCGCCGCATCCACAATATGGATAATGACCTTTGTGCGCTCAATATGACGCAGAAATTCATGGCCCAGGCCCACTCCCTCCGAGGCGCCCTCAATAAGCCCCGGTATATCCGCAATCACAAAACCGCCCGTCCCTTCCAGATCCACCACCCCCAGATTTGGGTTTAAGGTGGTGAAATGGTAGTTTGCAATCTTGGGTCTTGCGTTGGTCACCCTGGAAAGCAGCGTGGATTTCCCCACATTGGGAAATCCCACCAGCCCCACATCCGCTATCACCTTCAATTCCAGCAGAAGCTCCAGCTCCTGGGCAGGCTGTCCCGGCTGGGCATACTTGGGAGCCTGCATGGTGCTTGTGGCGTAATGCTGGTTGCCGTTTCCGCCGCGGCCGCCTCTTAGAAGGACGATCTCCCGGTTGTCCCCGGACATATCCGCAATGACCTTTCCGCTCTCCGCTTCTTTGATCACGGTGCCCTGGGGGACTTTTATGGTGATGTCCTGGCCGTCCTTGCCGCGGCAGTTTTTCTTGTTTCCGGGTTCGCCGTCCCCCGCCTTATATTTTCGGATATTTCTGAAGTCGATCAGGGTGTTAAGCCCCTCGTCCACCACAAAGATCACATCGCCGCCCCTGCCGCCGTCGCCGCCGTCGGGACCGCCGTTTGGCACATATTTTTCCCGCCGGAACGAGACATGGCCGTCGCCGCCCTTTCCGCTTCTGACATAAATTCTGGCTCTGTCTGCAAACATAATATCTCCTACATAAGCTATAAGGTAAAAACAGGACTTCAAACATCTTTAGTTTGAAGTCCCGCCCACATTCGTAATCGTTATTTCTCAACAGGATAAACGGAAGCCTGCTTCTTGTCCCTGCCCTTTCTCTCGAAACGGAGAACGCCGTCAACCAGGGCAAACAGGGTATCATCACCGCCGATACCTACATTGACGCCGGGATGGATCTTGGTTCCACGCTGTCTGTACAGGATATTTCCTGCCTTTACGAATTGTCCGTCAGCTCTCTTCGCACCTAATCTCTTGGACTCGGAATCCCTGCCGTTCTTGGTGGAACCGACTCCCTTTTTATGAGCGAAAAATTGAAGGTTCATATTTAACATGGTCTACACCTCCTTGATTTTTACTTGTAGAAACTTTTTGCCATATTCCCTGCTTATGTTTTCCAGTGAAAATACCATGGAATCCATAAGGAAACTGGACTTTTCCTGCAAAGTACCCTCAAAATCACATTTGAAAAATCCCGTCCTCTGATCCTGGCTGACACGCAGCCTTTCTCCCGCCAGCTCCTCCAGGGAATTGACAGTTCCTATGGTCAGCGCCGAGACGGCCGCGCACACGATATCCGGTTCGCCGGGCCTCGCGTACTCTGCATGTCCCATACAGAAAAAGCCTCTGTATTCATGATTCCTGGTCCTACAGATCTCTACAGTTATCATAATATAACATATCCTTATTCAGGACAATCAGCGGCCGGATGGCCATGAGTACCATGGACGCGGAGTGAACATGATACATTATGCATTGATCTTGTCAATCTTAACCTGAGTGTATGCTTGTCTGTGACCATTCTTCTTGTGGTAGCCGGTTTTTCTCTTGTATTTGTATACAATAACCTTCTTACCTTTTCCCTGTTCCATGACAGTTGCGGTCACGCTTGCATTTGCTACATCACCGCCAACCTTCAGGGCTCCGTCACTTACTGCGATCACCTGGTCAAAAGTAACAGTATTTCCAGCTTCCACGTCCAGCTTCTCAACCTTGATCACATCACCTTCAGAAACCTTGTACTGTTTTCCGCCTGTTGCAATAATTGCGTACATATTAAGGCACCTCCTATTCATGAACTACGGCTGAACCTTCGTTCATTTACTCGCTAACTTTGGTGGTAAACGCAGCTACCCGCGGTTACACTTATACCTCGTTATGCGGCATACCGTAGTATCATAGCATGAGATGCCTTATTTTGTCAATCTTTTTTAGCTGTTTTTTTCCCCGCTTTGTAACTTCTCTGTACTGACAGCTTAACCGTTTTTCTTCTCAAAGTCTTCCACGTACTGCGTGATCAGCTTGACGGTGCCTTCCACACCCAGGACGCTGCTGTTGATACACAGGTCATAGCTGTCCGCGCGCCCCCACTTCTTCGAAGAATAATAATTGTAATAGCTCTGGCGCTGCTTATCCTTCTTGAGAATCATGTCCTTTGCCTTTGCCTCGCTGAGGTCATATTTCTGCATAATGCGTTTTACCTTGCAGGACTCGTTTCCATAGATGAACAGGTGGATCACGTTCTTGTAATCTGCCAGCGCATAGTCGGCACAGCGGCCGACGATCACACAGGGACCTTCGTCCGCGATCTTCTTTATGGTGTCGAACTGTGCCAGAAATACCTTGTGACTGATGGGCATATCCACGAAGGAGGATGCGTTATAGCCAAAGGAGTAAGTATCCATGACCAGATTATACAGGAACGAATTGGTAGGTCTCTCATCGTGGTTCTGGATCATTTCCTCACAGAAGCCGCTCTCCTGTGCCGCCCTGGTCAGCAGCTCCTTGTCATAACACTTAATGCCGAAATATTCTGCAACCTTCTCTCCGATCTCACGTCCGGCAGAGCCAAATTGCCTGCCAATTGTTATAACTGTATTCATATAACGCACCCCTTTTCTGTGTTTTTCTGATTACATTATACTATATTTAAAGTATTCAGGCAACTACAAAAAATAGAACTGTTCGTCACAGCACTTCCAGCAAATGACTGAAATACGCGGGCAGAGGCGCCTCCACCTCCACATACTCCCCCGTGGAGGGATGACGGAAGCCAAGGGTTTTCGCATGGAGTGTCTGACCCTCCAGATGAAAGGGGCATTTCCGGTTGGAATAGACCTCATCCCCCAGAAGCGGGTGTCCGATGCTGGCCATATGTACCCTGATCTGGTGGGTTCTGCCCGTCTCCAGCCTGCACTCTACATAAGTATATTTCTCAAACCTCCGCAAAATGCGGTAATGGGTCACTGCACGCCTGCCGCTCCGCTCATTGACCGCCATTTTTTTCCTCTCTGTGGGATGGCGCCCGATGGGTCTGTCAATGACGCCCTCCTCCTCTTCCAGGCGGCCGTAACAGATGGCCACATAGCGCCGGTTGACGGAGTGCTCTTTCAGCTGCTCCGCAAGGCACAGATGGGCCGCATTGTTTTTACAGGCGACCAGGGAGCCGGTGGTGTCCCTGTCGATCCGGTGTACGATGCCAGGCCGCATATATCCGTTGATACCGGAGAGCTCACTGCCGCAATGATACATCAGCGCATTCACGAGCGTGCCGCTGTAGTGGCCCGCCGCGGGATGCACCACCATCCCCTTGGGCTTATTTACCACAATCACATCCCTGTCTTCATAGAGAATATCCAAAGGGATGTTTTCCGGCTCGATATCCGGCTCCACGGCTTCGGGAAGCTCAAATTCAACCGTGTCGTCCGCTTTCACCCGGTAGCTTCCCTTCGCAGGGACTCCGTTGACGGTGACCGCCTGCTCTTTGATCAGCTTCTGGATAAAAGAGCGCGACAAAGAATCGATAAGCATTGACAAACACTTATCGATCCTCTCCTCTTCCAGCTCTTCTGTTATCTCAAATCGAAACCGTTCCATCCGGTTTATCCTCTCCGCTGTGTTAGGAACTGTTAAGAATTCATTTTACATTTTGACGCAGGATGAGAATGCAAAGGCAAGGCGGAAGAAGGAGACGATGCGGGCATCGTCGACTGATGACAACGCAGCATTTGCGAACTCAGACAAGTCAAATGTGAAGATTAATTCTTTAACAGTTCCTTATTTCATCTCCCGATACCGGTTCTGCTTAAAATTCAGGAATTCCAGATCTTTTTCCTTGAATACAAAGGCAAACAGAATAAACAGACTGATCATTGCCACTACAATATAACAGTCGGCCACATTAAAGATCGGATAATTGATCAGAATAAATGAAATAAAATCAACCACATAATCAAACCGGAACCGATCCACCATATTGCCGATCCCGCCCGCGATCACGACGGACAGCAGGACATGGACGATATTATATTTCTTCTGCGCAGGCAGCTTAAACAGGAAGAACAGGATCACCATAAGGAATATGATGCCCACAAACAGGATAAAAAACTTCTGGTTCTGCAGCATCCCGAAGGCAGATCCCCTGTTTTCCAGATATTGCAGCTCCAGCACCCCGTCAATCAGCACGATGGCCGGATTATTCTTCAGATGCAGGATCGCCAGCATTTTCGTATACTGGTCAAAAGCCAGCAGCGCCGCCACGATCACCACATCGATCAATAACATCTTCACTCTCTTATTCATGGGCATCCTCTTCGCTGAAATAAATTTCATTGACAGCCGCCAGGATTTCATCGTCTGTGACGGTTCTGTCTATCACTGCCCTGCCGATCTTCTTGAGCAGGACGAATTTGATCGTTCCAGCCTCCATCTTTTTGTCAGACTTTGTAAGCCGCAGAATCTCCTGAGGCTCGATGTCGTCTATGGAGATGGGGAGATTGAAGGGTACGAACATATCCCTGATCTCATAGTACTCGTCCATGGACAGCAATTCCTTCTTCCAGGAAATGTATGCCGCCGCCACACAGCCCAGGGCCACGCACTCCCCATGGTATAATTTGAAATTTTTGTATTTCTCTATGGCATGTCCTATCGTATGTCCCAGGTTCAGCAGCGCCCTGTCGCCCTGCTCCGTGGGATCCTTCTCCACCACAAGCTTCTTAATGCCGCAGCTTCGCCTGAGCATTTCCTGTAACACATCCAGGTCGCGCTCACAGATTTCATACATATTTTCTATCAGCCACTCATAAAATATGCTGTCCTTCAGCAGCGCGCTCTTCATCACTTCCGCAAAGCCGGAAAAGAACTGCCTGTCCTCCAGGGTGCCCAGCACGGCCAGGTTCATATACACCAGACGGGGCATCTTGAACGCCCCCACCATATTTTTATAACCGTCAAAGTCCACACCTGTCTTGCCGCCGATGCTGCTGTCCGCCTGGGAGAGCAGCGTGGTAGGCACCTGTATGAAATCGATGCCCCTCAAATAAGTGGCCGCAGCGTATCCCGTGAGATCGCCCACTACGCCGCCGCCCAGCGCAATCAGCATATCCCTGCGGTCGAAGCCTTCCTCGATCAGGAACGTATAGACTCCCCGCACCGTGTCCAGCGTCTTGTTCTCCTCCCCGTTGGGAAAGACATATTTGACAGCCTTTCGGCATCTGCCCTCCAGCAGGCTGAAAACGGCCGCTCCGTACAGCTCGTCCACCTTGGAATCCGTCACGATGCATAGCCGTCTGCCGTCACACCCCAGAGCCTGCAGTTCGTCCCACAGTCCGTCAAAGGACTGGGTGAAAACAATATCATAGCAGGGCTTTTTATAATAAAGTATTGGTAATCTCTCTGACATCAGTATACCTCTTCCTCCATGCGTTAACTGTTCAGCGGCATCTCAAAGGAACCGCCGAAAATATCCTGGAAATCGCCGGAAATATCTACGCTGGCAGGCGTAATGATAAAAATATAGTGGGAAATCTTCTGCAGATTGCCGCCGATGGCAAAGCAGGAGCCACTGGTAAAGTCGATGATCCTCTGGGCGATATCCACATCCAGTCCCTCCAGGTTCAGGACTACGGTGCGGTTTGCCAGCAGTGTCTCCGTGATCTCACGGGCATCCTCGACAGAAGTGGGCTTGATCACGCAGACCTCCATCCCGCTGCCGTTGTTCATGCGCTTGGATGTGGGCTTGTTAATGGGAGTGATCTTGTTCGACACAGGCTTCTTCGCGACGGTATCCTCGTAGGCATCCACATCCTTTGCCCTGGAAGCGCTCTTTTTGGGCGCCGGCTCCATATCCTCCTCATCGTCCAGATACTCGTCGTCATAATACTCGTCGTCATCTTCACCGTTCAGTTTCATATAATTTAAGAACTTGTCCATTACACTCATTCAGATACCACGCCTTTCACATAATCCCGCTGCCCAAAGATGCCGGTGCCCACCCTCACACAGGTGGCGCCCTCCTCCACCGCCACGGAATAATCACCTGTCATACCCATCGACAGGACATTCATATTAACATTATCAATGTTTTTTTGTTCAATGTCAACAGACAATTGTTTCAGCTTCCTAAAATACTGACGGTTATCTTCTGCATTTTCAACATAGGGGGCAATGGTCATCAGTCCGCAGACGTGGATTCCCGGCAGCTTTGAGACGCTGATCGCCAGATCCGCGGTCTCCTCCAGGGTGGTTCCGAATTTACTCTCCTCCTGTGCCACATTGACCTCCAGCAGGATATCCACGGACGTGTCCTGTTTTACCGCCTCCCTGCTGATCTCCTCCGCAAGCCGGAGGGAATCCACACTGTGGATCAGAGAGACCTTTCCCACAATGTACTTCACCTTGTTTCGCTGTAAGTGACCGATCATATGCCAGCGGACATCCTTCGGCATCTGTGGAATCTTCTCCAGCAGCTCCTGGACCTTATTCTCGCCAAAGTCCCTGGCGCCGGCCTCATATGCCTCCTCCAGCATGGACAGGGGTTTTGTCTTGCTGACAGAAATGAGGGTAACTTCCCCTGCATCCCGTCCCGCCCTGTCGCAGGCGTCTTTTATCTTTTGCCGCACCTGTTCCAAATTGTCACGAATCATTGACAAGCCTCCATATTTACTGATTGATAAACTGATCGTCGCTGACGGAATCCGCGTCCAGCACGATATAATCATATACGCTCAGGCCGTATTTTGTGTTGGGCTGCACGATGGCATATTCCTCATTATCATACAAAATGATGATCTGCTTGAAATCGGCATAGCCTTTATTCATATTGTAGACACCGGTCAGCGTAGCCCGCTTGCTGACGGCGTAAGTCTCCTGGCTGTCCAGCTGATACAGGATATCACCCACATCAAGGATCGAGCTGTCCACATAGTATTCCTTATTTTCTTCATCAAAATTGTAGACATCTATCTCCAGAACCTCGCTGGAAATAGTGCCGTCCTCCAGATAACACTGGCGCATAATGCTCTCGCCGCCGTTACTGCCTCCGGGAATCACATATGCCTCCGGGATCAGGAAAAATTCCTTCTGCACAATGGAGGATACGGGTATCTTCAGCCCGGTTTCATCCTCCAGGATCAGTTCCACATCCAGAAACCGGTCCGAGATAAAGCTCACCATGGAATTATTAAAATCCAGCTGCAGATAGGTATTGCCGTCCGCATTGTGGAGGAGGGTTACCTTTCCCCAGGACTCATACTGATTCTTTAAAAACCGTACCTTGATATAATCCTCTTCCTCCAGCTGCGTTCCCCTCTCCTCCTCGATGGGAATCACAAGGGACCAGTTCTCGCTGGTGGAGAGCTTATATGCCGGATCCCCTGCGGCCATCAGGGAATTGCCTATAAACTGCTTCTTCTCATAGTCCGTTTCCTCCAGCAGTGCAGCTGTCACATCCTGGGGAGACAGCTCCTCCAGGCCGTCAACCCAGTACGCCACGATCCCGGAGGAAGGGGAATTGGAATAATTGATGACATTTGTGCCGGCGACCCCGTTGAGGTCACTGACGCTCTGCAGCATGCTCACATTTGCCAGCTTTAACACCGTATTTTTTAAGGAGTATTTGAAATCATAGGTCTTTTCAAAATTGCATCTGTCAAAACCATGAACGAAGTTAACGATCTCATTCCTGAACTCGGCAAGCTCCCTCTCACTCAGGGAATTTTCCCCCATATTCATACCTTCCAGCTCTTCATTCAGCCGTCCGGTCTCATCCACCACATATACCAGGTCGTTTTTTGCCACACGTTCCCCCTCCCGGGCATAATAATTGACATATCCCGCGGAGGTGGTATAAACGACGCTCTCCCTGCGGATCACGACGCCGTGGTAAATATTGTTTGTGGCAAGGGAGCCCTCCTGCACCTCATAGCGCACTATGTAGCTTGTCTGAAAATACATTACGACACAGACCAGGACATAAACAAAGATCACGGCGAAAATAACCATGCCGATATTCAGGTTTAAGGGTTTGTGATATTTTTTGATCTTTTCCGGTTTGTTTTTCGGTTGATTTGCCGTTCTTTTTTCCGGTCTGGTTTCCGGCTTGTCCGCCGCTCTTCTTTTCGGACGATTTGCCGGCATGCTGTCCGGCATATGAGCCGTCCTGCCGGATGTTCTGCCCGCCGGCCTTCCGTTTGACGATCTGTTCACAGGTCGTCTGTTTGATGGTCTGTCTGCCGTTTTATCCGCCGTCCTGTTTGCTGTTTTCTCTGCCACAAGAACCTGCCTCCAAAATCAAAGCCCCGGCTGTCATCCGAGGCTTTACAACGCTTGCCATTATAATGCTATATTTATACTCAAAACCGCCAGAATCCTGTAAAAAGATTCAGGTTGTAATACAAATTACAGGGAAATAATGATCTTCTCCTTAAGGGCTTCGGGAAGTTCATCCTCATCCTTGGAAATGCTCAGAATGAAGTTCACGTCAAAGATCTTGCTGATCTTCTCTAATTTCTCCACTGTGGGAGTGATGTCCTGATCCTCCAGATGGGAGAGCTTTAAAAAGCTGTCAAAATACATCTGCTGCAGATCGTGGTCCTGTGAGAGGATGCCGCACACAAAGCCTGTAAATTCACTGCTGTTCTCTATAGCGCACTGAGACACATCGATAAGACGCACCTTGTTGTTTAACTCATACATATGCTTGGTGCTCTTATCCAGATATACGATATTACCGGAAATCTCCTTGATCTCGCTGTTAACCTTGTCTAATAACTGTTTCGTCTTACCCTTACCCTTTTTACCTACAATCAGCTGAACCATTGGAATACCCTCCTATAGTAATTTTAGTCTTACTGCTCGTATTTTTATTATAATTTATGTTGACGCAAAAAACAACTACTATTTATGAATCTCGTCCAACAGGTCTGTCATCTCCCTGTACAGCGTCTCTGTCGCGTCCGACCCGAGCACAATCGCGATATAAGGCGCACCGCCGGAATCCCTGGCCAGAAGCATCAGGCAATGCCCTGCCGCCTGGGTGGTTCCTGTCTTGCCTCCGATGACCGTTACATTTGCCGGAGCCTGATAATCCCCCCTGACAAAAAGGTTGGTGGTGGTCTTGTCAAAGCTCTTCTCCTTGCCGTCCTTGTCCAGATAGGTGGTCTGGTACGCGGTCATCTGTATGATTTCATTGAAGGTTTCGTATTTTACCGCCTCATTAAAGATCAGGTAAAGATCGTAGGCCGTGGTGTAATGCTCCGCGTCCGTCAGGCCATTTGGATTGGAAAAATGGGTGTTGGTGGCGCCCAGCCTTCTGGCCTCCTGGTTCATCATCTCCACAAAATTTTCCACCGTACCGCCTATGTTCTCCGCAATCAGCATGGCCACATCATTGGCCGAGTACACCAGCAGGATCCGCAGCGCCTGATCCAGCGTCATGGAATCCCCGCTTTTCAGTCCGCAGAGCTGTGCCCCCGCCTCCGTGATATTGACTGACGGCGTAGCGGTCAGCCTCTGATCCAGACTGCCGTGCTGCAGGGCCACAAGGGCTGTCATCACCTTGGTCAGACTGGCCGGATGCAGGACTTCATGCGCACTCTTTGCATACAGGATTTCCCTGTTATTCAGGTCAAAAAGAATCGCCGCTCCGGCCTGGGACATGTCCACATTCTCATCATCCGTGACGTCCTCCGTCACCACACACAGACCGGCGGCAAAAGGCTCCGCAACATTCCTGTCCTGCCGGGAGACCACATTGAAGCTGCTGATCTGTGAGTTCCCGCCATAGGCCAGGTCACAGGGCAGCCCACCGCATCCCGTGAGCAAAAGCCCACAGGCACACAACAGGCACAGGATCCTTCTGATCATTTTTCTATCTGTACATTTCACGCCACTCTAAATCTCCTCTGTCAAGGGACTTGATCAACAGTTCTGCGCTGGCCAGGTTGGTCGCCAGCGGTATATTGTACATATCGCAAAGCTTCACCACATTGTTCACATCAGGTTCATGGGGCTTGGGCGTCAGCGGATCTCTCAGAAAGATCACCAGGTCGATCTGGTTATGCTCAATCTGCGCGCCGATCTGCTGTTCGCCTCCCAGATGTCCCGCCAGGTATTTATGAATGTTCAGGTTTGTGACCTCCTCAATCAGACGCCCCGTGGTTCCTGTGGCAAACAGCTCGTTCTTGCTCAGGATCCCCCTGTACGCGATGCAAAAGTTCTGCATCAGTTTCTTCTTGGCGTCATGTGCGATCAAAGCGATATTCATCATAGTTTTACCCCACTTACTTCTGCTATTTTGCTCTCCTTGCCTGAAGCCTTACATTCAGGACAAACCCCATGCCCATAAAAAGGCTCATCAGGGAAGTCAATCCGTAGCTCACAAAGGGCAACGGCAATCCCGTGTTTGGCAGGATAAAGGTTGCCACGCCGATATTGACAAAGCCCTGAAAAGCCACCATTCCTCCCATTCCAGCCGCAATGACCGTCCCCGCCGTATCCTTCGCCTTTCTGGCGACGGAGACACATTCCAGTGAAATCCCCATGAGAAGAACAATGACAGCGATACTTCCCTTAAAACCAAATTCCTCTCCGATCACCGCGAAGATGAAATCCGTCTGCGCCTCCGAAATGAAATTGCCGTTTTTAACGGAGGTGATCTCGTTGTTCTTATATCCTTTGCCGTCCAGCTGTCCCGAGGCGATGGCTGTCACCGAATTCAACTGTTGATATGCCGTCGTGGTGGCATACTCCTGGGGATACACGAAAGCCAGGATACGCCCCCGCTGATAGTCCGTCAGGATCCCATTGTCCGGCTGCAGCGCCAGTGATATGACGATGGCCACTGCGGGAATGGCGACGGCAAAAGCGCCGACCACAAGCTTCCAGCTGATCCCTCCTGCAAACATTACAAAACAGAATACGACAATGATTACAATACTGGTGGATAAATCCGGCTGCTTATAGATCATCACCCACGGAACCGCGGCCAGAATAACAGCGCACACAATGAACCCAACCGTATTGATCTTCTTCCTATATCTCATAATAAACTGTGCAAAGAATAAAATCAACAAGATTTTCGCAGTTTCTGAAGGTTGAAATCTCAAACTGCCGATTTCCAGCCATCTCTGCGCTCCTTTGGCGTCATCTCCCGCGCTGGTGAACATGACCAGACCCAGCAGTCCGATATTGGCGATATACATGAGCCAATACAATTTCAATATCAGTGAATAATTGAAAAATGATATTATGATCATCGCCACGGCTCCCGCGACCACCCCTGCAAGCTGCCGCTTCTGGAGGGACTCTTCGGCGCTCCCGATGGCCATGATACCAATGGATGCCAATGCCAGTATCATGGCCATCAGTTTAAAGTCATAATCTCTTATCCTGTAGTTTCTAAACATTCTGCTACCATACTTTCTAAGCAAAGCTGCCCTGTACTTGAAAAATCATATTATATTTACAAGGCTACTTTGTATTCAGCGCATGTTCCTGCGTTGTCGTATCCAGAATCGGAATGTTGGCGTACAGCATCGGATGCTTGCCGCCTGCTCCTTTGCCAGTCCTGCTTCCCACTGTACTGATCTGGATCTCTATGTTTTCCGCGTCTATTTTCATATACTTCGATATCACCTTGGCGATATCGGTCTTGATAAGCTCCATCATTTCCGGCGAGCAGTTGACCCTGTCTGAGATCAGCAGAATCTTTAATCTGTCCTTGGCGATCTGGCAGGAGCTTTTTCTGCGAAAGAAATGTCTCATTTCACTGCTCCTCCTTATGCTTTATGGAAAATTCCCGTTACCCTCGTCCAGAAAGAAATCCCCTTCTCAAAATTCATGAAAGGCACTTCCTTACCCTCTACCCGCAGCACCACATTGGCATATGCCTGTCCCGCCGGGCAGTCGCTGCCCACCAGGGGCTCGCCCTGATTGGTGGAAATGACCACGTTCTCGTCGTCGGGGACGATGCCGATCAGCGGAATGGCAAGAATATCCACCACATCCTGGGCCGACATCATATCTCCCTTCCGCACCATATCCATCCGGAGACGGTTGAGGATCAGATCCATCTGTTTAAAGCCGTTTGCCTCCAGCAGACCGATGATCCGGTCCGCGTCGCGGATCGCCGAGACTTCCGGCGTGGTGACCACCAGCGCCCTGTCAGCGCCGGCAATGGCATTCTGGAAGCCCTGTTCGATCCCCGCCGGACAGTCCAGGATAATGTAATCAAACTGCTCTTTCAAATGCTCGATGACCTTTACCATCTGCCCCGGGGACACGGCGGACTTATCCCTTGTCTGTGCCGAGGGCATGAGATACAGCCCCGGATGCCTCTTGTCCCTGATCAGGGCCTGCTTCACGCGGCAGTTTCCCTCCACAACGTCCACCAGATTATAGACGATCCGGTTCTCCAGCCCCATCACTACATCCAGATTGCGCAGGCCGATGTCCGTATCGATCAGACACACTTTCTTCCCCAGCTTCGCAAGACCTGTTCCGACATTTGCTGATGTGGTGGTCTTCCCCACACCGCCTTTTCCTGAAGTGACGACAATGACCTGACTTTCCATGATTCAAATCCTCCATTTTATTTTTGTCGTCCTCCGAATTCCAAGGAACTGTCCGGCAGTTCCTTAAAAAGAACTCAGCAAATCTTTCGTAAAGGAATCAAATATTATCTTTTCGTTCTTCACATATGCGATTTTCGGCTGTACCTTCTGGCGTATACTCCATTTTGACTGTTTTGTACCTGCTTTATATTTGAAATCGCCGATCTTGATTCTCTCCGGCTCCATTTCAAGCGCTGCCACAAAGGCTCCCTCCCTGCCGTTTCCGCCTGCGTAGGCTTCTCCGTAGAGTCCGCCCAGGACAATGATATTCCGGGCGCTGATGATCGCGCTCCCGGGATAGACATCCCCCAGGATGATGATGCTGTTCTCCGTCTCTATCACTTCGTTATTTTTCAGGGTGCCCTTAAAAAACTGTCCATCCTCTCCGCCGCTGAGCTTTTTCTCCATATGGGCCAGCGCCTTGATGAAATTCCTGTTGGCGGCCTCATCCCTGCCCACGATACAGGCAATGCTCAGATTACTGTTCTGGTGAATGGTATCCAGGATTGCGATCTCCTCCGCGCTGCTGACCTCTCTCCCGTCAATGGAGAGAGCCATGCAGGCCGTGCCAAAAAAACTCTTTGCCCCTGAAAACTTGCTGGCAAGCTCCTCCAGGATCTTCTCAAAGGAAGCTTCTTCATTCAGGAAAAGTGAGATTCCCTTAGGGAAACTCTTGATCAATACTGCGTCTTTCATCCTTCCAGTTGACACCCCTTCCTACATTTCGTTGGATATTCCGGCATCAGGAGCATCCGCCGTACCCGTGATCAGTTCCTCCTCTTCCGCCAGACCGTAGTAATATTTAATGATATCCCTTGCCGCCTGGGCCGCATGGTCCGAGGAATACCCGAAAGGAATCCTGACAGTCATGGCGATCTCCGGCTCCTCGTAAGGCGCATAGCATACAAACAGCGCATGGTTCGGCCTGGAGGAGGTCTGCTCCGCAGTACCGGTCTTGCCCGCCACATTGACTGCCAGATTGCTGAAATAAGTCTTGTTCTCCACCACCTGGCGCATTCCCAGATGGATGGCGTCCCAGTATTCCTGGGGAAGCTCCACCGTATTACGGATGTCCGGCTCGTGCTCCTCCAGCACCACACCCTCCGAATCCGTAATCTTGTCGATCAGCGTCAGGTAATAGCAGGTTCCGCTGTTAGCCACCGTGGTGATATACCGTGCCAGTCCCGCGGTGGTATAGCTGGTTCCGCCCTGACCGATAGAGGAGCGGGCAGGGTCGATATCCGAAAAGTCGGGCTCGTACTCCGTGATCTCCACACCGGATTTCTCCGTCAGCCCGAATTGATCCGCATAACGGTACAATGTGTTTAACCCCTCCGTCTCGTTATAGACCCCCGAGCGGATGGAAAGCTGGTAACCCACATTAAAGAAATAATAGTTGCAGGAATCCCTGATCGCCGTGGTCAGCGTCTCATTTCCGTGTCCGGAACGCCTCCAGCATCTGGGCGGCGGAGTGATTTCCTCGAAAGTACCCACACAGTTGACCCTCTCATGGAGGTCGATCACGCCTTCCATCAGCCCCGCCGTAGCGGCCACCATCTTAAAGGTGGATCCCGGAGCCGCCTTATACTGGGTGGCATAGTTCAGCTGGGGACTCGATTTATCCGCGTTCAGCTGGGCATAATATTCCGCGTCAATGGAATTGGCCATCTTGTTATTATCATATCCGGGATAGGAAACCATGGCCAGCACATCCCCCGTGTTTACATCCGTGATCACCACGGACGCGTTACAGGGATCAAGGGCCAGCTGCGCCGGGGTGACATCCAGATTTTTAATGCGGTTCAGCATGAAATCGTAGGCGCTCATCCTGCCGGAATACAGCGCCTCTTCATCCTCCAGCGATATCTCTATCCTGTTCTGCTCACAGAGGATCATACAGACATCCTTCCCCGTGATCGCATCTGAGAGAAGCATATATTTGTAAAAGCGCTTCTGAAATTCTGTATTCTTGTCTATTGACGCTATGATATAATCCAGCAGCTTCGCATAGATCTCCGCGGAATCTGAATATTTGGCGTCCAGATCCAGTTTGCTCACATCGATCCAGTTCTGCGCGATACAGTATTTGAGATATTCATTTAAGCTGATGACCTCGTCCGTGGCCCAGGCGATCTGCGTGGCGTCATTGGCATCCACCGCCTCGCTCATGATCACGCCGTTACGGTTCAGCAGGGTGACGATATTGCTCTGGTATACCTGATACTCCTTGGTCAGTCTGTTATAGGGAGTCAAACCCTCCGTCAGCTCGTGGAGCAGCGTATCATAGACATTCTGCTTGTAGGTCAGATATCTCTCGTACACCTGGCGTTCCATCTCCCCCGCATTGTCAAGGGCCAGATGCTTCATATCGATAATGCTGTTGTTGAACATGGCAAAGTACACATCATAGATCGGTATCTTGATCTCCGCGCTGCCGGAGCCCGGGGCGGCAACATATTCCTTCGTGTTGATGATCTTGCTGGAAACCAGGCCGGCAAGCTTCTGCTCCATGATGTTATAGACGGCCTTCGTCAGCTCCCTGTCAATGGTCAGATAGACATCCTGGCCTGACAGCGGCTCCTGGGTCTCCAGGATGGTGATCACCTTGCCGGTATTGTCCACCACCACCTTCTCATAGCCCTTCTGCCCTTGAAGCGTGGTCTCCAGATACGCCTCAATGCCGCTCTTGCCCACCACGTCATTGATACTGTATGTATCCGGACTGCCTCCCGCGGCTTCCACCTGCCTGTTCAGCTCCGTCAGTTCATCGGAGGAAATCTTGCCGGTATAACCCAGCACATGGGCAAAGTACTTGCTGTCCACATATTTGCGGATGGTATCCTCCTCGATCCTGACGCCGGGCAGCACATCCGCATTTTCCAGAATGACCGCCCTGGTCCTCTCGTTCACGTTGGTGGCCACCGTGGTCCCTATATATTTCCGGAAGGAAGTCAGGCTCATGGCATAGCGGATGGTCACCATCTTCAGCCAGTCCTCCTGGGAATACCCCTCCCCCGGCAGAAAAGTGCTCTTGGAATTGTCCGGATCCTCGTATGCCCCGATGGCAAAGCGCTTTGTGCTGCTTAAGTACTCCATCAGCTCCCTGGCCGTGGCTGTCCTTTCCTCATCCGTCAGCTCATCTATGGTCGGATGCCCGTAGGCGTCAGCCAGAAACCGCAGAAGGCTTGTCCCCTCCGTGGTATACGCAAATTCTCCGTCCTCGTCAATATAGACCTTGAAATCAGTGATCACACTGTCACCGTTCTTCTCCACCATCTGGATCAGGCGGAAGATCGTCTCGTTCAGGTTCCTGTTTTTATACCTGTCGGTTTCAAACACATCCTCTATTTTCACGGAATATGCCAGTTCGTTGTAGGCAAGCAGATCCCCGTTCCTGTCGTAGATATTGCCCCGGGTACTGGTGATATCCCTGGTCTTCTCGATCTGCAGGATGAAGTCGTTCAGATACTCTTCCCCGTGCACAATCTGCAGGTCAAAGCAGCGGTATGCCAGTATCCCGCCAAGAACGCAGAAAAACAGGGTCAGCAGCGTCAGTCTGCTTGTCAATATGCCGATTATCTTGTCTCTAAATTCATCAAACAAATTTCTGCGCTCTCCTTTTTTCCCTTGCTTCCAGCTTCCCGTTCACCAGCAGGATAACCGGATACAGGAAGATAGTGATGACAATGGTGTAAATTGCTTCCGGCAGGATCACATGTCTGAAATAGTAGCTGAACTCAAACCTGCCGCGCAGCAGGAACATCAGGCAGTAACACAGAACCCCGTAGGAAAGGTCGCTGATCACAATCAGCGCAATGGGAAGCTTGATATCCTCGGGATAAAATATCCTGCTGAACTTTCCGTTCAGATAGCCTATGTACATCAGCACCAGCGCGTAGAACCCCAAAAAGCTTCCAAAGAAGATATCGCTCAGCAGTCCGCAGAAAAAACCGATCACCAGCCCCTCCTTCTCCCCTCTCATGAATCCGAAGGAGGAAGTCAGTATGATCATCAGGTTGGGGATGATCCCCGCGAATGCCAGGCTGTTGAACACACTGCACTGTAAGATAAAACATGTTAAAATAAATAGTGTGACGATAACCTTTCTCAGCATATACCCTCCATGGCATGACCTTACTGTGCCCCGGTTCCAGGGTGAAACTTAGTACTTCTCCGCGAAGCATCCATTGCTGCGAGCGGTTAGAAGTACTTTTCACCCTATTCCACAGTCTGCTTCCTATCCGTGATCACCAGCACCTCGCTGAGATGCTCAAAGTCAACCGCGGGCGTGACCAGACCGGATTTCGTCAGATTATTGTTATCCTTATTGATGGTGTTGATATACCCGATCAGTATATTGGGCAGATATTTATCGCTGATATCGGAGGTCACTACCTTATCCCCCTCCACCACCTTGTCCTTGCTGTCCACAAGCTGGCTGAAGGTAATGCAGTTATTGGCCATCAGCTTTAAATCACCTGTAATGGTAAGATTGTCTTCTGTGGAAAGTGTCATGGCGCTGACATTGACATTGTCGGAAATAATGGAAGTTACCCTGGCCCAGTTGGGACCCACGGAAGTGATTCTGCCTACCAGACCGCCTCCCGCGATCACATTCATGTCAACCGCCAGCCCGTCCTCCTCTCCCTTGTCAATGACAAAGGAGGAATACCAGTTTCCGGAATCCCTGCCTATGATCCGGGCGCCGACTTTCGTGTACTCGCCGTACTGTTCATCCAGCGAGACCAGCTCCCGCATCCGGTTCAGCTCATATTTATCCTGCTGAAGCAGGGTGTTCTCCTCCGTCAGGGCGGCAATCTCCTCCCGCAGCCGGGCATTTTCGTCCAGCAGCGTCCTGATCTGCACCAGCTCCTCGGAACGGTTGGAAAGCCAGCCTCCCACGGTGCTGATCCCCCGCTGGAAGGGAACGACGACATAGCCCACCACGGTATTCAGGGGGCGGTTAAACACATCCGTCCCAAAGGTGACCAGCATCATACCTGTACACAATATGGTTAAAATCAAAAGGAGATATTTACTCGGTAAAGTAAATCTCTCCCCTTTTCTTTTTATGATCGGGCTCATTTACTCATCCCTTCGATTGCATAGGCTACAGATTTATAGTTGTCGTCCTTGATGATCTTGGCAAGCCCCATAACAACGCTGGTAACGGGATTCTCGGCCACATTTACCTTCAGTCCCGTCCCTGTGGCGAGACGCTCCGACAGATGGCTCACCTGGGATGCCCCGCCGGTGAGATAAACGCCGTGACGGTAGATGTCCGCGGCAAGCTCGGGGGGAGTCCTCTCCAGGATCACCTTCACATTGTCAATGATGGTGTTAAAATGCTCCTCCAGACACTGATCCACCAGTCTGGTGGGAATCTCCCGCTCCACCGGAAGCCCCGTCACAATATCCCTGCCGTAGACCACGGCTCCTTGCTCTTCCTTCTCCAGCTCGCTGAGGGAAATCTTCACTGTCTCCGCGGTCTTGCCGCCGATGATCAGGCTGAATTCCTTGCGCACCGCGGCACGGATCGCCTCATCAAATTTCAGTCCCCCCGTCTTGATCAGGCGGCTGAGCACAATCCCTCCCAGGGATAAAATGGAGATCTCCGTGGTCTCATACCCCACATTCACCACCAGGACACCCTGGGAATTTTTCACATCAATGTCCAGTCCAAGGCCGTCCGCCACCGCCTTCTCCACCACCATGATCCTTTTCGCCTTCACATTGGCGTCCCTGATCAGATCGTAAAAAGCTCTCTTCTCCACTTCCGTCACATCCGTGGGAACCGCGATAAAAAAATCAGCGGGCTTGTTATTGCCCTTCTGCAGGTCGCTGATAAAATAGCGTACCAGGGTCTCCATATTCTTGATATCGGCGATGACTCCATTGGACAGCGGATAAGAAATATGAATATTGCTGGGCGCCTTCTCATACATTTCAAAAGCGGAATCGCCATAGGCGAACAGCGTGTTTTTATTCTCAATGGCAATCATGTTCTTTTCCACAAGAACGTTGTCTTCGCCTCTGCTGTAGATTTTAATATTGTTGGTACCGAGGTCGATACCGAATGCGTTATTTGCCAAAACAAAAGCCCCTTTCTTAACGTAATGATCTATAAAAGCAGCGCTTCCTTGAAGCTGGTGTACCGGTTATCCCCGATGATGACATGATCCAGCAGCGGGATATCCATTTTATCACCCAGTTCCCTCAGGTTGGCGGTCAGTTCCATGTCCGCCCTGCTGGGCGTCGGGTCGCCGCTGGGATGATTGTGCACCAGCAGGATATTGACCGCATTACATTGCAGCGCCGTCAGAAAGATCTCCCTTGGTGAGATCAGCGACATTCTCACACTCCCCTCGGAAAGCTTCTGCTCCGAGAGTATCTGCGTCTTTGCATCCAGACAGACCAGAATCACGCATTCCGTCTTTTTGTGACGCAGTTTTTCCATAAAGTAATCCGCCACCTGTCCCGAGCTGTTGAAACAGTCCCCTTTCTTCGCGGTGGCAGCGCTCATCCGCATGGTCAGCTCCGTGAGGCATTTCAGCTTCACAGCCTTGACCTCCCCGATCCCCTTGATGCCCTGCAGTTCCTTCAAAGACACATCATAGAGTCCCAGCAGTCCCTCCTTGGGATATTTCGCCAGCGAGAGAACCTGTTGCGCCAGCTGCAAGGCATTACAGTCCTTTGTACCGGTACGGATAATGATCGCAAGCAGCTCTGTCTCCGTCAGGTTCTCCGGTCCGAACCGAAGAAACCTTTCATAGGGAAGGAGCTGTGCCTGATAAGTTGATTTGTTTTTTCCGCTTGCCATATCTTTCTCCCTGCAACCCTCTCCGACTGACAGGACATGGCAGAACTATCTGATAAAGCGGTATACCACCAGCGCTATCACCACTCCGATGACACTTGCGATGGTGATCTGGATGGTGAGTCCGAAGGTCAGCACGAAAAATCCCAGATCAAGCACCATGGGGGAACTCAGTCCGAAGGATTGTCCGTAATTCAGGAAGCTTCCGTCAAAGAAGGTTCCTATGAAACGGCCGATCACAAATCCCACCAGCACCAGCAGGACCAGTACCCAATTCACTCTTCTCAAAGTATTTCCTCTTCTTTTTCATTCTTCCATGAGGGTAACATTCCATCTGTCAACGGACTGCAGCCGCACAGACGGGAAAATCTTCCTGCCCATTGGAAGCATTTCCCTCATACGTCTTACTATAATACCACAAATTTGAAAACCTGTACATAAAATTCATAGATTTTATTTTGATGATTTTCTACATATTGTTACAGCGGAGGGCATTCCGTTCCACCAGACCGGCGTCAACCAACGACTGCAGTGATTTCAAAATGCCGAATCTGGCGTGCTGCCAGGTAAGTCCTCCCTGGAAGTAGACGGCGTAGGGCGGTTTGATGGGACCGTCGGCGGACAATTCAATGGAGGAGCCGGACACAAAAGCCCCCGCCGCCATGATCACCTTCGCGTCGTAGCCCGGCATATCCCAGGGCTCCGGGGTCACATGGCTGTCCACCGGCGCCGCCGCCTGGATCCCGCGGCAGAATGCGATCACCCCCTCGGGCTGTCCGAAGGTGACGGCCTGGATGATATCGTGCCTGCTCTCGCTGCCATTGGGAACCACGGCATAGCCCAGCTTTTCATACAGATTAGCCGCGAAGACAGCGCCTTTCAGCGCGCCCGCGGTAACCACAGGGGCAAGGAAAAGCCCCTGGTAAAAGTCTTTCAGGATCCCCAGGGAAGCCCCCACCTCTTTGCCCAGGCCGGGGGAGGTCAGGCGGAAGGCAGCGTTCTCCACGCACTCTTTTTTTCCTGCGATATAGCCGCCGATGGGCGCCAGCCCGCCGCCGGGATTCTTGATCAGGGAGCCCACCACCAGATCCGCCCCCACATCGCCGGGCTCTCTCTCTTCCACAAATTCACCATAACAGTTGTCTACCATACAGATCACGTCAGGTTTGATCTCTTTGATAAACCTGATCAATTCCCCGATGCGTTCCACGGAGAGGGTGGGTCTGGTCTGATAGCCCTTGGAGCGCTGTATGGTCACAAGGCGGGTCTTTTCGTTGACGGATTTCCGGATGCCCTCATAATCGAAGCTTCCGTCCTCCAGCAGATCCGTCTGCCTGTAGGTCACACCGTATTCCGCAAGGGAGCCTCTGGAGGGCCGGATGCCGATCACTTCCTCCAGGGTATCGTAGGGTTTTCCCACCGGGGAGAAAAGCTCGTCCCCGGGTCTCAGGTTGCTCATCAGAGCCAGGGCCAGGGCATGGGTCCCACATGTGATCTGGGGACGCACCAGAGCGTCCTCCGTGTGGAAAATGTCCGCGTAGACCGCCTCCAGGGTGTCCCTCCCCAGGTCGTTATAGCCGTATCCCGTGGTTCCCAGCAGACAGGCCTCGCTGACCTGGTTTTTCTGCATGGCATGGAGCACCTTCAGCTGGTTGTATTCGGCAATGTCGTCTATCTGTTGAAAGCGCTCCCGCAGCTGTACGGCGATCACGTTTCCATAGTCATATACTTCCGGCGATATACCCATGGCACTGTATAATTCCTTTGTATGTTCTGTGACAGTCATGGTCTTGTGTCCTCTCTTCCCTATCTTCTCTTCTTTATCTTCTCTTCCTTGTCTTCTCTTCCTTGTCTTCTCTTCCTTATCTTCCCTTCCTTATCTTCCCTTATAACAGTTCAGCCTTAGTAGTGTCTGGTAGCTTGTTCTCTGGGTTTCCGGCTCAAGGGACGGCGGCGCCATGCTGTCCCCTTTTCCACCCAAACAAGCCGCCAGGCACTGCTAAGGCCGAACTGTTCCCTTCTCGCTTCCGGGCAGTCACCTTTTTCCAGGGAAGAACCGGTTATAAGCATATCGCATCCTTGTCCCGGAATCTTCTGCAGACGCGCCTTGATCAGCGTTCCACGACAATTCCATGCTCCTGTAATTCATCCAGCATAAATTCCAGTATCTTCCGTTCATCATATCCAAACTCGTTTTTATTTATCCAGATCACATCCGATTCCCTGCGAAACCAGGTGAGCTGTCTTTTGGCAAAGTGTCTGGTGTCCCGCTTGAGGATCTCCACCGCATGCTCATAGGTGTACTCTCCCTCCAGATAAGCAAGGATTTCCTTATATCCCAGCCCCTGCATGGAAACCATTCCCCGGTGGCAGCCCATATCACGCAGCTTCTCTACCTCCGCCACAAGCCCCTGTTCCAGCATTTCGTCGATCCGCTGTTCGATGCGCTCATACAGCCGCTCCCGCAGATCGTTCAGCACAAAGTAACAGGAATTGTACGCGCTCTGCTTCTGTCGCTCCTGCTCGTTGTGCAGGGAGATCTTCTGTCCGGTCAGATGATGATATTCCAGTGCGCGTATGACGCGCTTGCTGTTATGGGGGTGGATCGCACGGGCAGCCTCCGGATCTGCCTCCAGAAGCATCCCGTAAAGCTTTCCGGCGCCTTCCCTGGCGGCCAGTTCCTCCAGGCAGGCGCGGTATTCCGCATCCTCCTCATTCTCCGTAAAATCGATATCCCGCAGCAATGCCTGGATGTAAAATCCGGTTCCTCCGGCGACAATGGGAATATGCTCACGCCCGTAGATCTCTGTCAGCGCCCTTTCACACCGCTCCTTAAAGGCAGCCACATGAAAAGCTTCCCATGGCTCCAGGATGTCGATCATATGATGGGGGATCCCCCGCATCTCCTCCTGTGTGATCTTCGCCGAACCGATATCCATATGCCTGTAGACCTGCATGGAATCCGCGGAGATGATCTCACCCCCCACGGCCTCCGCCAGCGCCAGGGAAAGCTTCGTCTTGCCCACTGCGGTGGGTCCGGTCAGAACAATCATGGGGGGCTTCATATCCAGCACGTTTTTCTTTTCCAGCTTCATATTTATCCTCAAATCAGGCAAATCTCACAAGAATGCGAAGCATTCTTGCAAGCGTCACGAAGGGACGCTTTTTTACACGATGCGCTTGAACTTTCTGTCCATCTCCGCCTTTGTCATGGTGACAATGGTGGGTCTGCCGTGGGGGCAGTTATAAGGGTTTTCCAGGGTCAGCAATTCATCGATCAGCGCTTCCGCCTCCGCGAAGCTCAGCAGACTGTTTCCCTTTACCGCTGCTTTGCAGGACATGGAGGCAATCTTTTCCTCTATCACGCGGATATTGCCGAATGCAGTTCCTGAGGAGAGCTGATCCAGCACCTCCAGGAACATTTCCCGCCCGTCGCAGCCGTAGAGATCCACCGGCACACTCCGCAGGGCATACTCGCTGCCGCCGAAGGATTCCACCTCAAATCCCAGGGAGGCGAAGACCTCCATGTTCTCTTTCAGCATGGTCTCCTCCTGGCCTGACAGACTGACGATTGCCGGCGGCATCAGCGCCTGGGAGATCACGTTCTTCTCCCGGTACTGCTTCATGAGCCGTTCATAATTCACTTTCTCATGGGCCGCATGCTGATCCACCATCATCAGCTTTTCCTCAAACTGTATCAGCCAGTATGTCTCGAAAACCTGTCCGATAATACGGAATCGGGAACGATTGTCCACTGTCAGGATCTTCTCCTCGAACAGGTTCAGCTGTGACGTCACGCCCGATTCCAGCTGCCCCAGTGCTGGCTGTTCCTGTTCCGGCGGGGGCAGCGGGAACGTATCATGCTGTCCCGCGTCCTCAGGCAATTCGGAGGTCTCTGTGAAAAAGTCTTCTTCCTCTGCCGAAACAGCCGGTTCTGCTGTGTTTTCTGTCATTTTCTGCGATAAATCGCTTCCTTCGACCGGTTTTTCCGACATTTTTACCCTTCTCCAGACAGGATTCTGCATAAAATCCTGCATTTCCGGGCTTTGTATCTTCCTCTCCGCGGCAGCTGCCCTATACTTTGTCTCTTCCTCCAGATGATAGCTCTCCGTGCGATTCCGCTCAAAAGGTTCCGGCGTCTGTTCTTCCTGTGCCGCCTTCTGTTCCGCCGCGGCTGCCGCCTTCCATTCCCTGTCGCCGGACAGGGAAGCCTCCGGTATCATCTCCCTGCCGCGCAGGGCTTCTCTCACGATTTCCATCAGGAAGTTGCTGAAAGCGATGGCATCGCTGAACCGCACATCCATCTTGGTGGGATGCACATTCACATCCACCCTGGCCGTATCCATGGTAATGTGGAGGACACAGAGCGGGAATTTATGCTGCATCAGATACTCCTTATACCCCTCCTCCACGGCCCGGGACACCACACTGCTGCGGATGAACCTGCCGTTGATGAAATAGATCTCAAAATTCCGGTTGGAGCGCACCAGCACAGGCTTCCCCAGATAACCCTCCACATGGATGCCGTCCCTTTCCGTCTGCACCGGCACAAGGGACGCAGCCACATCCCTGCCGTAAATGCGATAAATGACTTCCTTCAAGTCTCCGTTTCCCGAAGTGTGGAACTTCATCTGGCTTCCCACCAGCAGTTTAAAGGAAATGTCCGGCCTGGAAAGAGCCAGGTGCTCCATCAGATCCACGATATAGCCGCCCTCCGTGGCAGGCTGTTTCAGGAATTTTCTTCTCACAGGGGTGTTGAAAAAGAGATTCCGCACAAGAAAGGTGGTCCCGTCAGGCGCTCCCACCTCCTCAAAGCCGGTCTCCCTTGCCCCTTCCAGCAGGATGCGGCTGCCGGTCACACTGTCCGGGGTCTTGGTGATGACCTCCACCTTCGCCACCGCCGCAATGCTGGAGAGTGCCTCCCCGCGGAAGCCCAGGCTGGAGATTCGTATCAGGTCTGAAGCATCCGCGATCTTGCTGGTGGCGTGACGCAGAAACGCGGTGCGAAGCTGCTCCCGCTCCATTCCCGCGCCGTTGTCCGTCACACGGATGAACTCGATCCCGCCGTCCTTTATCTCCACAGTGACTGCCGCAGCGCCGGCGTCGATGGCATTCTCCACCAGCTCCTTCACCACGCTGGACGGTCGCTCCACCACCTCGCCCGCCGCGATCTTGTCTATGGTCTCCGAATCCAAAACATGTATCTGTGCCATCATAATTCTCCATTCCTGCTCAACGTGCGAATTTGAGCGCAAGCACAAATTTGCCTGTGAAAAATTCTTTTACCTGTGAAAATAATTTTTCACAGTATTACCTTCCCTGCTTCCTGATGGTATCAATGATCCAGCAGGTACATATAACGATGGCAACCACGACCAGAAGTCCGGTAAACGCAACCGAATCGCCGCCGATAAAAGGGAAAAAGTCAAACATGGCGCCTGCGTACCATAAGACAATATACATTATGATGATACAAACGGCATTCCTCTGCATATCCTTCATAGCCATACCTTCCTTTCCGTGACATCACAATCTCACTCTTACCTGGGCGCTTCATACCGGAAGCGGTTCTTCAATTTATTCTGAAGCCTGTACAGCGCATTCAGGGCGTCGATGGGCGCCATGGTATTGATCTCCAGCTCCGTCAGCTCCTTTATAACGTCCTCGTCAGTGACCGTGTCAAAAAGTGACATCTGTGCCAGATCCACCTCATCCAGCTTAGGCTGTTTCTTAGGCCGTCCCTCTCCCTTCACATCCACGGAAATACTCTGCACCTTCTCCGTGATGTCATTGTCGGACAGCTGCTCCGCAATCTCCTTTGCCCTGTCAATGACCATATCCGGCACTCCCGCAAGCTTCGCCACCTGAATGCCGTAGCTGCGGTCCGCTCCTCCCTTGATAATCTTTCTCAGGAAGATGATATCGTCCCCGCACTCCTTGACCGCAATACAGTAATTGTTCACGTTGCTCATCTTGCCTTCCAGCTCCGTCAGCTCATGGTAGTGGGTGGCGAAAAGAGTCTTTGCGCCCAGCAGTTTACGGTTGCTGATATGCTCGATCACCGCCCACGCGATACTCAGACCGTCAAAGGTGGAGGTTCCCCTGCCGATCTCGTCCAGGATCAACAGGCTGTCGGCAGTGGCGTTCCGCAATATGTTAGCCACCTCATTCATCTCCACCATAAAGGTGGACTGGCCGCTTGCCAGATCGTCAGAAGCTCCCACCCTGGTAAAGATCCTGTCCACAATGCCGATATTTGCGCTCTTTGCAGGCACAAAGCAGCCGATCTGAGCCATCAGCACGATCAGCGCCGTCTGCCGCATATAGGTAGATTTTCCCGCCATATTGGGTCCTGTGATAATACTGATGCAGTGACTGCTGTTATCCAGGAACGTATCGTTGGCAATGAACAGATCGTTGGTGATCATCTGCTCCACCACAGGATGCCGCCCGTCCTTGATATCGATGGTGCCCTTGCTGTTCAGCTTCGGCCTCACATAATGATTCCGCTCCGACACCAGGGAAAGAGCCGCGTATACATCCAGCTTCGCAATGGCTTTCGCGGTTTTCTGGATCCGCTCCAGCTCCATGGCAATGGATTCCCTGATCCTGCAGAATAAGTCGTATTCTAACGCGGTCAGCTTGTCCTCCGCGTTTAGAATCGTATCTTCCAGCTCTTTCAGCCGGGGAGTGGTATACCGCTCCGCATTGGCAAGGGTCTGCTTGCGGATATAATCCTCCGGCACCATCTCCTTATAGGAATTGGTGACCTCGAAATAGTAGCCGAATACCTTGTTGTATTTGATTTTAAGGTTCTTAATGCCGGTGCGCTCCCTGTCCTGCTCCTCCAGCTGTGCAAGCCATTGCTTTCCGTCCCGCTTTGCGCTCCTGAGCATGTCCACTGTCTCGTCAAACCCGTCCCTGATCATACCGCCTTCGCGGATGGTGATGGGCGGCTCCTCCTCAATGGCGGCGCAGATCAGCCGGTATATGTCCTCCAGGCTGTCAATATTCCCTTCAATGCCCTTTAATTCCGCCTTCGAAAACTCCTTCAGAACCGTTTTGATGTGAGGAAGCATCTCAAGGGAATTGCGGAAGGCAATGAAATCCCTCGGGTTTGCCGTCTTATAGGTGACCTTGCTGAGCAGGCGCTCCAGATCGTAGACAGGGTTCAGGTATTCCCTGATCTCATCCCTGGATACGCTGTCATGGTTCAATTCCTCAATGGCGTCCAGCCGTCCCTCCATCTCTTCCTTATCGATCAGGGGCTGCTCTATCATGCTCCGCAGCAGTCTGCCACCCATGGCCGTCCGTGTCTTGTCCAGGACCCACAGAAGGGAGCCTCTCTTCTGCTTCTCCCTGAGCGTTTCCGTCAGTTCCAGGTTGCGCCTGGTGGAGCTGTCCAGAAGCATGTATTTATTGGTCAGATACGGATAAATATGTGTAAAATGCTCCAGATCCGTCTTCTGTGTCTCATAGAGATATTGCAGCAGCGCTCCCGCCGCCAGGATTCCCACCGGAAAATCCTCGATCCCCAGCCCCGTCAGCGTATTAACCTTAAAATGCTTTAACAGCACCCTCTTACAGCCCTCGTCGTCAAAAAGATGGGGCTCCAGGGCGTTGACGGAGATATGGTATCTTCCCCGCAGCTCCTCCACTTCAAAGCCGCTGACCAGAAAGGCTTCATTGCAGATGATCTCCGAGGGCTCGTATTTCATCAGTTCATCGTTCAGCTTTCTCAGATCATCCACCTCAGTCAGGTAATAATCGCCGGTGGTCACATCCGCCACGGAAATACCGATCTTCGTCGGGGTGTAGGTGACACACATGAGGAAATTGTTTTTGGATTCCTCCAGGGACTGGACATTCAGGTTTGTTCCGGGGGTAACGATCCGCACCACGTCTCTTTTTACCAGACCCTTTGCCAGTTTGGGATCCTCCACCTGCTCACAGATGGCGACCTTGTAGCCCCTGCTGACCAGCTTGGTCAAATAGCCCTCCACCGCATGATACGGAACCCCGCACATTGGCGCCCGTTCCTCCAGACCGCAGGCCTTACCGGTAAGCGTTAGCTCTAATTCCTTCGTGACAGTCAGGGCATCATCGAAAAACATCTCGTAAAAATCACCCAGACGGTAAAAAAGGATACAGTCCTGATATTGCTTTTTTGTCTCCATATACTGCTGCATCATGGGGGTAAGGTCTTCCACTGGAATCTGCTGTTCCGGCATCTTTGGTACACTCCTGTTCTAATATTTCAAGGCAAATGTACAATGATTTGCGCATTTGCCTTGATTCTAACACAAAATATGGTGTTTGTAAATCATGCTTTCGTTTCTGTCATTTTCGCCGCCCGCTGTAAAGCGTCATCAATATGGGCACAGAAATTCTCCTCTCCCACCTCTTCCACAAAGCCCGCCTTCCGCATCACGCGCATGGGCTGCTCATTGACATGGGACAGTACCAGACAGATATTCTTCCGCCGGCAATCCGCATACATTTCCTCCAGATTGTGCATGGCGGTGGCGTCAATGGCGGAGACGCCCCTCATCCGCAGGATCAGGCATCTCGTCTTTTCGCTCAGGGTGATGGTCAGAAGCTTATCCGCCGCACCGAAGAACAAGGACCCGCTGATCTCATATACCCGCGTGTCGGCGGGAACTTCCCTCAGGGAAAGGCTGTCGGGATCGTCCTCATCGTCTATGTATTTCCAGCCCTCCACCTCGGTCACCTCGCTCATGCGCTTCATGAACAGCAGCGCCGCCATCAGCATACCCACTTCGATGGCCACCACAAGGTCAAACATCACTGTCAGCAGGAAGGTCACCACCAGCACGACGATATCGCTCTTGGGGGAGGTCCTGCAGAGATAGACGAACTTTCTCCAGCCGCACATATTGTAGGCCACCATGAACAGGATCGCCGCAATGGTGGGCATGGGAATCAGCGCCGCGTAGGGCATCAGCACCACCAGGATCAGCAGAAGCACTACCGCGTGCACCATACCGGCAATGGGTGTGCGCCCGCCATTCCTGATATTGGCGGCAGTCCTGGCGATGGCGCCTGTGGCGGGAATCCCGCCGAAAAGCGCGGAGACCATATTCCCCGCACCCTGAGCCACAAGCTCCATATTGGAGCGGTGCCTGCTGTTGATCATGCTGTCTGCCACCACACAGGAAAGCAGGGATTCGATTGCCGCCAGGATGGCAATGGTAACGGCGTCAGGGAACACATTCCGCACCGTCTCCATACTGAATCCGGGCAGGGATACGGAGGGAAGCTTATTGGAGATCTCATACAGATCCCCGATGGTGTCCACTTTCATTTTCATGCCGCTGACCATGGCGATTCCCGCCAGCACTGCGATCAGGGACGGGGGAATCTTTTTGCAGAAGCCGGGCAGATAAGGCCACAGGATCAGAACCGCCAGGCAGACCGCCCCCACAATCACCGCCTGCCAGTTGATCGTACCGATAAAGGCAAACACCGCTTTCAGTTTGTCCATGGTCTCGATCAGGGGCTCCTCCGTCACCACCTTCAGCCCCAGGAAATCCTTGATCTGACCGATAAAGATGGTCACGGCAATGCCGGCCGTAAACCCGGTGGTGATGGTGTAGGGAATGAATTTGATCAGGCTGCCCAGGCGCAGCAATCCCATCAAAATCAGGATCACGCCCGCCAGCAGCGTAGCGATCACCAGCCCCTCGAACCCGTTCCTCGCCACAATGCCCGCCACAATGGTGGCAAAGGCCGCCGTAGGACCGGCGATCTGCACCCGGCTGCCTCCTAAAAAGGAGATCACAAAGCCTGCGGTGATGGCTGTGTAGATACCCTTCTCAGGGGTGACGCCGGAGGCCAGCGCCAGGGCGATGGACAGGGGCAGCGCAATGATGGCCACAATGATCCCCGCCACCACATCCTTGATGAACTGCTCCTTCGTGTAAGTCTTCATAACCGAAAAAAGCTTTGGTTTCAATTTTTCCATTTGCATTCTTCCTCTCAGTCCGGATCATCCGGTTTTTCCTCATTTTCACGGAAATATTTCCACCTGTGCGATTGCAATCCAATGACCTGTCTGCATGCCGTTTATGGCAATGCAGGCGGGGCGTTGAATTAGCAACTCACAGGCATAAACATTTCATAAACGCTGATCAAAATATTTTTTTCAGAGTCCACGACAGATGCCCTCACGCTTTTTCTGTCCTCAATCCTCGCCACACAGTTCCACAAACAAGGGCTCATGGTGTACCGCCGGCAGAAACTTCTCCAGCAGATCCGAAAGCCGCATCCGTATACTTGAGGTATTCATGCAGGGATGGCAGCCGAACCATTCCCCTCCCAACACATCCCTGTCAACCAGCAGCTGCACCTGGTTTTCCGTATCGTTCATCAGGCCCATGACGCTGACGGATCCCGGCGTGATATGCAGGAATTTCTCCATATACACAGCCTCCCCGAAGGACAGGCGGGAACTGTTTATCTGTCTTGACAGTTCTTTCGTCTTGAACTTCTTATTCCCCGGCATCATCAGCAGATAGAATTTCGTCTTCTGCTGGTTTCGCAGGAACAGATTCTTACAGATTACCGCATCCAGCATCCCGTCAATGGCTTTGCACATCTCCATAGTATTGGCCTCAAAGTGGTCGATCCTCTTGAACGCAATCCCCAGCCTGCCCAGCAGTCCATAAACCGCAAGTTCCCTCTCCCTGCGCCAGTTCCCGCCCACGGGAGCGCCCTGCACCATATGCAGGCTTATGGGCACAGGCTCCAGAGATCCGTCATACCAGCCTGCCTGTCCCTGCTTTTTCACATAGCTGCGTTTTCCCACACGGTAGATCAGGGACAGCCGATCGCCCGCTTCCACGGGCAGGACAGTGTCGCAGTAATTTTCACAGTGAAGCTTTCCGTCGCTCCAGCGGCGGATCCATTCGGAGGGCACTTCAATGATCTCACCGGAACCCCTGCGCCGGACTTGCCTGATTTCTCCCCCAGGTTCTCCTCTACCTTCTTCCTCAATTCCTACTTTAACTTCCCCTTTCGTTCCTCCCTTAATTTCTCCTTTCGTTTCTCCCTTAACTTCCCTTTTCGTTCTTTCCTCAATTCTCTCTTTAATCTCTTCTCCGGTTACCTCTTCCACTTCTTTCTCAGTTTCTTTTTGTTCCTCAAGCAGTTCCACTTCGCTGTCATAATAATTGATATGAACCCTTGCCGGAGCCCCCTCCCTTGTCTCCAGCGCTGTATACAAAGGAAATTTGTCATAGCTTGTCCAGCTGATATCCGGATTGTCCGCGAAACAGTCGGAAAGAATGAGGCCGTTTAACTGCCCCGCCCTTTTCAACCCGCAGCCCCCGTCAATACAGAAGATATTTCTCCCCCTGTCCAGCAGGGGACTTCCGTCCTCTCTGTCACTCCGGTAGATCCATACAGGCCAGTGCCCAGTCACCACTGTGTAATGATCAAAATGGTATCCCTGCTCCCAAAAGGCATCATTTTTCAAGAGAGGATATGCCTCTGTTCCCTCCAGTGCATCCAGGTCATCCGTGGGCACCCCGCCGTGGACAAAAAGGAATCGCCCCGCCGTCAGTATGGTGGGACGGCTGCTGAGGAAATCCAACTCTTCCCGGAACTGTTCCCGTATCATCCGCATATACTCCGGTGCCTTTTCCATCGTGACCTGCCTGACGCTGACACCCAGATCCTCCAGCATCTCCTGGCACATACTGCCTTTCCAGTATTGTTCCATCCATTGCAGATATTCCACGAGGCGCTCTTCCGCACCAGGCGAATCGTCATATATTTTCTGCACTCTCGCGATATCCACATTGCCCATGGAAACATAGACCGGATGCCGCCTGCACAGGTCCATGACATACTGCACTGTCCGCAGGCTCTCCGGTCCCTTGTCGATCAGATCCCCCACGATCACAAGAATATCGTTTCCGTCATATTCCATCTTTTTCAACAGCTGAACCAGGTGATCCAGATGACCGTGGACATCACTGGTCATAAGAAGCCTCTGCCCCGGTTTGACCGATATATTTTCTATGGTTGTCCGCATTTTTTCCATCATGTATTTACATCGTTTCCTTTTCATCCACACATAGTATTTGATCTGTTATTTCTGATCACTTTCGTGTTTCACTTATTCCATGGCGCTGTCAACGGCATGTCCTATGTAATAGAACCCATGGCACTGATCCAGGGACACGTTTACCAGCTTCCCTATCATGGACGCATCCCCCGGAAGGTGGACAATGGTATTGTTGGACAGCCTGCCCCTGACCATGGAACTGTCATTTTCATTGACTTCTTCGATCAACGCCTCCATGACCCGTCCCTGATATTTTGCAGTCTGTTCCCTGGCCGTATCCTGCACCAGCTTAAGCAATCTGTCAAACCTTTTTTTCACCTGCTCCTCCGGCACCTGGTCTTCCATGGCTGCGGCCGGGGTTCCCGTCCGTTTGGAATAGATAAAGGTAAAGGCGTTGTCATATTTCACGGTGCGCACCACGTCCAGGGTCTCTTCCAGGTCGGCCTCCGTCTCGCCGGGAAAGCCCACAATGATATCCGTGGTAATGGCAATGTCCGGAATCTCCCTGCGGATCTTCCCTGCCAGTTCCAGATACTGCTGCTTCGTGTAGCGGCGGTTCATGCGGGTCAGTATTTCCGTGGAACCGGACTGTAAGGGCAGATGCAGGTGACGGCAGATCTTTTTCGATTCCTTCATCACCTGGATCAGTTCATCGGACAGATCCTTGGGGTGGGAAGTCATAAAGCGAATCCTCTGAAGCCCCTCAATCTTCTCTACCTCCCGTAGCAGCTGTGCGAAAGTCATGGGCTCGTCCAGGTTTTTCCCATAGGAATTCACATTCTGTCCCAACAGCATAACCTCCACCACGCCGTCCTGCACCAGCTTTTCAATCTCCCTGATAATGTCCCTGGGTTCACGGCTGCGCTCCCGTCCCCTGACATAGGGCACAATACAATAGCTGCAGAAATTATTACAGCCGAACATGATATTGACGCCGGACTTAAAAGGATATTTCCGCTCTACGGGCAGATCCTCCACGATCCTGTCCGTGTCCTGCCAGATATCAATGATCGTGCCGCTGTTTTCATTTTCATATACAGTGTTCAGCAATTCAGCAAACTTGAAAATATTGTGTGTCCCGAAAATCAGATTCACAAAGGGATAACTCTTTTTCAGCTTTTCAATCACTGTGGGTTCCTGCATCATACAGCCGCAGAGTGCTATCTTCATATCCGGATTTTTTCGCTTAAGGCCATTCAGTTCCCCCAGCCTGCCGTATACCTTCTGGTTGGCATTGTCCCGCACCGTACATGTATTAAAAATCACAAAATCGGCATTCTCGCTGTCCGTGATCCCATAGCCGATCTGCCTCAAAATTCCCGCCAGCTTCTCGGAGTCCCTCGCGTTCATCTGACAGCCGAAGGTGGTGACACAGGCGGTGGGCAGACATCCGTTTTTCCGTTCAAACTCCCGCACCCACTCCCGGCATTTAGCTATAAAATAGTATTGTCTGGCCGGTTCCTCAGCAGGCGGCTCTGCGGCTGTATCTATGATATCAAAATCAATTTCGTTATACATTCCCCTTGGCTTTTTCCCTTCTGTCTTATCATATCGAAAAGAAACGAGTTTTATGGCTGTTTCCCATACCTCTCCGCCAGCATGACCAGCAGCTCCGTGACCTTGTCCATGGACTGGACGCAGGCATACTCAAAACGGCTGTGGCAGTTTGCGCCTCCGGTACAGAGGTTCGGGCAGGGAAGTCCCATAAAGGAAAGTCTCGCGCCGTCCGTGCCGCCCCTGACCGGATTCACCACCGGTTCCGCCCCCAGTTCCCGCAGGACATCGGATGCGTTCTTCATCAGGTGTTCATGATCCTTCAGGACCTCTTTCATGTTATAGTAGGAATCCCTCACTTCGGCGACAACGGTTCCTTCCCCATATTTTTCATTTAAAAAATCTGCGCACTTCCGGAACCGTGCCTTCTTCTGCTCGAACAGTTCCCTGCTGTGGTCCCTGATAATATATTCTGCAACTGTCTTTTCCACATTTCCCGTAATCTGATCCAGATGGAAGAATCCCTCATACCCTTCCGTATACATGGGATTCTGGAATACCGGCAGCAGACTCTGAAATTCCTGCGCCACCAGGATGGAATTGATCATCTTTCCCTTTGCGCTGCCCGGGTGCACGCTGCGCCCGTACACGGTAAGCCTGCCGGAAGCGGCGTTAAAAGTCTCATTTTCCAGTTCACCAAACTCGCCACCGTCCACCGTGTAGGCGAAATCCGCCCCGAAAAGCCTGACATCAAAATGATCCGCGCCCTCCCCGATCTCTTCATCAGGAGTGAAACTCACCCGGATCTTGCCGTGCTTTATCTCCCGATGCTGTAACAGATACTCGCAGGCGCCCATGATCTCCGCAATGCCGGCCTTGTCATCCGACCCCAGGAGCGTGGTGCCGTCGGTGACAATGATATCCTTTCCCTTCAGCCTTTTAATCTCAGGGAAATCCATTGTGGAAAGTACGATATTTTCCTCCCCGTTCAGCAGGATATCCTCCCCGTCATAGTTTTCCACAACGCGGGGCTTCACCCCGGCGCCCGTCACCGCCGGGGAAGTGTCCATATGGGCGATCCATCCCAGCACCGGCGCATCCTCGCAGCCCTCGGATGCCGGAATCGAGGCATAAAGGTAGCAGTATTCCCGGTCATAGGTGATCTCCTCCGCACCCATTTCCCGCAGCTGGCGCTCCAAAAGCTGTGCCAGATCATGCTGCTTCGCCGTGCTGGGGGTGGTTTCGGTGGTTTCGTCGGACTGGGTATCTATGGTGACATACTGCAAAAAATTTTCTATAGTCTTTGATAACATGATAGTTTCCTCTTTTCTGCCGGCAGCTGTTATTTCCGTTATTACTGCACAAGCGAATTTATCATACCATGTTTCAGGTTTCCCTACAATTCTTTTCTGAAAAAAGATTGTACTGTATGTAACAGTTCAGCCATACGGCACCGCGAAGTCAAAATTGCTTCCCTGTGCAATTTTGCGAGACTTGCAGGCGCCAAAATGAGTTGAAAACTCATTTTGTGTGCATTCTCGTAACAGTTTGGCCGAAGGCTGAACTGTTACTACTGTATTGATTCAGCCCCGATCGTACCAGGCGGCCTGGGGGTGAATCGTCACCAATACCAGTGCCCTACCTGTAATCCCGTATCTGCCGGCACACCCCCCGGGACAGCAGAAGCACACAGATCAGATTGGGCACCGCCATCAGTGCATTGCAGATATCCGACAGGTTCCACACCACCTCCAGCGAACAGACGCACCCGAGAAATGCCATCAGCGCATAGACAAAACGATACCAGATATTACAGGCCGTTTTCCCTTTCATCAGAAATTCGAAAGCCCTCTCCCCCTGATACGCCCAGCCTGCGATCGTGGCAAAGGCAAACAGCACAATACTGATACTGATAAACTTCTCTCCCCAGTCCCCCAGCGTACTCTGGAACGCCGCAAGGGTAAGGGCCGTACCGGTCAAAGGATTCCCCTTTGCGTCCGTCATGCCGAAGGCTCCTGAGGATGCCAGCGCAAGCCCCGTCAGGGAACACATGACCACCGTATCCAGGAACACCCCTGTCATACTGATATATCCCTGCCTCACAGGATCCCTCGTATCTGCCGCAGCGGCGGAAATCCCGGCGGCTCCCAGCCCTGCCTCGTTGGAGAAGATTCCCCTGGAAACACCCCAGCGCAGGGACTGACCCGCGGAGACCAGGACTGTCCCGAACAGCCCCCCTGACACTGCCCGGGGACAGAACGCCGCTGTCAGGATCCCTCCCAGGGCAAGGGGCAGATTCCGCCAATGGGCCAGGATGACCGCCAGAGTCCCCAGCAGATAAAAAATCCCCATAAAGGGCACCATCAGTTGTGTCAGCTTCGCAATATAACTGATCCCCCCCAGCACGATCAGGATTGTCAGCACCGTCACGCCCAGAGCCGTTGCCGCTTTGGGCACCTGAAAGGTAACATACAGGGCATCCGCAATGGAATTGGACTGCGTCATATTTCCCATGCCAAAGGAAGCAAGCACTGCAAACAATGCAAAAAAGAATCCCAGTATTCTTCCCGGCAGTTTCCCGGGAAGCGCCGTCGCCATGGTATACATGGGGCCTCCAACCGTCTGACCCAACGCGTTTTTACCTCGATATGTAACAGATAAGGTGCTTTCCACCAGCTTTGTCGCCATGCCGATGAGACTGGTGACCACCATCCAGAATAACGCCCCCGGTCCCCCCAGCGTCATTGCCGTCGCCACCCCTATGATATTTCCCGTTCCCATGGTGGCCGCCAGCTCGGTGGTCAGGGAGGAGAGCGCCGATACCTGGCCGGAGGCATGCTTCTTCCCCAACCGACTCCCTGCATCCCCGCTTCCATTCTTTCCTTCCCTGCCAAGCGCACAGGCAAAAGCAAATTTCAGATTTTTCAGGGGCAGGAACCGCAGGCTGACCATCAGGTAAACCCCCGTTCCCAGCAAGAGGAACAACAGCCAGGGACCCCAGACCAGATCATCGATTTTCCGGATCCATTCCGCTATTTTCAATCTATAAAAACCTCTGTACCATTTTTTAAAATATATCGGCACAGAGGCTTTATTATTCCTGAAATTCCGGAATCAGTTCATAGATCTCGGGAAATCCCACGGTAATATCCTGCAGCCGCCACGGGTAGGGAACGGACTTCGCCATCTGCATCCGGAAGATCAGGCTGCCGTCACCATAGGGGAGTGTGTATTCCAGCCTGTTTCCCTTGTCCCATACGGACATTGCGGGGTAGGACTCCAGGAAGTCGATCCATTGTCCGTCTTCCTCATCCGTAATTCCCATTTTGAGTCTGACCTCATCCAGTTCATTACCGGACATCTGTACATTAATGGTTCCGTCAACGCTTTCCGAATCCAGGAGTGCTTTCTCGTGTATGATTTCTGCCGCCGTAAAGTACAGATCGGTAAATTCATAAAAATCCGGTAATGTCAGGCCGCTGAAAAATAATGCCAGTATCGCCCATTCTTCGTCATACATCTCCCCTGAAGGAAACCCCAGGCATTCCTCCAGGCTGTGCTCATAATAAATAATATCCCTGTCATACCCCTTCTCAAATGAGTGAAACACACCGCCCACATCGGCCTTTACGCCATAGATCTCACCTGTGTCGGCCTCCATCAGCAGTTTGTATTTTTCCAAGGTATCGGGATGTTCCAGTTCAATATACCACAGGATGAAATTCACACCCTTGGTATAATCGTCGCTGTAAATTACATACTGCTTCCATCCGCTGATTTCACAGGAAAAGAACTCTTCCGTTACCAGCCCCAGCTGAATAAGCGGCCATATGCGCCCGCTTTCAAAACCGTACTCTGAATTTAAAAAGTCCTGCAGCTTATCATAATCCGTCAGCTCCTCCGACGCCACATAATAGCTGGTGCCGGCCGGATCCTCCGCAAAGTTTACCATCCGCTGGTAAAAGGAGGATTCATAGTTGGTGCTCAATGCGGTCACATTCACATTTTCCCGCTCCTCCAGCACCTGGTCCCTGCACCGTATGTTATCCTGAAAGCCAAAGACCCATCCCGGACTGAAGAAAGCTGCCCCCACCAGGGCCGTGAGCGCCAGTATGGAAGCCGCATAGGTCAGCCTGGTCTGCAAAGGATTCCTGTGCTTAGGCTTTCGCCTGCTCCTGCTTTGTTCTTTTTCTCCGCTCATTTGCCCTTTCCTTCTTCGGCATCACTGCCGGAAAAACCACCTTCATGACGGTTCCTTCTCCCAGCTTACTGTCGATCTGAAGTGCACCGTCATGAAGCTTAATGATCTTGTGACACAGCGCCATGCCGATTCCCGCGCCGCCTTCCCTGCGGGAACGGGACTTGTCCACCATATAAAAAGCCTCTGTGATCCGGCTGATCTCCTCCTGGGGGATGCCTCTTCCGTTATCCACCACCTTGATCTCATATTCGCCGCTGGGCAGGTTTTTCCCCTTCAGCCAGATAAATCCCTGTTCTCCCTTATCCATGGCCTTTGCCGCGTTGTCCAGGAGATTGTACAGGAGGGACAGAAGAAGCTCCATATCCCCGCAGATCACGCCCTTGTCCATATCCACCTTGCCATGGATATTTTTCTGTGCCCAGATGGGACGCACGGTAGCCCTGATATTTTCCTCCAGAAGCTTCGTCTGTAGGATTCTGTTCTCGATGGGGCTCTTGTCCATGCTGACCAGCTCCAGCAGCTTATGGGAAAGGCTTTCCAGCCGCTTTCCCTGGCTGTAGATATAAAACGTGGCCTCCGCCCTCTCTTCCTCCGATATCTTCATGGAATTCATCATATCCGCGTAACCGATGATAGAGGTCAGCGGGGTCTTCAGTTCATGGGCAAAGGCCGCCGTGAAATCCTCCTTCTGCTTTGCCTCCAGCGCCTTTGCCTCCGCCTCCTCCACCAGCCTGTCCGCCATATGGTTAAAATTCCTGGCCAGCTCCCCGATCTCATCCCCGCTATGGTTGGAGGAGCGCAGTTCCATCCGCCCGTCCGCGATCTGCTTTGCCACACGGTTCAGACTGCGGATGGGTCTGGTAATATATCTGGAAAGCCCATAAATACCGATGCTTCCTATGGCCAGAAGCCCAAGCAGCGCAGTGCGGTACTGCCGCAGCAGATCCATCCGGTCCCTGTAAATCGGCGTCAATTCCCTGCACAGCCCCAGGTACAGAGGCTTTTCCGCCGCCGTAGTGACAGTGACCGTGAACATATAATAAGCGTCCCCAAACCTCCTGATACGATACCCGTATGTGTTTCCGGCATTTTCCAGGGACTCTACCAGGCCTCCGATCTCCTGACCGAAGCCTCCCCTGGCTACGTAATCCTCACCGGTACAATAAGAGCCATCCTCCCTCAGCACGAACAGGCGGCTCCCGTCCCGCTCCACGCTGCCGGTAATGCTGTCCAGGGTCCGGCTGACCGCATAATCCTCCCCATATTCCTCCGTGGAGCGGTAGCCCATCTCAAACAAAAAGGCAAACATCCTGCTCTCACTGTTTCCCCTCTCGATCTCCTTGTCCAGGAGCTGGGTAAAATTGGAGGAAAGCAGCCAGCTTCCAAAAAGCATGAAAATGACCGTCAGCAATGCAGTTGTGACAAGAAACAGCTTATCCGAAAATCTCATTCAGCCTCCAGGCGGTAGCCCACTTTATATACTGCGGAAATCTCATTATCCCAGTTCAGCTTCTTCTTCAATCTCTGAATATGCAGATCCACCGTCCTGCTCTGCCCCATGTATTCCCCTCCCCAGACCGTCTCATAGATCGTCTCACGGTACAGCGCAATATTGCGGTTTCTGGCCAGCAGAAGCAGCAGGTCAAACTCCTTCATGGTAAGGGGGATCTGCTCTCCGTTCCTGGTGACTGCCCTGGACGCGGTGTCGATCACGATATCAAACACCTCCATAACACTCTCTGTCTTATGATATCTGCGCAGGACGGCTTCCACCCTGGCAAGCAGCTCCACGATCTCAAAAGGCTTCGTCAGGTAATCATCCGCCCCCATCTTTAAGCCCTTCACTTTATTTTCCGTGGTTCCCAGCGCTGTCAGGAAGATCACCGGAAGCTCCAGTGTCCTCGCATAGTCCATCAGTTCATAGCCGTTGATACCCGGAAGCATCACATCCAGCAGCACCAGATCCGGCTTTTCCTTTTCCATATAGTCCGCGGCGGTTTCCCCGTCCGCTGCCCAGATACAATGATAGCCCGCTCTCCTTAAATTCATTTTGATCAGGTTGGCAATCGGCTCCTCGTCCTCAGCGATCAAAATCTTTAACATCCTGCTCCCCCATTTCCATCAGTCTTTTCAGAACCGGCTCCGAAAATACGCCCCGCTCCTGAACGATTATATTTTGTACCAGAATTGTATCAGGGTTGTATCACTGTCCTGCTTCCCCTTATATATCAAAGGGACAGGAAAAACCTGCCCCCCATTCACCATTATGGCATTCCTGACTGTTTGATTCATCCGTTCCTTACATCTTAAACTTCTGCGTATTCTGACTCAGTTCACTGGCAATCCTCACCAGTTCAGCGGTTGCCTCCTTACACCCGATCACGATCTGGGTCAGCTGATCCATGGTGGCAGCTGTCTCCTCCGTGCTCGCCGCATTGTTCTGCGAGATCTCCGAAAGCCCGTCAATGCTTTCGATAACGCCGCTCTTATACTGCTCAATGCTGTCGATCTGGCTTGAGATGACATCGATGGCGCTTACCACTTTGAAGATCTCCTGGTTCAGACTGTCAAACGCCTCCTGGGTTACATTCAGCTTCTCATTCTGCTGATAAATCTCATTCACCACGCCGTTCATGATCTCCACGCTGTGATCGGAATTTTGGATCAGGTTCTCTACAATGCCGCGGATCTGTGCCGCGGATTCCTTGGACTGATCCGCCAGACCCCTGATTTCCTCGGCAACCACCGCAAACCCTTTGCCCATTTCCCCTGCCCTTGCAGCCTCAATGCTGGCATTCAGGGAAAGCAGATTCGTCTGGCTTGCAATCCCCGCGATGATATCCGTGGCGGAGTGGATCGCCTGTGCAGACTCGTTGGTCAGGTTCGTCTGCTTCTGCACTTCATCTACCGACTTGCTGGTTCTGACGCTGATATCCTGCAGTTCCTTCAGGACGGAATCCACCATTTCATTATTCTTCTTCATTACCACGGCGCTGTTGCTCAGTTCACTGACGCTCTCGGTCGTCTTACTGATGGCCTCGCCCATATCGTTCATGCTCTGGCTCACGTTCTGTGTGTTCGCCGCCTGATGGGTTGCACCCTCCGCAATCTCGGTCACCGCCACATTGATATCGTCTATGGACTGGGTAATGCTGTCAAAATTCTGGCTGAACTGGGTGGTACATTCATCCATCTCCTTGACGGAGTTATGTATATTGAGAATGATCTGTGAAAAGTTCACGATCAGGGAATACATTGCCCTTGCAATCTTTCCCACCTCGTCGCTTCTCTCCAGGATCTTATTGGATATTTTCAGATTCAGCTCCCCTGCCGCAACCTTGTCCAGATTTCCCACAACCGCAAGGAGGGCTTTTACGATCAGCAGCACCACCAGACACACAAGAGCGCAGAATATCGCCACCAGCACTATCATAAAGATCACATTGGCCGTGATCGTACCCTGATAGATGCTCTCTGTATCTTCCACCTTGATGGCTGACATCATCATGCCCACTGTTGTCCCGTCGGCGGACAGAGGAACGAAATATGCCATATATTCTGTGCCGCCCAGCCTTACAGAGTCAGAATATACCGCTTCCCCGGCAAGAACGCGATCTGTGATCCTGCTGCTTACGGTGGTCCCCGCGTCTGCATTCTCCAGGCTGGAGGCAACCATATTCGAATCGATAAAGATTGCCGAATCGATATGTGTATTCTGTTTGATCACTGCCAGCAGTCCGTTTTCGCCGGACAACATGACGTCTCCCTTATACAGCTGCCCGTCCACCATGTTGAAGCTGCCTTCTCCCGTCATCAGATTCTGCCCTATCATATACTGCATCGACGCAAGCTGCTTTTCCACAAGGTTAGAAGCCGTACTGTCACCCACGTTTCCCAATGCCAATACCGTAAGGATCACCAGTATCACTATGGGTACCATGACCACAGCCAGCATTTTTATCAGCAGATTGGCTCCCTTCTTTCCCTTCAATACCTTCCCCTCTTCTTCCATAGCCCCTCCTTCTGCATCGGCCAAATGCATTTTTAAGTTTTCCGCCTGTTTTGAGTGTATCATTCTACTAAAAAATATATCACCTTCCGCATAAATATTCAATGTCAAATTTTCACCAGTACTCCATCCGGTCAGGAGTTGGACTTGTGGGCTGCATGGCTCGTACCAGTGCTAGGCAAAATTTCGACGGCGATGCGGTGGCATCGTCTAGAAATTTTAACGACGCAATGATGCGAAACAGGTAGTACACAAGTTCAATTTCAGGCTGGATGGAGTACTGGGATATCATTGGCTTTGCGGAAACCTGTTTTATGTTTTTTCTGTATGCTTCCCTGGGCTTTGACCTGTGCCGGTACTCTGCCCATACTCACAGATATATCCCACCCTGCCCGCGCAGGAGGGATGTGCTTTCAGAAAATCCCCCGGCACATCGTCAATCCAGCACCTTTCATCGGATTCCCGGTAAATGAGAACCACATAATCCTCCCTGACCTCTTTCCCGTTCTCCGTCAGACCGCTGTAACTGGGTTCTCCCTCCAGCCAGAACGGCCGCCACAGCGCCTTGGACAAATCCAGCATATCGTACCCCCGCTCCATCCCAGGTTCCATCCAGTGATAGCCATGAGGAGAATTGTCATTGTTAGCTCCTACAAAAAATGTGATGTCGGTTTTAGCCTCGGCAATCATCTGATCCTGGATCCGCCATAACTCCTCCTGGGAAGTGATGGTGGCCAGATAGCCTCCTCTTTTCCGGCAAAGCTGTTCCGCTTCTTTCCAGGTGACATCCTCTACAATCAACTCATACCGGTTTCCTGCAGTGGCTACGTCCCCCGTCCTCAGCAGGGAGCAGATCTCGTCCCGGATATAATATTGTTCAGGATATATGCCCTGTCCGGCGGGATAGATGGCGTTCAGGCGAGTCTCATACTCTTCCCATGTCAATTCCCTGTCGTCCCAATAAAAGAATTCCATGATATTTCCGTTTTCGTCAAGCTGTACCCCGTCCGGCCCGTCTCCCCAGGTGCCGCCGTCCACAAAGCCCCACCTTCCGTCCCGAATTGCATATACATTATCATAATAATGCCCCATCCTGCCGCCCGAATCGCAGACCAGTCCCCCTTTTTCGATATAGGTTACGTTCAGCCCGTCAGACCGCCATACATCCAGGTCATGTCCATGGAAGGTAAGAGCATAGCACCCTCCCGCCCCGCTTCCGGTATCAATCAGCAGTTCCGGGATATCGTCATCATCCACATAGATCAGACTGAAGGTACAGTACCCCATGTACCTCCCCTCCGAATGGATGTAAGAAAGATACGCCTGCTTCCACTCCTCCAGACGCAGATCTCCCGCCCAGGCAGGCTTTTCGGCTTTTGATAATCTTCTGGGCAGGAGACTTTCCACCGTGAAACCTTCCACCCCGATCCGTCCCTGGACCAGATACAGGGAGACGGCAGGTAAATTTTTCTGCGCCGCCCCTTTGGAAGCCGGGAAAGAGCCTGTCTCACCGCATTTCCGGTACGGTTCTTTTCCTCTGTATGATGGATCCCCTGTATCCAGTGAGATTTCTCCTCCCTGCCTCTGCGCCGGGTCAAAGCAATATACCCGTGCATATAACAGGATCATTGCCGTCAGTACCGCTGCCACGATGGCACTTATTGCTCTTTTCATATTAATCCCCCATGCCGCCTCTGGCGGCTCAAATAGATATGAAAAACACTATCCTCCGGTAAATCCTACGGCATTTTCCATCCACCATAAACTGCCATCAGGTATCGATCCACCTAAATCAGGTCGAATTTCATCAGTTCTGTGGACCTGGTTATTTCTTCACGGAGCTGAGGAATGTAATCCGCGTATGCCTGAAGGATTTTCCTTTCTTCCTCACTGAGCGCGTAGGTATTCTCCTCCCGTGTCTCTCCCCCATTTACCTGCGCCGGGACAAAGCTTTGCACCTGTGCATATAGCAGGATAATTGCCGTCAACATTACGGTGATACAGACACTTACTGCTTTTTTCATTTATATTCTCCATTTTACGCTTCCCTTTGTGTATAAGCGACTTTGTACAAACATATATTTCTTTTTCATTATAAAAGAAGGAGGCATCATTTTTGCATACCTGCTTTCTGACAGTATTGCATTGTAAACAATTGTCTTGATTAACGATATTTTTTGCCCTGATTAACGAAATTTTCTGTTGACAAAAATGAACTTTCTATGCTATTATTTCATTATCTTGAATGCTTTATATATGTCCCAGAAGGGTCTTCGGTGTTTCACCAGATAATCCCTCATTTATTTTTACAAACTACAAAGACTAAGGAGGTTTTTTATGCAGCTTCACGACAATGCAACCCTTATTTTCCCAGTCACGGAACCACATCCGCAGGTACTTGGAAAACCACGGCTCAGAACCGAAGTAATGCGTCAGATCCAAAACGATGCCCAGACCCTTGCCGCCTTTCGGGCGCTCCCACACCAGGCTCGGGAGACTTTCCTTGATTTCTGCATAGGAAACCGAGGACTAAAGGTCACCTACGACCCGTTTTTCCTGAACATATTTGACCCTGTCGCACATCCTGGCAGACTGGATCGTCTTCTATCCTGCATCCTGGACCAGGATGTGAAGGTGAAAGGAGTCCTCCCCAGGGAACGACGCCGCATCTCGGAAGACAGTTCCCTTATCATAATGGACATCCTGGCACAGCTTTCCGATGGCGGACTGGTCAATGTAGAGATGCAGCGGATTGGATACGATTTCCCGGTACAAAGAAGTTTCTGTTACGGAGCCGACCTGTTGGTCCGGCAATACGACATGGTTCGGGAAAGCTACAAAAAGCAGGACAAAAGATTTTCCTACCTCCACATCCAGCCCGTCTTTGTCATTGTTCTCATGGAAGAAAGCTCTTCTGTCTTCCACCAATACCCGGATCAATATATGCACCGCTCACAATTTTGCTTTGACACCGGACTGAAAATGAAACAACTTGAAAATTTTATCTATATTTCACTTGATATTTTCCGTCAGATGGAACATAATAGACTTACAGAACTGGATGCATGGATGTACTTCCTTGGTTCTGACCATCCGGAGGATATTTTGAGGATAATCAGAAAATACCCCTTCTTCCAGGAACTTTATCAGGATATTATTAAATTTCGTTACCATCCAAAGGAGTTGATCACTATGTTTTCTGAAGCATTGCGTATTATGGACCAGAATACCGTTGAGTATATGGTGGATGAACTAAAAGCTGAATTGTCAGAGAAAATTTCCGAATTGTCGAAATTGGATTCCGAACTGTCAAGGAAAAAGTCCGAATTGTCAGAAAAGGATTCCGAGCTGTCAAAAAGGGATTCCGAGCTGTCAAAAAAGAATTCCGAGCTGTCAAAAAAAGACCTGGAACTTACAAAAAAAGACCTGGAGTTAAAAGAGCAGAAAGCCGAATTGGAAAAGCTTCGTGCTTTGCTGCAGCAGTATGCAAACCTGTAGGTACATGTCACGCCATCACATGGCGTCTTACACACAATGCATTTTTCGCGGGATATTTGTTTTTCTATCAGGATTTTCTGAAATAATTTATAATCTTTTGATTCCCATGGGCAATACGCCATAGTTCCGGATACTTGCAGTCATGGAACCGTATTATTTTTACATCCTGTTTTCTGCGGTTGTAATTTAGGCAGAAGTATCCTATAATATCTGGGAAAAACACGGAAAACAGATACGGAGGCTCTGCATATCATGAAAACCATTGCTGTGATTGAGGATGATGTTTATATTGGGGATCTGCTCCAGGAAACCCTGTCCGCGGAAGGATACTTTGTGGTTCGGGCCTATTCCGGTACAGAGGCTCTGCTCCTGCTGGAGAAGCGGCATCCCGACCTGGTTCTTCTAGACCTGATGCTGCCAGGGCTTTCAGGGGAGGAACTGCTTCCCCTGCTAAAAGGGATTCCTGTTATCATTGTCAGCGCCAAGACCGATGTGAATGACAAAGCGAACCTGCTCCTGGAAGGCGCCGCCGATTATGTCACCAAACCCTTTGAGCTTCGGGAACTGCTGGCGCGGATCACGGTACAGCTGCGCAGACAGCCCGCCCTTTACGATACCTGTCTGAGGGTGGGAGAACTATGCCTGGACAGCGGGGACAGAAGCTGTACTTTATCCGGAAAACCTGTACATCTGACCAGAACAGAGTTTGCCATTCTGAAACTGCTGGCGGAAAATGCAAACCATGTGCTCTCAAAGTCCGCCCTGCTGGACCAGATCAGCCTGGACACCCCCGACTGCACGGAAGGTTCCCTGAAAGTCCATGTCAGCAACCTCCGTCAGAAATTGAGGGACGTTTCCGGACAAAATTGTATTGAGGCAGTATGGGGAATCGGCTTTACTCTTTCTTTACCTTTTTCTTAACCGGAATCTTTATCCTCACACAGTATACTTCATCTCAGGACACGATACAGTAAAATATCCAACCGTGTCAGAATGGAGGTTTCTATGGAATATATTTTGACGACCAGTTCCCTACAAAAAAAATACCACAATTTTACCGCACTGAACAATGTAAACATGCATGTCCCCAAAGGAGCCATTTATGGCTTTGTAGGAGAAAACGGCGCTGGAAAGACCACGCTGATACGCCTGATCTGCGGACTGCAGAAACCTGACGCGGGTGATTATTCCCTCTTCGGGCTTTCCTTCCGGGATCCGCTTATCAACAAAAGCCGCAGCCGTATGGGTGCTGTGGTGGAGACCCCGTCCATCTATCTGGAAATGTCCGCAGGGGACAATCTGAAAGAACAGTACCGTCTGTTAGGCATTCCCTCTTTTGATTCCATTTCCGCCCTGTTAAAACTGGTGGGTCTGGAGAATACCGGAAGCAAAAAAGCAAAAAACTTTTCCCTGGGGATGCGCCAGCGGCTGGGTATCGCCCTGGCCCTTGCCGGAAATCCTGATTTCCTGGTACTTGACGAGCCGGTTAACGGGCTGGATCCCCAGGGCATTATCGAGATCCGGGAACTGATCCTGAAACTGAATACGGAATCCGGCATCACCATCCTCATTTCCAGCCATATTCTGGATGAACTGTCCAAACTGGCTACCCACTACGGCTTCATCCATAAGGGCAGGATTGTCCAGGAGATCAGCGCAGCGCAGTTGGAAGCATCCTGCCGCAGATCCCTCTGTGTCACTGTCTCCGACAGCAGAGCCCTGTCCGTGGCAATGGAGGAAAAGGGGCTGGAATACCAGATTCTATCCGACACACAGGCAGAAATATATAACGATATTACCATCACGGAACTGGTGGATGCCCTCAGTCCCAAAGAGTGCATTGTCTACTCTGCCTCCTTCAGGGAAGAAGGACTGGAAAAATACTATATGAACCTAATCGCTGAGAAACAGGCAGCGGAACAGAATGTTACAGACAACAATTGAATGGAGGTTATACAATGAATAAACTATTATCTGCCGGCTTTGCGCGGCTTTGGAAAAATACATTGTTCTGGCTGGAGATCCTTTTCATGCTGCTGATTTATGTTCTCCTCATGACATCCAATTACCAGAGCGCAAGGGACTACGGGATTTCCTACTCACTTGACGGTTTCTTCCCTGGAAGCTTTATGTTCATAGGTTTTCTTACCGCCACTTTTGCCGCCATGTTCCTGGGCACGGAATACAGCGACGGCACCATCCGGAATAAGCTGGTCATGGGACACAGCAGGACTGCCATCTATCTGTCCGGCCTGATTGTCTGCTTTATTTCCTCAGTGATTGTATGCCTGAGTTCCGTCGTCATCATCTGTGCCATGGGGATCCCCATGTTCGGCCTGCTGACCAAGCCTCTGGTAAATACCCTGGCCATGATCGGCACCGGCATTCTTATTGTAGCTGCCTACGCTGCTGTTTTTACTTTCATAGCCATGCTGATCTCCAATAAACCCATTACAGCGGTCACCTGTATTGTCACCTGCCTGATCCTTTACTTTGGCTCCATGAACATCGGCATGAAATTGGATGAGCCTGAAATTTCCTCCGGCTACGAATGGATAGAAGACGGGGAACTGGTATCCAGCCTGCCACATCCAAACCCCTCTTATCTGCGAGGCACCAAAAGGGCGGTTTATGAGTTCTTTTACGATTTTCTTCCCGCCGGACAGAGTTTTCAGCTGGCAAAGGAGAATACAGCGGAAAATACGACTCTCAAGGTACAGTTTCCCCTGTATTCCCTGTTTATCACGGTATCTGTCACGGCGGGAGGAATCCTGGCTTTCCGCAGAAAGGATCTGAAGTAGAAGGAGAAAGGCCCTTATGGAATACCTTATATTTGGAATGATGTGTGCCCTGACCGCTGTTCTTGCATTGAAAATTTATCTGCTGCAAAAGGGACTTAAGGAGATCGACGACTGCCTGGAAGAGATCCTGGACCATGACTCTAACCGTCAGATCACCCTCTCCTCCCGGGATCGGTCCATATGTCTCCTTGCCTCACGGTTAAACATACATCTGGGGGAACTCCGGAAAAGCCGGTTGAAATATACCAACGGCGACAGGGAACTAAAGGAATCCATCACAAATATTTCCCATGACCTCCGGACGCCCCTGACTGCCATCAGCGGCTATCTGGAACTGCTGGAAAACAAATTGAGTTTTGATGTCTGCTCCACAGAAGTCCTGCGCTGCCTGACGGTGATCCGCAACCGCACGGAACACATGAAGCAGCTGACAGAAGAACTGTTCCGTTACTCCCTTGCCCTGTCTGTTCCCGAGGGAAAGCCGCAGCTCCTGTCCCTGAATAAGGTTCTGGAGGAAAGTCTCCTGTCCTTTTATGAAGCGCTTCTGAAAAAAGAGATCACACCCACTGTCTCCCTGCCGGAGACACCGGTTATGCGCACCCTGGATCCTGCCGCGCTGTCACGGGTATTCCAAAATGTCCTGGGCAACGCGGTAAAATACAGCGGCGGCGACTTAAGCCTATGCCTGACGGAGGCTGGCACTGTCATCTGCTCCAACGCTGCCCCAAATCTGAATCCGCTCCTGGTGGATCAGCTCTTTGACCGCTACTATACCGTGGAAACCGTTTCGTCTCCTGAAGCCGAAGGCTCCACAGGTCTGGGGCTTTCCATCGCCCGTCTGCTGACCGAAAGGATGGGCGGAGAGATTTCCGCTGTCTGCATACAACAGACATGCAGTTCTATTCCATTACAGTCCCACCATACAGAAAACAGGCTGGAAATCACAATACGATTCCCAGCCTGAACGTGGCTTTCCCTCTGTTTCCGAACTGATGGAGGAACTGGCCCCATCGCTGACTGATGACAACGAATCACTGGCGCAAATAGGCGGTGCTGAACCCAGCGTTAATTGTGCAATGCAGTATTGGATAGTGGTGTTTCAGCATCAAATGCAATGGCATTAACTGCAATGGTGATCGCCACAATGATGCTCTCCGCCGCAGGAATGCCCTTCTCCATGCTCCTGGTCATGGTGGTCACAATGCACCTCGGGATCAAACCCAAGATTTCCCGCCAGCAGGGCATCTACCGCTTCATCCGCGCTGCCGGACACACCGCCGTAAAGCCGGACTCCGGCTTCTTTCAAAGCCATCTGCGCGCCTGCGCCGATCCCGCCGCAGATCAGGGTATCCACACCCAGGTCAGAGAGCAGCACAGCCAGTGCACCGTGGCCGCTCCCATTGGTACTTACCACCTGTGATCCGGAAACCTTTCCGTCAGAGACATCATAAACCTTAAAATACTCTGTATGTCCAAAATGCTGGAATACATTTCCGTTATCAAAAGTTACTGCAATTTTCATTCTGATACCTCCCACTTTTTAATAGACTGATTAAGCCTGATCATTCTCCATACACTTCGCCAAGGCCAGTGCCCCGGTCCTTGCCACCTCCACGATACTGATGGTCTGGAGCTGGTTGATCATCAGCCGGATCCTCTCCGGCGTATCACAGATCTGGATCATCATGAAATGCTTGGACATATCCACAATATCCGCTTTCATGATCTCACACAGTTCCATGATCTCACGGCGGTTGCTCTTGTTATATTTGATCTTGATCAGCATCAGCTCCCTTGTGATGCACTGCTGCTCCTCGTATGTCTTTACTTTGATGACATCCAGCTTTTTGTTCAGCTGTTTTTCGATCTGCTCTATGGTGCGCTCGTCACCACTGCTCACAATGGTCATACAGGACACTGCGGAATCATCCGTCTCCCCCACCGCCAGACTGTCAATATTAAAGCACCTGCGGGAGAACAGCCCTGCCACCTTGCACAGCACACCGGAACGGTTCTCCACCAATACGGAATAGATTCTCTTTTTCAACTTTTCACCCTCCTATCTGACTATATCCATAGGATCGATCATGCACTCCATCAGCATGGACGTGTCATCCTTCAAAAAGGCATCTATGGCTTCATCGCATTTCTCCATATTTTCCAGCCGCAGGAAAGGAATCCCGTAAGCGGCGGAAAGCTTCTCCAGGTCGGGGCTTCCGGAAAGGTCTACCACAGAATACGTCTCCTTATAGGTAAAATGCTGGTACTCCCGCACCATCCCCAGGTAATTATTTTTAAACACGATAATTTTCACAGGAATATCATGCTGGCATATGGTAGCCAGTTCCATCATGGACATCTGGAAGGAACCGTCCCCGCACACCGCCACTACCTGGCGTTTGGGATCTGCCACCTTGGCGCCCATTGCCGCCGGAATGGAATAGCCCATGGTGCCCATGCCGCCGGAGGTCAGGAACTTGCCCTTCCGCACCTTCACATAGCCGCAGGACCAGATCTGGTTCTGTCCCACATCCGCCACATAGACTCCGTCCTCCTGCATTTTGGAGGAGAGCCTCATGATAAATTCCGCCGGATCCACATAGGCGGGATTGGGATTGCGCTTCTTTGCCATGGTTTTACGGTATTCCCGCAGACGGTCCAGCCACTCTTTATAATTTCCCTCAAACTCCTCTTTCGCAAAATCCTCAAAGATATGTTTGGCATCTCCCACCAGGGGAATGGTGGGGCCTGCATTTTTACCGATTTCCGCCGGATCCACATCGATGTGCACCAGCACCTTGTTCTTCGTGATCAGGTCAGGCTGGTTCACCGCCCGGTCCGCCACTCTCGCCCCCACCATAATCAGCAGGTCGCACTCGCTCATGGCACGGTTTGCGTAAGCTTTTCCATTATTCCCCACCATCCTGAAATAGAGGGGATGATCCGTGGGCAGCGCGCCGATCCCCATCATGGTGGAAACCACGGGAATCTGATGCTTCTCCGCAAAAGCACGGAGTTCCCCCTGGGCATCACTGAGCAGCACGCCGCCGCCCACACAGATCAGAGGCCGCTTTGCTTTTTCCAGTTCCTTAATGACCTTATGGATCTGCACTGCGTTCCCCTTTACGGTGGGCTTATAGGTTCTCAGGGAAACCTCCTCAGGATATTTGAATTTACTGATGACCGCATTCTGGATATCGATGGGAAGATCGATGAGGACAGGTCCTTTTCTTCCCGTGTTCGCAATGTGGAAAGCCTCCTTGAATACCCTGGGGATATCATTTACATTTTTCACCAGGTAGCTGTATTTTACAAAGGATTCCACCGCTCCCGTGATATCTGCCTCCTGAAACACATCACTGCCGATCAGCTCACTGCTCACCTGGCCTGTAATGCAGATCAGGGGAATGCTGTCTGCAAAGGCTGTGGCAATGCCGGTAATCACATTGGTTGCGCCGGGGCCTGAGGTCACGGCACACACGCCCGGCCTGCCGGTAAGTCTCGCCATACCGCTTGCGGCATGGGCTGCGTTCTGCTCGGTGCGGATCAGGATGGTCCTGATATCCGACTCTAAAATACTGTTATAAAACGGGCAAATAGCGACACCGGGATAACCGAACACTGTGGTTACGCCCTCCGCCTCCAGACATTTGATCACTGCGTCTGCTCCTATCATCTATATATCCTCCTAAATTAAAATAACGCCGTAAAAGGGGTAGCTATTTTGTCAGTCTCTGTGCCAGCTTCACGGCTTCCGCCGCATCCCTTGAATAGCCGTCCGCGCCAATCTCGTCGGCGTAATCCTGGGTAATGACGGCACCACCGATCATGACTTTTGCATTGATGCTTTCCTGTTTTGCCAGATCGATTACTTCCCGCATCCGCTGCATAGTGGTAGTCATCAATGCAGACAGTGCGATGATCTGGGCGTTGCGCTCCCTGGCAACACGGACAATCTCCTCCTTGGGCACATCCTTCCCCAGGTCAATCACCTCAAAGCCATAGTTTTTCAGCATCAGAGCCACCAGATTCTTGCCAATATCGTGAATATCTCCCTCTACTGTGGCAATCACCACCACAGGTTTATTTCCTGCTTCCGTCTTTTTTAACAGCAGCGGTTCCAGCACCTCAATCGCATTTTTCATAGCCTCCGCGCTGCCGATCAGCTGGGGCAGAAAATATTTCCCTTTGTCAAAAAGATCCCCCACATCATTAATGGCAGGAAGCAGCACCTCATTTAACAGCATGGAAGGTTCCTCTCCCTTTGCCAGCGCCTCTTTGGTCAGGGCGGCAATCCCGTTCCGGTTACCCTTCATGACAGCCTTCCTTAACGCTGCCCTGGCTTCGTTCTCACCGTCTGTCTCCTGGATGGCAGTCCTTGGATCCGTCACCTCCGGAGCGACGGGCATACCCGCATTTACCCGGGCCGGTTTTCCGCCGCCCTTCGCAGCAGCCTCCATAAGCTTCTTCTGTAAGACGGCTTCCTTTTTCTCCCTGTTTTCCGCCACTACATTGGCATATTCTATATATCGAAGATCCGCCTCTTCCTTCGCAAGCAGCAGATCCGTTGCCAGTGCACAGCTGACCAGCAGCTCCTGGGAGGGATTGGCAATGGCCATGGTAAGCCCTTCCCGGATGGCAAGCGCCAGAAAAGCAGTATTGACAAAGCTTCTCTCCGGCATACCGAAGGAGATGTTGGACAGGCCACAGATGGTCGCAAGTCCTTTTTCTTTACAATATTGTATGGTTTCCAGCGTCTCGAGCGCCGCCCTTTTATTGGCACCCACTGTGGCCACAAGACCATCCACCACCACGTCCCAGGGCTTCATGCCCAGCGTATAAGCCCGTTCCAGCACCTTCTCAATGATGCACTTCTTTTCCTCTATATTTTCCGGCAATCCTTGGTCGGACAGGGGAAGCAGGATAAACATGGCACCGTACTTTTGCACAATGGGCAGCAGCTTCCCAAACTTTTCCGTCTCCAGTGATACAGAGTTGACCAGTGCCCTGCCGGGATAATGCCGTAATGCCGCCTCCAAAACATCCACATGGCTGGAGTCCAGGGAAAGAGGCAGGCTGGTGACTCCGCCGACTTCCTCCAGGGCACGCAGCATCATGGCCTTTTCATCAATGCCGCTCATACCCATGTTTACATCCAGGATCTGTGCCCCGCACTTTTCCTGCTCCTCCGCAAACTGCAGCACCTTATCCATATTTCCTTCCCGCAGCTGCGCCTGGAGCAGTTTCTTGCCGGTGGGATTGATCCGCTCCCCCACTATGATGAAATTTCCGGTAAGCCCAAACGAGACAGTCTGCCGCTCTGATGCCAGATATCGAATGGAAGGATCCCGCCTTACCGGCGCTGCCTTACTCTTTTTTCCAAAGGTTTCATGCAGCCCTCTGATGAATTCCGGCGTAGTCCCGCAACACCCCCCCAGCACGGTGGCGCCTGCCTCCACAAGAAGCTTCATTTCCTCCACAAACGCTTCTGCATCCATATTGTAACAGGTACGGCCCTGCTCATCCAGAAAGGGAAGTCCAGCATTTGGTTTCGCTATAATCGGTATCTCCAGGGTATGGCACAGCATGTCCTCAATGATCCCCTTCATGTGGGCGGGCCCTGTGGAGCAGTTCACACCGATGGCGCAGGCTCCCAGGCTTTCCAGCACCACAGCCGCCGTTCTGGCGTCCGTGCCATACAGCGTCCTGCCGTCCGCCTCGAAGGTCATGGACACCATCACCGGCAGCTCACAGACCTCCTTTGCAGCGATCAGCGCAGCCCTCGCCTCCGCCAGACTCATCATGGTCTCCACCACCAGCAGATCCACCCCTGCCTCCTCCAGGGCAAGAATCTGTTCTTTATAGACGGTGATCAGAGTCTCCAGTTCCATGTTCCCCATGGGTTTCAGCTGCTCCCCCGTCATGGTCAGATCCCCCGCCACATACACCTTCTGTCCCTGCCCTGCCGTTTGGGCTGCCTTTTTGGAGATTGCCACCAGGTCACGGATCATCGGTTTCAGATCTTTCTCCAGGCCATACTCCGCCAGCTTGATGCGGTTCGCCGTAAAAGTAGGCGCATACAGAATATTTGACCCTGCCGCCACATATCCTTCCTGTAGTGCAAGCATCACCTGCGGATGCTCCAGAATCCACTGTTCAGGACATACTCCTGAGGGCATGCCTGCTTTCACCAGGTTGGAACCGGTAGCTCCATCCAGATAGATAAAATTCTCAGCCAGTTTTTTAAATTCATTCCTTGTCATTTTTACACCATTTCCGCTATGTTACCGTATTCATAACATATCATTCAAAAAATATACTGTCTGTATTTTGCACTTCACAGGATTTCTTCCCATGAAGCGGTTCTCTCTATCATACCACATCTTTCTTTTAGTCGTAAAGGGTAGGATTGAACTATTTGTGCAGTTGGGTAACAGTTCAGCCGTATGGCGGAACTGTTGCGGGGTGTTGACTTACAATTCGGGAAACAGTTGCACAAATAGACAGAATATGATAAATTTGAATTGTTCTGCATCCAACAAAGGTAATGGAAATTGTAACCATGAAAGCAAAGAATACTGAACTGATAACGGAGGATAAAAGTTTGAAAAAGAAGATCCGATTGCATATTGCAGGATTCTTGGCTGTTGCTTTTCTCACAGCATGTGGTGAAGATCCTGAATTAGTACAATTTCGAAACAGTATCGAAGAATTCTGTACTGAAATCTCCCAGATCGATACCGCCATCAACAGTATCGACGCTTCTTCCGAAAGCGCTGTCTCAGACCTGCTCTCCTGTCTGGACGATCTGGAAGACTCTTTTCAGGGCTTCGCTGAACTTGACTTTCCGGAGGAATTTGACTATCTGGAGGAAATCGCCGAACAGGCGGGAGATTACATGTCCACTGCCGTATCCAGTTACCACGATGCCTATGGCGGGGATTCCTACGATGAATATACTGCCGCTTATGCCAGCGAAAACTATTCCCGCGCTTACAAACGCGTACAGATCATTATTACCTTTCTGCACGGAGAGACGCCTGAAGACGTAGACCTTCAGATAGAAAATCCGTAAAAATGTGCCGCACACGGCACAAAGCGCCATAAATGGCACTTCGAAGAGTACTGCGCATTCTTCCCTGACCAAGACGTAATCTCCTATCAGATTAAGAAACTGTGCAAAAATAACTTTTCATATTGCTTGTCTTTTTCTCCGATATCAAATTGCTAAAGCAATTTGATATCGGAGAAAAATCCAGCGCACTATTGAAAAGTTATTTATTCACAGTTCCTAAGAAAGCGGTTCGGAAAATTTCCGAACCGCTTTTCTGACGCAACAGTTTTTCAAAAATACTCAGGCTTATTTCAGAATCTGGATGCCGCCGATCAGGGGAAGGGGCTTCTCTTCTTCCTTGATTGCGTTGATCAGACCCATAACCCAGAATACAGCCAGAACGAGCTGGCAAATACCGGCTATCAGGGAGATGATAAGGCCAACTACAGGAATATATCCTCCCACAGTGGCAATAAGTCCTACCACGATCTCTGCAAGCCAGAGCACCAGACTCTGGTTCAGATGGAACTTAGCGCCTTCCTTATCACCTGCACAGAATGCAACGATCAATCCGATCCAGGTGATATAGCCTACGATACCTGTTACTTTCTTATTCATTTCTTTCGTCCTTTCCACACTTTAAAGTGTATAAAATTTTATATAGTACCCCCCCAGATCCACCGAAGCAGATTCTTAAACAGGAAATTACAGACCAACACAATTACCGCCCCGTACAGATGCCAGTCATGGTACTTCCAACCCTTGACTCCTCTGAAACCCAGCCGCTCCAATCCCTGGGTCAGCATAAACCCGCCAAAAATGATCACCGTATACAGAACCAGGGGATGATACCATACCGATTCCAATATATGCCCCTGTAAAAGAGCCTCCACCGCCCTTGTTCCGCCGCAGCCAGGACAATAAATCCGCAGCCAGGACGCAAACACACAAGGCGGCATCTTAAATTGTTTCCGGATCACACCAAAATAGAGCACCAGGCCGACGCTGCCGGCTGCCAATATGACCAGTCCTACCCGAAACAGACTGTCCTCCAGCACTACCTGTCTTCCATCCGCCTTAGTAATAAACTCCAGCCTCCTGTAAAATACCCCATCCTATCACAGCCAGAATAAGGATAATAATGCTGATTACGATGGCTATGATCGAGCAGACAAGACCGCCTGTACCCACACCGTTCTTGCCTTCCTTATTGCCAATGATCGCGCAGATCAGTCCGATAATACCTAAAACAACTCCTACGTAACCTGTGCAGCACCCAAAAACGATACCTGCGATACCACAGATCAGGCTGACGATCTGCAGCGTGTTCGCCTTATTGGACTGGGGAGGCTCCCCCGGCGCCTGATAAGGGACATTAGCCGTGTTATCCTGATAATTGCTGTACTGGGATGTCTGGTTGTTCTGTCCGTTTCCCATGTTTTGTCCGTCCATATTCTTTCTCCTTCACAATGTGTTCTTGCAACGATCCGGATCCTACTCCCCGAGGGGATTCCCCTGACCGTCCACTTCGATTTTCCCGCAGAGGATCATAATGCCCTCGACAAGCCCCCATATGGTAATTCCCAGCACCACAAGAACACCAATCCCGATGCAACTCGTCAAAAAGCCCACAATGGTACATACCAGCTGGATGATCGCCTTCGAAGTATAGCCGAGATAAAAGTTATGTACTCCGAAACTTCCAAGGAAAATTCCCAGAAGCCCAGCCAGGATCTTGCTTTTCGCATCCGGACCTGCCATCGGCTTATTCGCAACGCCGCAATTCATGCACACCGTCTGCTGCGGATCCACCGGTTTACCACAGCTGTGGCAGTAATTGGATCCCTGCCCTTTGCTGACACCGCATTTAACGCACATAACGGCCTCGTCAGTCTGATAGGCCTCGCCACAGTTCCTGCAGAAATACATATACAGTTTCCTCCCTCAAGCAAAAAAATCTTAAATTTCCGTTAACATTCAACATTATAAGTTAGAACAAAGCTATTGATACCCTAAAGATAACTATTCTGCAAAATTACAGATTATTCAAATCAGGAAATACAAATACAATATTTTTGTTTAGTCATCTTTGGGGATTTTTGCCTGTCTATCTATCGTATGCTTTCATAAAATACACTCTTTTTACATAAAACATGACTGAGAGACGATCCCTTTCAAACGCAGAAACATGTCCGTCAGAACGACCGGGGAGGTATTCGATTGAAAATATATAATTATGAGGGAAAAGCAAACATTGTCGGGCCTAAGATCAGACAGCTTCGGATCAGCCAGAAGCTGACCCAGGAAGAACTGGCTATTAAGATGCAGCTGGAAAATATAGAGTTGTCCCAGAAAGTAATCAGCCGTATTGAAAAGCAGGAACGCTTTGTTGCTGATTATGAGCTTTTGACCTTCTGCAAGGTATTAAAGGTCGATATGAAAGAACTGTTCTGATAGCAGACAGAGTGGGGCAATGCAAAAGGCCTCCGGACCATGCGGCGTTTATTCCCGCGAGCAATGAGCCAAGTCAGTGTAACTGACTTTGTGCCGCTGCCTGCACGAGCATAAAGCCATGTTCCATGGCTTGGCGAATGCCGCGAGGTCTTTGATTCCCCACCGGCTCAGAGGTCTCTGTGCAATGTCAGTATTGGTGTAATATCAGCGCTTATTCATCAGACTGCGCCTTACCGGCAGACAGATCTGTACTGAGGGCTTTCTTCTTCCATCCTCCCAGACGGTAGAAGAAGAACGTGATCAGGGCGCCCAGCACCCAGGCGCACAGCAGGGAGATCCACAGGCTCTCGTACCGTCCCTGGGGCAGCTCCGGTGTTCTGGTCAGGTATACCAGCCCGTAGACAAGCGGAACGCGGATCGCCACCGTGGTCGCCAGGGAGATCCACATGGGCGTCACTGTGTCGCCTGCACCGCGCATGACCCCTGACAGGCTCTGGGTCACTGCCATGGCAATATAGCCCACCGCAAGGATCTTCATCATATCGGCGCTGAGCTGGGCCAGTTCTTTTGTGTTGGTGAAAATTCCCATCAAATGGGGACCGAACAGCAGGATCAGACCTGTAATGACCGCGGAAGTACAGACGGCGATCAGGGTGCCCTGCTTCGCGCCCTGCTTTACCCTGTCAAGCTGCCTGGCTCCCACATTCTGTCCCGCGTAAGTAGTCATGGCCGTCCCGAAAGAGAAATTGGGCATCATGGCGAAGCCGTCCACTCTCATGATAATGACATTGGCGGCTATGATCATCTCCCCGAAGCTGTTGGTCAGGGACTGCACCACCACCATTGCCAGGGAAAAGATCGCCTGGGTAATGCCGGAGGGCAGCCCCAGCCGGATCACTGTCAGCATACTTCTCTTATCCGGCCTGAGGTACTGTGGTTTCAGGTCAAAATATTCCGTCATCTTCCGCAGCTTGACCACACACAGCACCGCGGATATCATCTGGGCGATGACCGTCGCCAGCGCCACGCCTGACACTCCCATGTGGAACCCCGCCACAAACCACACGTCCAGCACGATATTGATCACAGTGGCGATCAGCAGATAGATCAGGGCAGACAGGGAGTCTCCCAGCCCGCGCAGGATTCCGCAGAGAATATTATAATAGGCCAGCCCGGCGATCCCCCACAGCAGGATCAGCAGGTAGGAGGTACACCAGTCGATGATACTGTCCGGCGTCTCCAGCAGGATCAGCAGGGGACGGATCGCCACCGTGCCCGCTATCATCAGTATCACGGAAGCAGCCGCCGTCAAGGTGATGGTGCTGCCGATGGTCCTGGACAGGTTTTCCCTGTCCCTGGAGCCGTAATACTGGGAGACCATGATGCCCGCTCCCATGGAAATACCCACAAACAGCACCAGCAGCAGGTTAAATATGGGGCTTGCGCTTCCCACTGCCGCAAGGGCGTTATCCCCCACATATTTCCCTACTACGATACTGTCCACCGTATTGTATAACTGCTGGGCAATGTTGCCGATCAGCATGGGGATCGTAAAGGCCACGATCTTCTCCCATGGACGTCCCTCCGTCATATCCACCTGCCCAAACAGGCTCATGATCTTCTCTTTCATTTTTACACCCTCTGTCCGCTTCAGGGTAGTGTCAAATCCTACCTGATTTTTTGTTGCTGAAACCTTGATTTATTGGGA
>CAOKWI010000004.1 GCA_948473115.1 uncultured Lachnospiraceae bacterium | reverse complement strand
AGTTGGTACAGGCGTAAAGGACTTAAGGGAATCAGTGTTCGGTTTTGAGGGTACAAAAATGAAATGTTATGATTTGTGGAAAGAGTAGATTGTCTACTCTTTTTTTGTACCTTCGCCGTCAGGCGCATGTACTCACGAGTTTGCGGGGCAAGTTTCACAGGCAGGAAGAGACTTTCAAATATTGATTGGTATGCGTGCAAGAGGGTGTGTAAACACCCCTCTTTAAGTACGCGTGGGGGGATAGAGATGAAATTATTATTGGTGGAAGACAATGAATCTATTATCATGGGATTGGAATATCTGCTGCAACAGGAAGGGTTTCAGGTTCGGACTGCCAGAAATATGAGTGAGGCGGAAACGTCTGCGCGGGGGGAGGCTCCGGATCTGATCCTCTTGGACATCGCGCTTCCGGATGGAAACGGATTTGACTTCTGTGTGGAGGTTAAGCGGAAATGGAAAATTCCCGTGATCTTTCTGACTGCCAGGGAGGAAGAGGCCGATGTGGTAAAAGGGCTTGATCTGGGAGCGGATGATTACATCATCAAGCCTTTTCGAAACAGGGAACTGATTTCCCGCATCAAGAGTGTGCTGCGCAGAAACGGGAAAGGAAGCCCCGTGTTAAAGTGCCGTGACATTGTTCTGGACCTGGATTCGGGAAAGGTGACCAAAGCGGGAGAGGAATTGAACCTGACCCGCCTGGAGTATCGCATTCTGTCCGCTATGCTGGCTTATCCGGACAAGCTTTTTACCAGGGAGGAGATCCTGGCGGATATCTGGGATATTTCCGGTAATTATGTAAATGACAATACGCTCAGCGTAACCATGAAGCGTATTCGGGAAAAGCTGGGCGATACGGACGGCGGAATCATTAAGACGGTTCGTGGAGTCGGGTATCGCATTGAGAGATAGCGACAGTTCACATATCTCCTTCCGCGAAGGATAAGCATACATTTTACGTTATGTGTGCATTCCCGTGACAGTGTCTGAACTGTGGCGAAAGATAAGGAGACAGGTGAATACAGGGCTGTGGCAGGAAAAGTTTGAAGGCGGTGTTGGATATGAAGTTTTATTGGAATCGTGAAGTGAAGCGGCTGATGGCTGTATTCGCTGTTATTTTTTTCCTGGGAGGTCTGTGCTGTGATCTTGTCATAGCCGGATATTGCAGAAGGCTGGACAGGGAGTTTAACCTGGCTGTGGCATCCATGCTGGACAGCGTGAAACAGGCGTATCCTGCGGCTTCGGAAGAAGAAATGCTGGGGCTGCTTGGCGGGAACGCCGACAGTGGGGCAGGAGAGAGACTCCTTGGCCAATATGGTGTTTTCCTGGAGGGAAAGGGAAGCTCTTTTGTCGGACTGAAAAGCATGAGGGCAGGTTTCTGCGGGACAATATTGGCGGTTCTTTTGGTCACCGGGGGAACCTTCCTGATGATCTTGTTTCGTTATATAAGGCACAGGCAGAGGGAGATCGGAAAGTTGTGCGGTTATATGGACGAAGTGGAAAGAGGAAATTTCAGCCTGGATATTTCCCACAACCGGGATGATGAACTCAGCGGTTTGAAGAATGAACTGTATAAACTGACAATTTTTCTAAAAGAACAGGCGCAGACAGCGACAGATAACCGCAGAGCCCTCGCTGACGCCGTGGCGGATATTTCCCATCAGCTGAAGACACCGCTCACTTCGGTTACGGTGCTGGTGGATAATCTGTCTGAGAACCAGGATATGGAGCCTGCTGTCAGAAGCCGTTTCCTGAGGGAGGTCAGTAATCAGCTTTCCGGTGTTTCCTGGCTGGTGGCCGTACTGCTGAAATTATCACGGCTGGACGCGGGTGTGGTGGAGCTGGAGCATAAGCCATTGTCTGTCAGGGCGTTGGCCGGGAGAGTGTGCCGGAAGCTGGAATTACTGGCGGAATGGCGTCAGGTGGACCTGAGACTACAGATTCCCGAAGAAATATGGATCAGAGGGGATGAGCAGTGGCTGACGGAGGCGTTCCTGAATCTGGTAAAGAATGCCATTGAGCACAGCCGTGCAGGCGGCGAAGTGGTGATGGCGGCGGAGGAGAATGAAGTCTATACCCTCATAACGGTGAAGGATCAAGGAGAAGGAATCAGCCCGGAGGAGCAGAAGCATCTTTTTGAGCGGTTTTACCGGGGGCGAACCGCAGGAGCAGACAGTGTGGGAATCGGCCTTTCCCTTGCGAGGGAGATCATAGTCAGACAGGAGGGCTATATTGCCGTGGAATCCGATCATGGAGAGGGAACTACTTTTTTGGTCAAATTTATCAAATGTCACTGAAATGTCATTTTCTATCCATATACTGGAGCGTGAAAAGAACTTCTTGGCGGGATGTCCCCATTGAGCGGGATGCCAGAGAGTTCTAAATCTCACGCTATGCCAGCTTGTCTGCTTTGGGAGCCTGGGAGTCTGCCAAAGCAGACAAAGGAGGCGGTGTGAGAAGATCAAGAATAAGGAGTATACAGAATATGGAGATTTTAAGGACGGAACATCTGTGTAAGGTCTATGGGCAGGGGGAGAATCAGATCCTTGCCGTGGATGATGCCAGCATTTCAGTGGCGCAGGGAGAGTTTGTGGCGGTGGTGGGCAGCTCGGGCAGCGGGAAATCCACCCTGATGCATATGCTGGGAGGGGTGGACCGCCCCACTTCCGGCAGGGTTTTGATTGAAGATAAGGACATCTTCCAGATGAAGGAGGATCAGCTTGCTATATTCCGCAGACGGCAGGTGGGATTGATTTATCAGTTCTATAATCTGATTCCCGTGCTGGATGTGGAGGAAAATATGACCCTGCCGTGTGAACTGGACGGAAGAAAGGTGGACAGGGAGTATGTGCGGGAACTGGCGGTGACACTGGGACTGAATAAATATATGCGCCATCTTCCCAATCAGCTTTCCGGCGGACAGCAGCAGCGTGTGGCTATCGGCAGGGCGCTGATCACGAGGCCGGCAATCCTGCTGGCCGACGAGCCCACAGGCAATCTGGACACCCGTTCCGGCAATGAAATTATGGAACTGATGAAATTGTCCAACCAGCGGTATAAGCAGACCATTATTATGATCACCCATAACCTGGAGCTGGCAAAGCAGGCGGACAGAGTTCTCACCATTGAGGACGGCCATGTGCAGGGCAGCAGGAAGGGGGCGGCGGAATCATGAACGTGTTAAGGAAATGCTGCTACCGTTCCATGAAGGAGAACCGCAAGCGCACGGTAGTGACCATTGTCGGCATCATACTGGCAACGGCGTTGATCACCGCTGTTGCCTGCATGGCGGAGAGCTTTCGAGCCAGCATGGTGTTATTGGAAAAGAAGGATAACGGTGATTTTCATTATCTCTTTACCGGCGTGGCGCAGGAAAATTTGAAATACTTCCAGAATAATCAGAATGTGGAGAAGATCGGGCTGGCGGAGGAGGTCGGTTATGCGTTCCTGGAGGGCAGTACCAATCCCGATAAGCCCTATGTCTATATCCGGGCGGTGGACGTCTCCGGGATCCAGGCCATGCAGCTGGAGCTGCGGGAAGGAAGGATGCCCTGGAGCCGGGACGAGGTGGTCATCGGCAATCATATCCGCAGCAACGGAGATGTGGATCTGGGAGTGGGGGACACCCTGACGGTTCAGGTGGGGGAACGGGTTTCGGAGGGATATTCCCTGAACCAGAGCAATCCCTGGCTTGGGGAGGAGGAAAGCTTTGTCCCCTCCCATGAGAAGACATTTACCATTGTAGGAGTGATCGAGCGGCCCAATTACCAGGTGGAACCGCGGACGGCGCCCGGATATTCCGTATTTACCTGCCTGGAAAATGTGGAGGAGGCGCAGAGCCTGGAGGTCTATGCAAGCTACACGAAAGACGGGTTAAAGCAGGGCGCGCAGGTGACGGCAGGACTGTTAGGGGTATCCCCGGAGGCATACGAGAATAATAAATGGGTGGCACGCAACAGGGTGGATGAAATCTCCCGGATCGCAAAGGATGCAATAGAGAACCATGATGTAGTGCGGTGGGAACTGATGCGCTTTTCCTCCTCTACCATGAACATGCTGTACGGAATGGCGGCAATCGCCATCCTGATCATCATTATTTCCAGTGTGTTCTGCATCCGCAACAGTTTTGTAATCTCGCTGACGGAGAAGATGAAGCTGTACGGAAGGCTTGCCTCTGTGGGAACCACTTCCGGTCAGCAGCGGAAAATTTTATATTATGAAGCAGGATTTCTGTCGGCGGTGGGGATTCCTTTCGGGATCTTGGGAGGCATCCTGGCCACGGCTGTGGTTGTAAAGGTGACAGGCGGCCTGTTGGAGTCGTTCCTGGGAGGAAAACTGGTTTTCAGTCTGTCAATTCCTGCAATTGTTCTGGCAGCGCTGCTTGCTTTGATCACTGTGTACCTGTCTGCCTCCGGTTCTGCCAGACGGGCTGCCAGGCTGACGCCCATCAGCGCCATCAGGGCTGACACCACCGTGAAGATCAGCAGGAGGGAACTGCGCTGCCCGAAGATCATCGAGAAAGTATTCGGGATCGGCGGCAAGCTGGCATATCGGAATTTACAGCGTTCCAAAGTAAAATACCGCACTACTGTGATATCCATTGTGGTCAGTGTGGCAGTGTTTATAGGGGTGTACAGCTTCGTAGGGCTGATATCCTTTGCCACAGGGTTCTATTACCAGGGGACATCTTATCAGCTGTTGGCGCATATCTATGATAAGGACAGCTATGGGAAGGCGCTGGAGATGGCGGAAATGGAGGGCGTGGAGCAGGCGGAGGTCAGGCGGCGGAAATTCTTTCGTGTGGGGGCGGAACAGCATGAAATCCCCTACACGCAGGAATATCAGGAATTGTTTGAACTGGACGACATGGCCACGATTCTGGTGACATCCCTGGATGATAGGGCGTTTGAACGGTACTGCAGGGAGATCGGGGTGGATCCGGAAGCAGCCGCCGGTATGGCGATTGTGAATGCATTTTTTGAATATGATGTTCAGGAGAACGGGAAATGGAAGCATTATGATGGGAACATTGCGGAATACAACAGTGGGGACACGATTGATTTCATGGATCAGGAGACGGGGAAAGTATATGGTGTGCCGATCCTGCTCCAGACAGACAAGGTTCCCATGTGCATGAGTGATTCTGTTTATAACAATGTCAGACTGATCGTCAACGCCGGCTGGTGGGATGAGAATATTCCGGACACCGTGACGGACGTAGACGTCTATATCCGCTGTGAGGATTCGGATGCCCTGGAGGAGAGGATCCGGCGGGAGTTTGACCTGAGGGATTTTACCATATATAATTATGACGCGGAATACCGTTCCAGCAGGAGCATGTACCTGGCGGTGGCGATTTTCCTCTATGGGTTTATCCTCGTGGTATCCCTGATCGGTGTGACCAATATTTTCAACACAGTCACCACCAATATGGAGCTCCGTGCGCCGGAGTTCGCCATGTGTAAGGCTGTGGGAATGACGGGAAAGGAATTCCGGCGCATGGTCTGGCTGGAGGGTCTGTTTTACGGAGGAAAAGGGCTTGTGTTCGGGATTCCCCTGGGCATCCTCATCTCCCTTGGCTTTCACAGGACCATGGGGGCAGGGCTGGAAACGGCATACAGGCTTCCGGTGGGAGGAATCCTGATTGCAACGGCGGCAGTGTTCCTGCTCCTGATGGGAATCATGAAGTACTCAATGGATAGATTTCACAGGAAAAATATTGTGGAAACCATGCTGAATGAAAATATATAAAAATTTTTTACAAAATTATCAGATAATAGTTTCTTTTTTTCAATAAGTTTGCTATAATAACTTAAAAGAGCGGTAAGGCTCTTACTGGTGAAAGCAACGAGGTGGAGAAAGATGGATACTAAAATATTACTGGAAAACGGAACAAACGAACTGGAGATTCTGGAGTTTACCCTGGCAGGCAATTCCTATGGCATCAATGTGGCGAAGATCAAAGAGATCATCATATATCAGCCGGTAACGCCTGTACCCAATGCTCATCCCAGTATTGAAGGTATTTTTATGCCGCGTGATGTGATGATCACTGCGATTGACCTGAAAAATTGCCTTGGCCGCGGCGAGTCGAAGCCCAGCGGACTGTTCATTATTACAAACTTTAATAAGCTTAATATTGCTTTCCATGTTGAAAATGTATTGGGAATCCACAGAGTTTCCTGGAGGGATATCATCAAGCCGGATGTAACGATTTCCACGACGGAAGAGAGTGTGTCTACCGGCATTATCAAGAAGGACGGTAAACTGATTATTATCCTGGACTTTGAGAAGATTGTATCTGATATTAATCCGGAGACGGGGCTTAAGCTGTCCGATATCGTGGAACTGGGAGAGAGAAAGAGAAGCAACGTGCCCATCCTGATCGCAGAGGATTCCCCGCTGCTGAATAAACTGATTGTTGATTCCCTGAAGAAGGCCGGGTATACGAATCTGATACATACCGAGAACGGTCAGCAGGCTTATGATGTGATCAACCAGTGCAAGGCGGACGGAACCCTGAGAGAGCATGTGGGTATTATCGTTACCGATATTGAGATGCCTGAGATGGATGGACACAGGCTGACAAAACTCGTGAAGTCGGATGAGACCACATCCCATATTCCTATCATCATCTTCTCCTCGCTGGTAAACGAAGAGATGAAGAAAAAGGGAAGTGCGCTGGGAGCGGATGCACAGTTGTCCAAGCCTGAGATCGGTAATCTGGTGAGAATAGTGGATCAGCTGGTTGAAGAAAATCATCTGAGTCAATAAAGAGCGAGTAAAAAGGCTGGGGTCATCCCAGCCTTTTTTGTGAGAAAAGGAATAAGCGGTATTTTGATTGAAAGGGCCGGAATGCGGGAGAGTGACAATGGTGCCAGTTAATATCAGGGAACAGATAGAAAAGGCGGAAATGGTTTTGGTGGGACTGGGGGAAGAGCTTCAGTGCCCTGAAAGCGTAAGGAGACTGCCGGAATACGGAACGGGTAGAGACCGGTTGACCGAATCGGAATTGCCCTGGCTGCTTCCTGCGTGGGACGATTACTGCGAGGGCAGAGTGAAGGCGGACACAGGGGCGGTTCTGGAGAAATTCGCGGATATTCTTGCGGATAAAAATTATTTTATCGTTTCGGTGGCGATGAATCGATCCATTGCAGATGCCCCATGGAAGGAGGGGCGGCTGGTAATGCCATGTGGAACGGCATTGAAGCTGCAATGTGCGGGGAAATGCGACAGGGATCCGATACCGCTGTCAGAGAAGGATAAGTGTCTGTTGGAGGAGATCATGGGGGATCTGTATCAGGGGAGATTCCAGCCGGAGAAGGCGGAGGGGCTTGGTCCCTGTGAAGAATGCCGGAGTCCCATGGTGCTGAATAATGTCTGGGTGGGAAAAAACTATAATGAGAAAGGGTATCTGGAACAATGGCACCAATATACAAAATGGCTTCAGGGAACGCTGAACCGCCGGGTGCTGATCCTGGAGCTGGGGGTGGGAATGAGATTTCCCACAGTCATCAGATTTCCTTTTGAGAAGGCTGCCTTTTTTAATCAAAAGGCCGTATTTTGTCGGATCAATGAAAAATTGTACCATATGACAGAAGAATTAAAGGGGAAAGGTCAAGGAATATCACAGAATGCGATTGATTGCTTGAGAAACCTGTGATAAACTATAAATGTCTGCATTTTTGTGCAGGTGAGGAATTGTTCCTGAGATCATTTAGAAAGCAGAGGATGAACTTATGCCTTCACAAGAGGAGTATTTAGATCAATTATTAAGAAATATAATGAACGGGGGAAAAGGGCAGCCGCCGGAGGAGGAATCTGCTGTTGAAGAGACAACTGCGGAGACCGTGCAGGATGCAGGGGAAATATATGCGGACGGATCAGCAGGGGAAGCACAGTGGCCGGCTGGCAGGGATCAGGTAGTGCCGGAGGTGCCGGCCGCAGAGGAAATGCCTGAAGGAATACCGGCTGCGGTGGAACTGCCAGGAGAATCGGAACTGCCAGGAGAATCGGATCTGGATACTCGGTCAGTGGATATGGAAGAAGTCCAGGGGATGCCAGAGGAAGCGTATGGGATGTTCGGGAGTATGCCAGGGGAAATGCCATTGACGGGGAGCATGCCAGAGGAAATGCCATTGACGGGGAGTATGTCCGAGGAAGTGCCGTTGACAGAGAGTATGTCCGAAGAGATGCCGTTGACAGAAAGCATGTCCGGGGAAGTGCCGTTGACAGGGAGTATACCCGAAGGGATGCCGCCTGCAGAGGAGGTGTTCATGGATCCGGATCTGGGAGATCTGTCAGCACTTATGGAAGAATTGCAGGGAATGCCGGAAGAAATGCCATTGCCGGAGAGTATGCCAGAGGAAACGTCATTGACAGGGAGTATGTCCGAAGAGATGCCGTTGACAGAAAGCATGTCCGAAGAGATGCCGTTGACAGAAAGCATGTCCGAGGAAGTGCCGCTGACAGGGAGTATGTCCGAAGGGATGCCGTTGACAGAAAGCATGTCCGAGGAAGTGCCATTGACAGGGAGCATGTCCGAAGAGATGCCGTTGGCAGGGAGTATACCCGAGGGGACGCCGCCTGTAGAGGAGTCGTTCATGGATCCGGATCTGGAAGATTTGTCGGCACTTATGGAAGAATTACAGGGGGCCTCAGAGAACATGGAAGATACCACAGGGGCATCCGCGGGTGATGATGATATAGCAGAACTTTTTAAGACATTTGAAGATGAACCGGAGGCACCTGTAGATAATAAAGAATCTGCAGAGACAATTCCGGAGACCTTTGCAGAGACGCCGCAGTTTGATTTTTTGGATGAGATAACTGAGGAAAACGCCGTGGATTCTCCCACAGCGGAGGATATCTCTTCTATGTCGGAGGACGATATCGAGAGGCTTCTGGCAGAGAGCAGGGAAGTCTCTGAGGACAGTTCCGGTTCGGCGGAAGCGTTCCAGGGCGATGTGGTAGACCTGCTTGAGGGGACGAAAGACGGGGAACTACAGGAGATCCAGGATTTGCTTGAGAAGTCTGATAATAATGAAGCGGTTGATGACAAGATCGAGTCCATCTTAAAGGAAGCGGTTCAGGAGGATTATCAAAACTCCACAGGCTCTCGCCGGTCTGGAACCGATGCGGATCACGAGAAGGAGGCGGAGGAACAGCTGCCTCCCAGACAACAGAAGGCTATGGAAAAGAAACGTTTAAAGGAAGAAAAAGCAGCAGCAAAAAAGGCTGCCAGGGAAGCCAGAAAAGCAGAGAAAGCGGCGAAGAAGGCTGCCAGAAAGGGCGGACAGAACGCTGAGGATATAGATACGATTGACGGAGCGGCAGCAGAGCGCTCTGTGGATACAGCCTTTTTGGATTCCATCCTTTCAGAGGCCGGCAAGATTGACGGCGCCGAGACTATTTCCAGCGCAACCGGTAATTATGATGTGAAAGTCGATAATATTATTCCTGATGAAGGGGAGGATACTTCCACGGCGCAGGATGGCGCAGAGGGATCAGCATTTTCGGCAAGTGATGATCTGGGCGTGGATCTGGCCAATCTGTTCGGCGGCAGTTCGGAAGCGGAAAGCGCAATGCTGGAAGATGGAGATTCCGATCTGGCTGGCTTTGTGGCACTTGACGGCAATGAGGTAAATGGCGTTATAGAGTTGGGCGGAGTTGATGAGGAGGAAACTAAGCCGAAAAAGAAGGGATTTTTCTCCCGCTTCCTGGAATTTTTGACCGAAGAGGAGGAAGAGGAAGAAGAAAATGAGGATATCAAGCTTTCAGAAGAAAATCAGGGAATTATAGAAGATTTGGACAAGGAGAAAGCACAGAAGGATAAAAAGGGAAAAAAGGGAAAGAAGAAAGCAAAGAAAGCAGATGCGTCTTCTGAAGGTGGAGAAGAAGGCGAGGAAGGCGAAGAGGATAAGAAAGGCAAGAAAAAGAAAGCAAAGAAACCTAAAAAGGAAAAATTGCCTAAAGAAGAAGAACCTGTTGACCCCGGAAAGAAACTCAGCCTGAAAAAGGTTCTGCCCATAGTGCTGGTCTGCCTGTCGTTAGGTGCGGTGATTATTATCACGGTGTATGGGACTGCAAATTTCATCGACAGGAAAACGGCAAGGAATGCATATTATGAAGGCGATTACCGGACCTGCTATCAGAATCTGTACGGGAAGGACCTGAATGAAAGCGAGCAGGTCATGTTTGGAAAATCAGAGTGTATCCTGCGCATCAGGATGTGGATCCGTGAGTATGAGGTACTGGCGGCAGAAGGCGCAGGCCTGGAGGCTCTGGATTCCCTGATCCAGTCTGTCAATGATTATCCTGAACTGTATGAATATGCGGGACAGTGTAATGCGTCAGGTGAGGTGGCGCAGGAATATGCTACGATTCTGAACCTGCTGTACGGGAATTATGGCTTGACGGAAGATCAGGCGAGAGCGATTGCGGCGGAGCCTGATGATGTTGAGTATACGAGACAGGTCAATACCATTGTACAGGGCGGGGCATACGGTTCCTGGAACGAACCGGAGCCGGAGGTGGATGTTCCTTTGCAGGATGAACTTCCTGAGGAGACAGAATTGCCCGAGGGCAATTTTATTGATACCAATGCTCCTGTGCAATAAGCGGAAAGGTCTTCATTATGATAGCGATTATTGATTATGATGCTGGGAATATCAAAAGTGTGGAGAAAGCCTTTCATTACCTGGGACAGGAGGCTGTCATTACCAGGGATGCAGACAGTATCCTTTCTGCTGACGGTGTGATCCTTCCGGGTGTTGGGGCCTTTGGGGACGCCATGGGGAAGCTGCATTCTTATGGCCTGGTGGAGGTGATCCAGGAGTGTGTCGCAAGGAAGATTCCCTTTCTGGGCATCTGCCTTGGCCTGCAGCTTCTGTTTGAGAGCAGTGAGGAATGTCCGGGAGTGGAGGGGTTACGGATCCTGAAGGGAAAGATCCTGCGGATTCCGGCGCAACCGGGGCTGAAGATTCCCCATATCGGATGGAATGATCTGCGTTTTCCTAACAGGGGAAAACTGTTTCAAGGTATTCCTGAACATTCCTATGTGTATTTTGTGCATTCTTATTATTTGCAGGCATCTGATCCGGCCATCGTGACGGCAGTGACGGATTATGGCACCTGTATTCATGCGTCCGTGGAGAAGGACAATGTGTTCGCCTGTCAGTTTCATCCGGAAAAAAGCTCTGATGTGGGAATGCAGATCCTGAGGAACTTTCTCTATGTGACTAAAAAATTGTGACAAAGACATTTTGATGGAAATATTGCGGCAAAAGCATTGTGACGGAGACAATGTGAAGACACAATGTGAAGGTAACAAATTGCTCCGGGGGCAATCGAATGGGAGGAAAAGATGCATACAAAGCGCGTGATTCCCTGCCTGGATATCAAGGATGGCAGAGTGGTTAAGGGAATTAAATTTTTGAATCTCAGGGATGCGGGGGATCCCGCTGATGTGGCGGCTGCCTATGACCAGGCAGGAGCCGATGAGGTAGTGTTCCTGGATATTACGGCCTCCTCTGACAGCCGGACCACCCAGCTGGAGTGGGTGCGTCAGGTGGCAGGCATGCTCTTTATTCCCTTTACGGTGGGCGGAGGTATCCGCACGGTGGAAGACTTTAAGGCGATCCTGCGGGAAGGAGCGGACAAGATATCTGTCAATTCCGCAGCCATCATGAATCCGCGGCTGATCTCGGACGCGGCAGACAAGTTTGGCAGTCAGTGCGTTGTGGTCGCAATTGACGCGAAGAGGCGCGAAGAGGGCAGTGGCTGGAGTGTCTACAAGAACGGCGGACGTGTGGATATGGGGATGGATGCCGTGGAGTGGGCTGTCAGGGCGGAACAGCTCGGCGCGGGAGAAATTTTGCTGACCAGCATGGATGCGGACGGCACAAAGGAAGGTTATGACCTGGAACTGACAAGAGCTGTCGCGGAATCAGTAAGCATACCTGTGATTGCTTCCGGCGGAGCAGGAAAGCCGGAGCATTTTTATGAGGCGCTGGAAGAGGCGGGAGCGGAGGCTGTCCTGGCGGCATCTCTGTTCCATTATAAGGAACTGGAGATCAGGCGGTTGAAGGAGTACCTGCAGGAACGGGGCGTCAGTGTAAGGAGTTGCTAGTACATCATTGCATTAATCCTGAAGTAATAAGCGCTTGATGTTTGCGTCAGTGCAAGGCGGCGGAGGGAGGCGATGCGGTGGCATCGTTGACCGACAACAACGCGGCAATGACGTGAACAGCGAGTGTTGATTACTCAGGAATTAATGCAATGATGTACTAGGAGGAATCCTTAAAAATGCCGAAGGCTTTGACATCAGGATAAAGGAAGGATGTACATTTATGGCAATGATCAGTAATGACTGGCTGACGGAACTGGGAGAGGAGTTTCACAAGCCGTACTATAAGGAGCTTTATGAGTTTGTTCGGAGAGAGTACAATACAGCACAGATATTTCCGCCGGCGGACGATATTTTTAACGCCTTTCATCTGACACCCTTAAGCCAGGTGAAGGTGGTCATCATTGGCCAGGATCCCTATCACAATGTAGGCCAGGCTCACGGTCTCTGCTTTTCCGTGAAGCCGGACGTGGATATTCCGCCTTCTTTGGTAAATATATATAAGGAACTTCATGATGACTTGGGCTGCGAGATCCCGAATAATGGTTATCTGGTGAAATGGGCCAGACAGGGTGTCCTGATGCTGAATACGGTGCTGACGGTCCGTGCCCATATGGCTAATTCCCATCGGGGCAAGGGCTGGGAGGAGTTCACGGATGCGGCGATCAGGGCTTTGAACAAGCAGGACAGGCCCATTGTGTTTATTCTCTGGGGCAGACCGGCGCAGATGAAGGAGAGGATGCTGAACAATCCCAATCACCTGATCCTGAAGGCGCCACATCCAAGTCCCCTGTCTGCGTATAACGGCTTCTTTGGGAGCAAACCTTTCAGCCAGACAAACCGATTCCTGGAAGCCCATGGCGTGGAACCCATCGACTGGCAGATTGAAAATGTGTAAACACATAGCGTTTATGCGACCGGCTCTTGACGGAACACGGAAAAGTGTAAATTTTGGAGGAGTAAGAGAAAAATGGGAAAAATCAGAATAGCGATTTCAGGTTATGGCAATCTTGGAAAAGGGGTGGAATGTGCCGTAGGACAGAATGACGATATGGAACTGACCGCGGTTTTCACGAGGAGGGATCCCGAGTCGGTGAAGACCCTGAGCGGGGTGCCGGTATATCATGCGGATATGCTTCTGGAGAAAAGGGATGAGATTGATGTGCTGGTAGTGTGCGGCGGTTCCGCTACGGATTTGCCGAAACAGACCGCTGAATATGCGAAATATTTTAATGTGGTGGACAGCTTTGACACTCACGCGAAGATTCCGGAGCATTTTGCCAATGTGGACCAGGCGGCGTCGGAAGGCGGAAAGATCGCCATGATCTCTGTGGGCTGGGATCCCGGTATGTTTTCCCTGAACAGGCTTTACGCCAATGCCATCCTGCGGGAGGGCAGCGATTATACATTCTGGGGAAAGGGTGTCAGCCAGGGGCATTCCGATGCCCTCCGCAGGATCCCGGGAGTGAAGAATGCAAAGCAGTATACCATTCCCGTGGAGTCTGCCCTGGAGGCGGTGCGCAATTGTGAGAATCCTGAACTGACCACCAGACAGAAGCACACAAGGGAGTGTTTTGTGGTGGCGGAAGAGGGTGCTGACCAGGCGTGGATTGAGAATGAGATCAAGACCATGCCCAACTATTTTGCGGATTATGATACCACAGTCCATTTTATCACGGAGGAGGAGCTGCAGCGGGATCACGCGGGAATTCCCCATGGCGGTTTTGTGCTGAGGACAGGAAAGACCGGAAGGAACGGGGAACATAACCATGTGATGGAGTACAGCCTGAAACTGGATTCCAACCCTGAGTTTACCGCCTGTGTGCTGACAGCCTATGCCAGGGCGGTTTACCGCATGAACAAAGAGGGCATGAAGGGTTGTAAGACAGTGTTTGATGTGGCTCCGTCTTACCTCAGCCCCATGACGGCGGAGGATCTGCGGCGTACATTGCTGTAAACCTTTAGATATTTGAGGTACGCATGGGTTGTAAGAGTGAGAAAGATGGTGATCTGCGTGGGAGGACAATCTGCATGACGGATTTTGCAGACGCCGGAAAGGTACAGATAGGATGATGGAGAAAAAAGCGTTTGTGACAAAGGAAATGGTGGAGGAGATCGTAAAGGAGTATCCCACGCCCTTTCATATTTATGATGAGAAAGGTATCCGTGAAAACGCGAAGGCATTAAAGGAAGCGTTTTCCTGGAACGAAGGCTACAAGGAATTTTTTGCGGTGAAAGCCACGCCGAATCCTTTCCTGATCAATATCCTGAGAGAGTATGGCTGTGGCTGTGACTGTTCTTCCCTGACGGAACTGATGCTCAGCCATGCGGTGGGAATGAAGGGGGAGGATATCATGTTTTCCTCCAATGATACCCCCGCGGAGGATTTTGAACTGGCGGCGAAGATCGGAGCGACGATCAATCTGGACGATATCACCCATATTGATTTCCTGGAGAAGACACTGGGCTATCTGCCTGAGACACTGAGCTGCCGTTATAATCCCGGCGGATATTTTTCCCTGGGGACGGATATCATGGACAATCCCGGTGACGCGAAGTACGGGTTTACCACAGAGCAGATGTTTGAAGGTTATAAGATCCTGAAGGAAAAGGGTGTGAAGAATTTCGGCATCCATGCGTTCCTTGCCAGCAATACCGTGACCAATGAGTATTATCCCACCCTGGCGAAGCAGATGTTTGAGTTGGCAGTGCAGTTGAAGGAGCAGACCGGCGCACGGATCCGGTTCATCAATCTGTCCGGCGGCATCGGCATTCCCTACCGTCCTGACCAGACACCAAATGATATCAGGGTGATCGGCGACAGTGTGCGTAAGGTCTATGAGGAGATCCTTGTCCCCGCGGGGATGGGGGATGTGGCGATCTACACGGAACTGGGGCGTTTCATGATGGGACCTTACGGGCACCTGGTGACGAAGGTGATACATCAGAAGCATACGCACAAGGAATATCTGGGGGTGGACGCCTGCGCGGTGAATCTGATGCGCCCTGCCATGTACGGCGCTTACCATCACATCACCGTCCTGGGAAAAGAGGAGCTGCCCTGCGACCACAAGTATGATGTGACTGGTTCGCTCTGCGAGAATAATGATAAGTTTGCCATTGACAGAATGCTCCCGGAGGTGGAGATCGGGGACTATATCGCGATCCATGACACCGGGGCCCATGGCTTCTCCATGGGGTATAATTATAACGGCAAGCTGAAATCAGCGGAGCTTCTGCTTCATGAGGACGGCTCCGTGCAGCTGATCCGCCGTGCAGAGACACCCAGGGATTATTTCGCGACATTTGACGGGTTTGAGATATTTGGGAAGCTGTTTCCGGAGCAGTGACTTTTCCGGCCGGATGTGGATGTATGAATGACCGCTCGTCAATAATTTTGGAGGAAGAGATGAGATTTCCGAAATGTTTACAGCGGGGAGGAACCATAGGTTTTATGGCGCCTTCCTGTGGATGTGCCACAGAACCTTATCTGAGCGCATTTGATCATGCCCAAAAGAAATTTGCGGGATTGGGATACAGGATGGTTCTGGGTCCTAACTGTTATAAAGGCACCGGCGTGGGAATCAGCAATACTCCCGAAAAATGCGGAGCGGAGGTCATGGAGATGTTCGGGAGGAAGGATGTGGACTGTCTGATTTCCTGCGGCGGCGGGGAACTGATGTGTGAGATCCTACCTTATGTGGATTTTGAAAAGCTGTCGGGAATGGAGCCGAAGTGGTTCATGGGGTATTCTGACAATACAAACCTGACCTATCTGCTTGCCACGCTGGCGGATACCGCTTCCGTATACGGACCCTGCGCGGGGGCATTCGGTATGGAGCCCTGGCATGAATCGCTGGGGGATACGCTTGGGGTATTGACGGGAGAGCGGCAGTCCGTGCACGGCTATGGACTGTGGGAGAAGGAGTCGCTGAAGGACGAGGAGCATCCGTTGACCCCTTACCATGTGACAGAGCCGCTGCGGATCCGAAGCTTTGTCGGGAGGGAAGAAATCTGTTCTGCGGAGACAAAAGAGCGGAAACCGCTCCGGTTCTCAGGAAGGCTTCTGGGCGGATGCCTGGACTGCCTGGTGAATCTTTCCGGCACGCGATTTGACAAGACGGTGGAGTTTGTGGAGAAATATCGGGAAGACGGTATTATCTGGTTTCTGGAAGCCTGTGATCTGAATGTGTTTGCGACGCGCCGCGCCATGTGGCAGCTGGAGCAGACAGGCTGGTTCCGGCATGTAAAGGGCTTTTTGATCGGCAGACCCCGGAACGGTGAAGAGATGATGGGACTGGATGCCTATCAGGCCATGCTGGAGGTGGCGGGCAGGAAAGGGGTGCCTGTGGTCATGGATGTGGATCTGGGGCATATGCCTCCGATGATGCCGCTTGTGGTGGGCAGCATGGCGGAGGTGACAGTGTGCGGAAATGACATCGAAGTGGGGATGCGTTTTGATGGTGGCAACAGTTCAGCCATGCATTGACTCATAAATCATGCGTGGGTGCCTGCGCACTGAGCACGAAAGGCGAATCAATGCATGAGCGGAATGCCCTGACATGATGCCAAAAGTGAAAAGAAAAATTTTGGACTTGCCAATCAGGAATTTCTGTGTTAGAATCAATTTGTTGTGGAGATTCTTCACATAGGCCGGCGTGTCGGAATGGCAGACGAGGCAGACTCAAAATCTGTTGTGGGCAACCACGTGCGGGTTCAAGTCCCGCTGCCGGCACCAGATAATGATAATCCGAACCCGGTTCCAGTTGGGGACGGCTTCGGATTTTTAGTATATCTTGAGTGCTAAATAAGCAAAAGCGGCAGTATCGTGAGTGATACCGCCGCTTTTCTCATACGTTCCTTTTCTTTTTTGTTTTCTTTTCCCTCTGCGCTTTCCATTCTTCAAATCCTTCCCTCTGGGCTTTCAAAGAATTTCTGAATTTCGGGTAGCAGGCATTGGGCAAGGGCTTCTATCCCATGTTGGGGGATGTTTGTGTCCGCTTTCTTTTTTCCAGTGTTCAGAGGGGTAATGCCGTCAATCGCCGCTTCAATCGCCCTTGCCTGTTTGGAGAGGGAAACAGCTTGCTTGAAAAGCTGGGTAGGGATATACTTGTCCATCGATGACTTGTCTCAAGTCTACACTTTTTTGTCTGCCCGTGCCGTATCCATAAGGTAGGAAATCAGCCCGAATAACTCACTATTTCCACGTTCTCGGAAATGTGGTATAATACAAAAAGCAGAGCAGTAAATTAAGAATTGGGATTTTATATGAAGGAGGGAAAGCGGATGTTTGACGAAGGGAGGGTATACGGCTATCCGGAAGAGTCGAAACTTTATTCCGAGGCGGCAGACTATGGCATTCTGTGTAGGGTTCAGGATTTAGCGGATATTATCCAAGGAGTGAATCTTTTCTTAAAAAAGAACAAGATTCGCACCGCAGGATTGTCAGTTCGTTTTGGCGTGTCCAACAGTGGATACCAAACCAAAGAAAAATGCTGGAACGAATGGATTATGGATGTATTTATGGGGCCTAGGAGCCATAACCTGCCAGAACGTGGTGGAAACTTCTTCTTTCAGATGATTCCTAATCGTCATTTTCATATTAAAGAGGATGGTTCTGCTCATGAAGTATATCTTGTACCAGGACGAGAAGATATTCCTTATATTATCAGGCTGGAAAAAAAATTGTATTTTCTTCTTCGGGATGGGCATTTCATTGACTTGGATACTTCGGAGGACAAAGCAATACGGGAGATTTTTTTTCAGGCGCTTCTAAACAGCATGGGATATCCTTTGGAAATTCTCCATCAGTATCAGCCGGAGGAGGAGCCTTTGGGCTGCCCACTATGGGGCAGTTGGTTCTGGAGCAACGAAGGCTGGATTCCAGCAAAGTAGGCAAGGAGGGAGAGCACGGAACTATCCATACAGGAACGATTGAAAGACCGAATAAAAGGTACTCAGCTTCTCTTTCTGATAATTGTTATTCGGTCTGTGTATTTTGGGTCATTTGTAATATTCCTTTAGAATTTCAATGCCCTTTCCGTCAATAAAAAAATCTTCAAATGTAGACGCAAATTTGGTTGCTTCTTCATAAAAATTTCCGTCTCCTGCTCCGGCAATATACAATCCTAAACCATTTCGGCCAATGCCATAATAATATACTTCTTCACCTAAATCTGTAGCAAAAATCAGCCCTGCCTGAACATCTTCTTTAAAATACGGATAATTTTCATCCATATCCAAAATGTCCATTGGATAACATAGCTGTATAATGATTGAAGTTCCTTTTACTTTTAGACCGTAAAGCTTTCCGTTTTCCCAAATTTCCTGTAACATTCCTGGTAATGAAATCTGGGCTATCTCAATGATTCTATTTATATCATTTGGAGTAACTTCAAAGCCTGCTATTTCAGCCAGAGGATATATACTTTCAAATTGCGCATTCATCATAGATAATAAGTTCATACTGTATGCCTCCAATATCAAATGTATTTTCATTTTTCAGTTCCAAGTATAGTACAATTTCTATCATAACGTCAATTACATTTGGGTATACGTTTCCCCTTACCTCATTTTGCCCCATAGTGGGTGTTATAGAAGCATGAATGATTAAAAACTGAAATTTCAGGATTATAGTGAAAAAATCAGAATGATGTGTTATACTTTACCATGTAAAGGAAATTACTGATTTCTTATTACAATATTTTGGTGAAGCGGAGGTATATTATGGGATTTTTAACAGGTAAGACGGCAATCATTACAGGGGCGGGACGCGCTGTTTTGAAAGACGGCAGATGCGGTTCCATCGGTTACGGTATTGCGACGGCATATGCAAAAGAGGGCGCAAATCTGGTTATTACCGGACGTAACGTAAAGAAGCTGACGGACGCCAAGGAGGAACTGGAGGCAAAGTACGGAATCAAGGTGCTTACGCTGCAGGCGGATATCAATGCCGGTGCGGACAACATAGCTGTGGCAGAAGGCGTGGTAAAACGGACGATAGAAGAGTTTGGCGGGATCCAGGTGCTGATCAATAATGCCCAGGCCTCGGCATCAGGGGTTACCCTTGCGGATCATACTATGGAGCAGTTTGATTTGGCCATGTACTCTGGTCTGTACGCAGCGTTCTGCTACATGAAGGCGTGCTATCCGTATCTGAAAGAGAGCAAAGGCTCAGTCATTAATTTCGCTTCCGGTGCGGGGCTGTTTGGCAATTTCGGGCAGTGCGCATACGCGGCGGCCAAAGAAGGCATCCGTGGTCTCACGCGTGTGGCGGCTACTGAGTGGGGGCCTGACGGAATCAATGTGAATATCGTCTGTCCGTTGGCCTGGACTGCCCAGCTGGAACAGTTTGAGGAAGCTTATCCGGAAGCGTTTAAGCAGAATGTGAAGATGCCGCCCATGGGGCATTACGGAGATTCAGAGCTTGAGATCGGCAGAGTCTGTGTGCAGTTGGCATCACCTGATTTCAAGTATATGTCAGGGGAAACGCTGACGCTTGAAGGCGGTATGGGACAGAGGCCATAGGTTCGAAACCGGCAGGGAAGGCATCATAAGCAAAGCAGGAAAACAGCCGGTTGTCGGTTTTACGCTGACAACGGCTGTTTCTGTGTATCATAAATTCCATGATTTATGACGGATGGCATACGGACGTGGAATGCCGTGGATAAAGAGAATATAATCCGGCGCAATTCTCCTGCGTTTCCGGCATCCGGGGATTCCGGCTGTGAGACAGGGCAGGCGCCCCATCCCAACGGAGGAATCATAGCAGGCTCGTGACAGTTACCGATACCATTTGGCCTGGGCCTGGTACAGGGAGTGATAATGTCCCTGTTTCGCCATGAGTTCCTGATGGGTGCCGTCCTCTATGATGCGCCCGTCCCGGAAGACCAGGATTCGGTCAACCAGACTGGTGATGCCCAGGCGGTGGGAGATCAGGAGCGTGGTCTTTTCGCCGGTGATCTGGGAAAAATCCCGATATAGCTGTGTCTCGGCCATGGGATCCAGAGCGGCAGCAGGCTCATCAAGGATCAGGATATTTGCCTGATTTCGGTAAACGGCCCGCAGAAGGGCGATTTTCTGCCATTGGCCGCCGGACAGGTCATTTCCCTTTTGACTCAGATGTCCCAGCATTCCGTCCAGACCTTCCGGCTGTTCCATAATCACATCTTCCACATGAATCTGTCTGGCCAGTTCCAGAATCTCGCTGTCGGAAAGACGGCGGGCAGCATCGGAAACAGTAATATTATCCCTGAGATTAGCTTCATAATGGGCGAAATCCTGAAAGACTACGGATAGATTCCGGCGGAGCAAAGGCTTATGCGTCTCCATATTCAGGCCGCCGATCTGCACTTCACCCTGATCTGGGGTCAGCATTCCTGTGAGAAGACTGATGAAAGTGGATTTGCCGGAACCGTTATCTCCCACAATGGCAATCTTTTCCCCGGCGCGGATGGACAGAGTGATATCATGCAGCACTTCCCTGTCAGTGCCGGGATAGGTGAAGGACACATGTTTAAACTCGATGTCATATCCCTGTGCATCTGGCTCCCTGTGATCGCCTGTTCTGTTCGAATTTTTTTGTATGATGCTTCGAACCTGCCTGTCATTTCGGCCTTGCCCGCTGCTTCTGATTTGTCTGTCATGTCTGCTTTTCCCGTCAGGCTGTGTTTGCGTCCCGTTGCTTTTCTCATCCCGCTCCAGATCGTCCAGAGAAAAAAACTCTTTCCTGTAGGCCTGGCTGGCGGAAAACTGCATTATGCTCGTGAAAATATTGCCGGTAGCCTGCTGCATCCGGCTGGACAGAGTGTACACCAGAGTGAAGACCCCAAGTCCCAGGGCGGGATTTTGGTAGATTGCCCGGGCGGTTACAAGCAGTACGATCAGATAGATGCCGCTGCGCAGGAAGTCCGCCCCTATATTATAGCGCAGATGCTTGGCGACCAGCCGGTTTTTCTTTTGAATATAGGTGTCTGCCATGGCGCGCCAGCGGGCTTTCAGGTAATCTCCCAGCTCATAGTGGCGAACCTCCTGGATGCCATGGTCTGAGGAGGCGCAGAGATGGAACAGATGGATGGCCAGGGTGCCCTCCTCCATCCATTTGGTGCGGAACCGGAAGGTTTCGTCAGATTGTAGATAGGACAGGACAACGGCCGGAACACAGGTGGATACCAGAACGAACACCAGCATCGGTTGTACGGCCCACAGGGCGGCGCCGGTGCTGAGGAAAATAATAAGCTGATACAGGGCGGAGAACATTCCCTGGATGCTTTTGGCCATTTCCTCGCTTGCCTGAGAGTCGGCAAATTCGATCCGTTTGTGAAAATCGTCCCTGTTTTCCAGATAGGAGTAATGGACGCTGCAGACCTGTCTTAATACCTGCTCTTTCACATAGACCAGTGTGCGATATCTGTCGTTGATCTCCACATAATCCAGTAAAAGATTCATCGAAAGCTGTAAAAGGAAAATCCCTCCCAGCCACAGCAGATCCGTCATTGGGTCTGCGGACCCAGGATGCTCCCCCGTAGTCAGGAGCATGAGGTCATCTGTCAGCCCTTGCAGCCTTCTTGAGAGCAACAGTGGAAGAAAGGCGGCAGGCACCCCAAGGACACCGATGATGATAGAAAACGTTCCCTTGATCTTCATGCCGAGACATAGCGATCTCCATGTAATTTTCTGTTTCATCTGTCAATTTGCCTCCTGTTGATACCATTGCGCCTGACTGCGGAAAAAGTCTGCGTAGACGCCGTTTTTTTGCATCAGTTCATCATGGGTGCCTGTCTCTGCCAGATTACCGTTATCCAGAACGAAGATCCTGTCGGCCATGCGGGCAAAGCCCACCCTGTGGCTGATCAGAATGGCAGTCCGCCCCTCTGTCTTTTCCCGGATATTCCGAAACTGTTCCATTTCAGCAATGGGATCCAGGGCGGCAGCAGGTTCGTCAAAGATCAAAATATCCTTGTCGCACATATGGGTACGGGATACGGCAACCTTTTGCTGTTCTCCGCCGGACAAAATCATACCGGACTTTCGAACATCCTTTTTCAGCCATTGCTCCAGCCCTTCTGGAAATCTGTCCAGGAGGGGGAGCGCGCCGCCTTTTTTCAGCGCCGCCTGAATCAGGGAATCCTCTTTTAAATGCTTCAGGTCACCAAAGCCCACGTTCTCCCGCAGTGTCAGATGGAATAGATAAAAGTTCTGGAAGAACATACCGATAAAGTGGTTAACGCTTCCCTCGGGGTAATCCTCATAGTTTCTTCCATAGAATAGGAGTTCTCCTCCATCCGGACGGTAGAGATCCGCCAGAAGCTTTACCAGGGTGGACTTTCCGCTGCCGTTGCTGCCTACCAGGGCAATGGTTTCGCCTCTTTTAATCTGGAAATCCAGTCCGTGCAGGACTTCCTTTTTCCCATCATAGGAGAACCTTAGATCCCTTCCCTCAAACACGATATCTGAAAATGCCTGCTGTCTGTCGGCTGTTGTCAGGATGGCCTCCTGATTTAACAGACGTGTCTGTCCCTGGGGAACGCGGGTCAGAAAACGATGCTGCAGTGTGAGGGCCTGTAGGCCGCGGAGGGCTTCAAACAGATGCTCGGAGAGCGCTTTTACAGAGTCGGAAAGGTTCTCACCAAGCAGATATATCATCAGGAAAGCGTCGACCTGCAGGCTGCCCAGCGCCACATGATATACGGAATAAAGCAGCATCAGGAATATGGAGAGATATATGCATCCTCCCATCAGAGAGGAAAGAAATATTCTTGCGCGGTCGACGCGGATATCGAAACCGATCATTTCCTGATAAGTCTGTTTCCAGTTTTGAAGGATCTTTTCCTGATTGTGATAGATCCTCAGTTCTTTTGCGACGCCAGGCTTTTTTGGTTCCCCGCTGTAATATGCGGCCTTTGTCCGGAGGGGCTTATATTTGATATTGTCAATGACCAGCCGGGAAGAAAAGCGGATATTCAGCAAAAGGGTCAGGATAAAGCAGACGGCGGCAACAATTCCCACGGGAACGGACACCGTAAAGGCTGTGACCACCAGGGACAGAACCGTAATCCCCTTCATGATCAGGACGCATCCGCTGCTCAACAGATCCGTGAGACCGCCGGAGCGGTACAGACAATATTGATAATCGTCATAAAACTCCTTATCCAGCAATGTTTTCATGTCAACCTTGCGGATACAGTCCATCATGTATTCCTGCATACCAAAATAGTACCGGTCGTACATGACCGCATAGATCAGGGCTCCGTTGACACGCTTTGACAGTCCGTTTACCGTCAGGAGGATTCCCAGTATGACAAGTGGAGCGGCAATGTCTTCAAAGCTGCCACGGCCTGTGGCGAGGAAACCGGAGAGGGCCGCCACAGCCTGTCTGTTATAGAAAAGGGCGGCGGAGGGCAGAAGAGCCAGCAGTCCGCTGAGCAGGAGCCAGAAGGTCAGAACTGCCGGACTGATATGGAAGGCCAGCCGTAGAGCCCAGAACAGCACGGTGCAATTTTCTTTTATCGCCTGTAGGCGTATTCTATGATGTGTGGTTTTACGGGGCGTTTCAGAATGCCTTCTTTGCATGAAATCGGTTCCTTTCTTTTGGTAAATTGAATCGATATCAGTGTACTAGCCATATAAATCCCTTATCCGCGCAAGTACAAGCTGCCTGCGGTTTCTGCTTACAGGGAGTACGGAACCGTCGGTCAGTTTCAGGCTGCTCCCTTCCAGCTTTTGGAAATAGCGTAGATTGACAATGTAGCTGGCATGGCAGCGGACGAAGGAGGAGTGGGAGAGAAGCTGTTCATGCTGCTTCATCTGCTTATTGCTTGGAATATCTTCCTGGCAGGTATGGATCAGTGTCTTTTTCCCGCTGGTCTCTATATACAGGATTTGGTGAAAATAGACTTTATATAGTCCTTTTTTGCTTTCCTCCAGGAAGGAGAGGGACTCAAAGCTTCCCTTTTCCTCCCTTGTGTGAGACAGCTCCCGACAGAATCTTGCGTAGCTTAAGGGCTTCAACAGATAGTTGCTGGCGCCCGCGTCGTAAGCCTCCAGCACGTAGGTGAGGACTGTGGTGAGAAAGACAATGCGGACCTGGGAATCCAGCTTTCTAATGTGCTCTGCGATTCTCAGTCCGCTGATATTCCGAAAAGGGATTTCCAGAAAGATCAGATCCATCTCCAATATATAATTTTGCAGGAGTTTTTCTCCTGTATTGTAAGAGAGTAGCCGGATCTCCACGCCGGTCTCGGCCATGTAGCGTTCCACAAAGCCGGCCAGCAGGCTTCGCACGGTCTGCTCCCCGTCGCAGATTCCTATGACGATCATGGATATTCCTCCTCACGGGGTCATTATAAAAGAAAATGTGCAGAATTGTAAAGACGGACGGGACAGATGGTATTGGAAAAAGGATGATTAGTGCTGCATTTCATATCTGTGCATATGCTGCCGGTCACGGAGCGCGCAGCAGCATGATCGGCTTGGATCGGCTTGTCAGGATGTCTTCCGGTTGATATAGTTTGTCTTAAATTTCGAGTAGACGATCTTCTGGCTGTGATAAAGCCCGAAATAACCGGACAACATATAACTGAAAGCAACGGACAGCAGGAAGTAGGGAACGCCTGTGTACCCGAACAGTTCAAAGCTGATCAAGAGTGAAGTGATGGGGCAGTTTGTGACACCGCAGAATACGGAGATCATGCCTACAGCTGTACAGAGGGTGGGAGAGAAGCCTGTCAGGCATCCGAACAGGCATCCGAAGGCTGCTCCCGCAAAGAAGGAAGGGACGATCTCGCCGCCCTTAAAGCCTGCGCACAGCGTAGCAGCGGTAAAAAGGATTTTTACCAGAAACGCCTCAGGGCGCACCGTGGCTTCCTCCATACAGCGCGAGATGAAATCCATTCCGGCACCGTTGTAGGTCTGATCCCCCACAAGGGCGGTAAGCAGCACCACAATACAACCGCCCGCGAACACCCGCAGGAACGGATTCTTCAGGAATCTTTTGTAAAGGTGCTCCGTCCCGTGCAGGGTGACGCAGAACAGGATGCTTACCAATGCGCACAGAATGGCGAGAACGGATATTTTGACAGCGGATATCACGGTAAAATCCGGTATCTGCGAGATGACGAAGGTCTCCGGCACCGCACCTGCCATGGAGGCGATGCCGTGGGCCACCAGGGATGCGATCACGCAGGGAACCAGCGCGGAGTAATACATGATTCCCACGCTGATTACCTCCATGGAAAAAATGGCAGCCGCCAGAGGCGTGCCAAAGAGCGCGGAAAAGGCGGCACTCATGCCGCACATGATCATCACATGCTTGTCCTTCTCATCCAAACGGAGCAGGCTTCCGAGACCGCTTCCGAGACTGCCGCCCAGCTGTAACGCAGCCCCTTCCCGTCCTGCGGAACCGCCCAACAGATGGGTCGTCAGGGTGGAAAGGAAGATCAGCGGAGCCAACCGGACAGGCAGATGGTCGCCGGATTGAATAGCGGAAATGACCAGGTTCGTGCCGGCGTCATTCTGGGCATGGAGCAGGTAATAGCAACCAACAATAGCCAATCCTCCCACGGGAAGCAGACAGATCAGCCACGGGTGGTCTGCCCGCGCGCCGGTGACGAAAGTCATGGCCTTATCGAACAATGTGCCGACGGAACCAATCAGGATACCGGAAAGAATGGAGAAGATCACCCATTTGACAGCGCTGATCATGCGGTGGAAATTGTGTTGGATGGTTCTCCTTTGTTCTTTGCTTAACATAGTAATTACCTCATACATAAATTGCGGATATCCGGGGACTCTTTTTCATTATAGCTGATTTTTGTGAAATAGGGAATGGTTTTTCCCGCGAGCAATGAGCCAAGTCAGCATGGCTGACTTTATGCCGCTGCTTGCACGGATAGTTGGCGAATACCGCGAGGGTCAAAGACCCTGCAGCTTGCTGCGGGGCCTTTGATTATGGGCTGGATTTTGGATTCTACAGGCGGTTCAGGACGCAATCTGGGGACAAATTCTGTTGTATGAAGTGTAAGCATTATTTTTGTAATTACCCGGAAACAATATTGACTTTTACACTTTAAACTGCTAAAATCAAAGACAGATTCGGGGAAAGTGGCCTGAATAGTGTATGCAAGAGGAGAAGAGGATTATGAAAGAGATATCAAATTTAATTTCGTATCGCCCTGATATCAAGGTGGTGGATGCAACGCTGCGTGACGGAGGACTTGTCAATGAGTTCCGCTTTACGGATGAATTTGTCAAGGCGCTGTATCTGGCGAATCTGCGTGCAGGCGTGGATTATATGGAATTTGGCTATAAGGCGTCCAGGGAAATGTTTGATGTGAAAAAGTTCGGAAAGTGGAAGTTCTGTAATGATGAAGACATTAGGGCCATTGTGGGCGAAAATGCCACTGATTTAAAGATCGCGGTGATGGCGGATGTGGGAAGATGTGATTATAAGACAGACATCATTGACCGCGCCGACAGTCCCATTGACCTGATCCGGGTGGCTACCTACCTGAACGCGATCCCGACGGCGGTGGATATGATCGAGGATGCCGCAAGAAAGGGATATGAGGTAAGCTGCAATATCATGGCAATTTCCAATGCCCAGGAAGGGGATCTGAAGGCGGCGCTGGAGATCCTGGCGCAGACACCCGTGGACGTGCTGTACATTGTGGACAGTTACGGTGCAATGTATCCGGAGCAGGTGGCGCGGCTGGCGGATCTCTATGTGAATATTGCCACAAAGTACGGTAAGAAGGTTGGCATTCATGCCCACAATAACCAGCAGCTTGCCTTTGCAAACACGATTGAAGCGGTGGGGGACGGTGTGGACTGGCTGGACGCTACGTACTCCTCCATGGGACGGGGAGCAGGGAACTGCGCAATGGAACTTCTGCTGGGCTTCCTGAGAAATCCCAAGTATAATGTATATCCTGCCATCCAGTTCATAGATTCTCATATGAATAAGCTGAAAGAGGACGGTGTGGTATGGGGATATGATCTGCAATACCTGATGACCGGTCTGTTAAACCAGCATCCCAGGACAGCGATCCAGTTTACGAAGGAGAAGCGGACGGATTACGCCGAGTTCTACAGGGAAGTGGTGGTTCAGGACGGAGACTGATAAGAGATTGGAAAAAGATCTTGTTGAAAAAGGGCAGCCTGTTTGTTGCAGGCTGCCCAACTTAATGAGAAGAATGCCGTCCTCGGCGGCACGAACATTCAATGAGAAGAATGCCCGACCTTGGCATTCTTCAGTGTGAGATTTAGAAATTCTTAGACGACGTACTAAAGAGGTGGGCTATGCCCCCTATTGGCGTCTTGGAAATTCTTTTCACGCTTTTACCTGACCAGATTGTCCTCGTGGCGATAGATTTCCAGCCGGTAGCATTCATCCGTTTTGGAATCGAAATAAAAAACGGTTCTGTACTGGTTCCTTTTCGTCCGGTATACCAGCTTGTCGGAGGAATCGCTGTCCGCCGGTTCCCCGAAGAGGGCGATCAGTTCCTCCCTCGTTTTCCCGAAAAATTCCTCTCCCTCATAGGTGGCCTGGAGCCCCGTGGGATTTCCCTCTTTATCCCTGGACTTTGCGGCAATCTCAAAGACTTCGCATTTGACGTAGGGCGTCTGGCTGCTGGAACGGTTCAGCACAGATACGCCGCCCATGGACATTTCGCGGTCATCACCCTGATAGTAGGAGAGCATTTCCTTGAAGGAGGAGCCGGGCATACTGTTGTCATTATTGGACAGGTAGAAGCCCGCTGCATTCAGGTCGGAGATTCTCAGATTCGACAGGTCCAGTTCTGTTCCGCCCAGGGCAAGCTTGGGAGGTTTGTCTTTTGTCACAATGCTCAGGAGAACCCCCAGGGCAATTGCTGCCACTACGCAGATCACTGTAAACAGTCCGCTTTTCTTTTGCTTCATTTCCATTTCCTCTTTTCTTTCTTTTTCCTAAGAGCAGATTATACTACTGAAAACCGAAAATGTCACGTAAAAATTAGAAAGAGAAATTGTTGAATTTCCCGTCCGGAATGTGTATACTGGAAAGTGAGTTTGTATGCAGAGATTTCTGATATCATGCACAAGGAACGGTTGGATAAAAATGCGTATTCAACGATGAACCAGGGCGCGTCGCAACGCGCAGGCAGGAAAAAGGACATGAAATTGAACAGTATATGCGTACAGGGCGGTTATACACCGGGAAACGGGGAACCCAGACAGATTCCCATTGTCCAGAGCACAACCTTTAAATACGATACCAGCGAGGATATGGGAAAACTTTTCGACCTGGAGGCATCCGGTTATTTTTACAGCAGGCTGCAGAATCCCACCCATGACTATGTGGCGGCAAAGATTGCGCAACTGGAGGGCGGTACGGCGGCCATGCTGACCAGCAGCGGACAGGCGGCAAACTTTATGGCGCTGTTCAATATCTGTGGCTGCGGCGACCATATTGTGGCCTCCAGCACCATCTATGGGGGCACGTTCAACCTGATCGCGGTCACCATGAAAAAGATGGGAATAGAAGCTACCTTTGTCAGTCCCGACGCGACCGAGGAGGAGATCAATGAGGCATTCCGGGATAACACAAAGCTTGTGTTCGGTGAAACCATTGCCAATCCCGCGCTGACCGTGCTGGATATCGAAAAATTTGCTAAATGTGCCCATGCCCATGGCGTGCCCCTGATCGTGGATAATACGTTTGCCACGCCGGTCAATTGCAGGCCCTTTGAGTGGGGGGCGGATATTGTGACCCATTCCACCACAAAATATATGGACGGACACGCCGCTGCTATTGGAGGAGCCATTGTGGACAGCGGCAGGTTCGACTGGATGGCTCATGGGGATAAATTCCCCGGCCTCTGCACCCCGGATGACAGCTATCACGGAGTAACATACGCGGAGAGATTTGGAAAAGAGGGGGCGTTTATTACCAAGTGTACGGTACAGCTGATGCGCGACCTGGGCGCCATCCCCAGTCCCCAGAACTCTTTTCTCCTGAATCTGGGGCTGGAAAGCCTGCATGTACGTATGAAACGGCACTGTGAGAATGGCCTGGCGGTGGCGGAATATCTCTCCGGCCATCCCAAGGTTGCTTATGTCAATTACTGCAGCCTGCCCGGGGACAAATATTATCCCCTGGCGCAGAAATACCTGCCTGATGGCAGCTGCGGTGTGGTTTCCTTCGGGTTAAAGGGCGGCAGGGAGGCCGCAGGCATTTTCATGAAGAGCCTGAAGATGGCGGCCATCGCAACCCATGTGGCGGATGCCCGCACCTGCTGTCTGAATCCTGCCTCCAGCACCCATCGGCAGATGAATGACGAACAGCTGAAGGAGGCGGGTGTGCCTGCTGAACTGATCCGTATCAGCTGCGGCATCGAGGACAAAGAGGATCTGATCGCTGATATCGCTCAGGCTCTTGAAAAGTGTGAAGGAAATCACTAAGTTCGAAAAGACCTCACTAAGTGATTTCATACTCTGCAGCGATGCAAGCTTGATGCCTCGTTGTTTGCAGCGGGGTTGTTGACTGTTTGTGCCGCCGGAGTAGTGGGCATCGCCCCCTTGACGGCTTGCCTGAAAGTGTGGAGGCTGGAATGGTATATGGATTGTAAAGAATTTGAAAAACTGATTCCCGGCTATATCGCGCAGAAGCTTCCCTATGCGGAATTGAAGCGCTTTTGCCAGCATGCGGAGGAATGCGGGGAGTGCAGGGAGGAACTGACCATCCAGTATCTGACTACGGAGGGAATCCAGCGCCTGGAGGATGGCGGCGCCTTTGACCTACAGAAGGAACTGGATCAGCATGAGGCGGACGCAAGGCGCAAGATACGTTTTCATGACGCATTCCTGCATTTTGGCCTGGCGGTTGAAGCAGTGGCGGTCAGCGTGATCTTCGGATTGGTGATTTGGATCCTGGCGTGAGAAGAACTTTGCAATTTCGCGGAGCGGAATGATGGAAGTTGGCGTGAAATCCTACAGGGCAGGAGCATGGGAGTTAGCGTGAGAAGAATTTGAGTCTCTGCAGAGCAGGATAATGCGGACAGATCCGCATGGAGGTTTGTGTGAATGGGTAACAGCAGAAAACTTGTTTTAATAGACGGACACAGCATTCTGAACAGGGCGTTTTACGGTGTGCCTGACCTGAGTAATGCCCAGGGGCTGCACACCAACGCCGTTTATGGTTTCCTGAATATTCTCTTCAAGATCCTGGAGGAGGAAAAGCCGGATTATCTGGCGGTTGCTTTCGACGTCCATGCGCCCACTTTCCGCCATCAGATGTATGAAGCCTATAAAGGAACCAGAAAACCCATGCCGGAGGAATTGCGGGAGCAGGTTCCGGTGATGAAGGATGTGCTGAAAGCCATGGGTATCGTGATCGTGGAGCAGGCGGGACTGGAGGCGGACGACATCCTGGGAACGCTGGCGAAGAAGGCTCAGGGAGAAGGCATCGAGGTATCTCTGGTGTCCGGTGACCGTGACCTGCTGCAGATCGCGGACGAGCATATCAAGATCAGGATCCCCAAGACCCAGAAGGGAAGGACAGAGATCCGGGATTACTACCCCAGGGACGTGAAGGAAGAGTATGAGGTAACGCCCCTGCAGTTTATTGACCTGAAAGCGCTGATGGGGGATACCGCGGACAATATCCCCGGGGTGCCCAAGGTGGGGCAGAAGACGGCAACGGATCTGATGGTGGCTTACGGCTCATTGGAAGAAATCTATGCCCATGTGGAGGAAATTTCAAAAAAGAGCATCCGGGAGTCCCTGATTGCAAACCGGGATCTGGCAGATCTCAGTAAAACCCTTGCCACCATTAAGACAGACTGTGAGGTAGAACTGGACTATGAGGCGGCAAAGGCGGAAGGGTTCTATACCCAGGAAGCATATAATCTGTTTAAACAGCTGGAATTTAAAAACATGCTGAACCGCTTTGAAAAAGACGCGGTAGCCGCCAACGGGGATCTGCTGCAGAGTTTTCAAAGGATAGAGGAACAGAAGGAATTTTTACGTCTGCTGGATCAGATCAGGGACGGGAGCACTGTCGGATTTTATCTGGTGCAGGAGCAGGGACAGCTTCTGGGAGTGGCGGTTTCCGTCTGTGAAGAGTCCCCCCATGGCAATGCCTCAGGAACGGGAGACACAGTGGGGGAAGAATGCGAAGCATTCTCCGAAGTGCCAGAAGGGCACTTTGTGCCGTGTGCGGCGATTTTTTATCCGGTTGCGGTGGAGGAAAATGAGCAGCTGTCCCTGTTTGAAATGCCGGGGAACGGGACGGACAGCGATGTGTCCGCGATCCGCGAAGCAGTCCGGAGGCTTTCGGGCAGGGTCACCCTTTCCGGTTTTGATATCAAAAAGCAGTATGACTATTTGGAACAGGATACCACGGAACGCTACTTTGACATTCTGATCGCTTCATATCTGCTGAATCCCTTAAAGAATGATTATGACCCGGAAACCATCGCTTCCGAGCATCTGGGTCTGGTGATCCCGGGCAGGACTGAGACCTTCGGGAAGCTTTCAGCCAAAGAGGCGCTGAAGGAGATGCCCCGGGAAGCGTCGGATTATTACTGCTATGTGGCTTATGTGGCGGCAAGGGCATACGGAGTACTGCGGGAGAAGCTGCGGGATACCGGCATGGACAGACTGATGCGGGAGATGGAGATGCCCCTTTCCCTGGTGTTGTATGATATGGAGAAGGAAGGGGTGGAGGTCCGCAGGGAGGAACTGAAAGCCTACGGCGACGCGCTGGTGGCCAGGATAGAGGAACTGGAGCAGTCCATCCACCGCCAGGCGGGAAAGGAATTCAATATCAATTCCCCGAAGCAGCTGGGGGAGATCCTGTTTGAAACCATGAAGATCCCCGGCGGGAAAAAGACAAAGACAGGCTACTCCACGGCGGCGGACGTACTGGAGAAGCTTTCCGGGGAGTACCCCATTGTGAAGGATATCCTGGAGTACAGGGGACTGACAAAACTGAAATCCACCTACGCCGACGGGCTTGCCGTGTTTATCGGCGAGGACAGGCGCATCCACACGAATTTTAACCAGACCATCACGGCCACCGGGCGGATCAGCTCCACAGAGCCGAATCTGCAGAATATTCCCATGCGGATGGAGCTGGGCAGACGGATCCGCAAGGTGTTTGTGCCGGGACAGGGCTGTGAGTTCATGGATGCGGACTATTCCCAGATCGAACTCCGGGTGCTGGCCCATATGTCCGGGGACGAGCAGCTGATCGAGGCTTACCGCATGGATCAGGATATTCACCGGATCACGGCGGCGAAGGTATTTCACACTCCCTTTGAGGAAGTCACGGATTTGCAGCGGCGGAATGCCAAGGCGGTCAATTTCGGCATCGTGTACGGCATCAGTTCTTTCGGGCTGAGCCAGGATCTCAGCATCAGCAAGAAGGAGGCGGCGGAATATATCGAGCAGTATTTTGCCACCTATCCCAAAGTGAAGGAATTCCTGGACGGCCTGGTGAGGGATGCGAAGGAAAAGGGATACATCACCACCATGTTCGGCAGGCGCAGGCCTATTCCCGAACTGTCCTCCTCCAACTTCATGCAGCGCTCCTTCGGGGAACGGGTGGCCATGAACTCCCCCATACAGGGAACCGCGGCGGATATTATCAAGATCGCCATGATACGGGTCTGGAAGGCACTGAGGGACGCGGGGTTACGGTCAAAGCTGATCCTGCAGGTGCATGATGAACTTGTCATAGAGACTTACCTGGAGGAGGAAGAGCAGGTGCGGCAGATCCTCACCGAGCATATGAAGTCGGCGGCGGAGCTGGCGGTGACGCTGGAGATCGACCTGCATACGGGGATGAACTGGTATGAGGCAAAATAGGCAGATGAAATTTATCGGTATCACCGGAGGTGTGGGAGCCGGGAAATCAAAAGTCCTGAAATTCATCAAAAGCCATTATCCGTGTGAGATTTATCTGGCAGACGAGGTGGCCCACCTGGTAAAGGAGCCCGGAACCGAATGTTATCGGGCGCTTGTGGAACTGCTGGGGACGGAGGTTCTGACCGGGGACGGGCAGATAGACAGAAGGTTGATGGCCGACAGAATATTTAAAGACCCCGGTCTTCTACAGAAGGTAAACGATATTATCCATCCCGCGGTGAGGATCTGGCTGCTTGAAAAGTATGAGGAAGCAAAACGGAAAGAGGAAGTGGAACTGTTTTTCGTTGAGGCGGCGCTTTTGATCGAGTGCGGTTACGGGGAACTGGTGGATGAGATGTGGTATGTCTATGCGGAGGAATCCGTGAGGTATGCAAGGCTTGCGGAGACCAGGGGATACAGTGCGGAGAAGATCGGGCAGATTATGGGCCGGCAGCTTTCGGAGGAAACCTTTCGCAGAAACTGTGATTTTGTGATAGACAACAGCGGGTCTTTTGAGGAAACCTGCAGACAAATTGAGAAAAAACTGGAGGCGTTCACATGGCAGGAGTAATAGAAGGGCAGGGACAACTGGTATTTGGACTTGACATCGGCACCCGGAGTATTGTGGGTACGGTGGGATATCTGAACGGCAGCAGATTTCATGTGCTGGCACAGTGTGCCAAGGAACATGAGACCAGATCCATGCTGGACGGACAGATTCATGATATCGCAAAGGTAGGGCAGACCATCAACTTTGTAAAGGAGAAACTGGAAAGTGACCTGAACCGGAAGCTTACGGAGGTGTGTATTGCTGCCGCAGGCCGTGTGCTGCGCACGGTGACTACCCATGTGGAGCAGGACTTTGAGGAGGATCATGTGGTCACCGCGGAGGATATCTATTCCCTGTCTACCATGGGAGTGGAGCAGGCATATGAGGAATTTCTCAAGAATGATGATTCTGACATGAAATTTTACTGTGTGGGTTATACGCCCATGCGTTATTATATGAATGGCTACCAGATCAGCAACCTGGAGGGGCACAAGGTCAGAAACATGGCGGTGGATATGATCGCTACCTTCCTGCCTGACGACGTGGTGGACGGACTGTATAAGGCGGTGGAGTTCGCGGGGCTGCATGTGGCAAACCTGACGCTGGAGCCCATCGCGGCGATCCAGGTGGCGATCCCCGAGAAATTCCGTATGCTGAATATGGCATTGGTGGATGTGGGGGCAGGCACCAGCGATATTTCCATTACCAGGGACGGGACAATCACGGCTTACGGCATGATTCCCGTGGCAGGGGACAGCCTGACGGAAATACTGGTGCAGCATTGCCTGGTGGATTTCGAGACGGCGGAGCACATCAAACGTCAGACCAGCGCGCGGGAGACGGTGGAATATCAGGATATCATGGGCTTGACACAGACCATTACAGCCAAGGAGGTGGACAAGATCCTGGAGGAGCATGTGGGTAAAATGACCCGCATGGTGGCGGAATGTATCAGGGAATTGAATGGCGACAAGTCTGTCAGCGCCGTGTTTGTGGTGGGCGGCGGCGGTATGATCCCGGGCTACACGGAGCATCTTGCAAAAGAACTTGAGATCGTGAAGGAACGGGTGGCGATCCGCGGTCCGGAGGTGATGCAGAACATCCAGTTCGAGATAGAGCATCCCCGCAGGGATGCCATGATGGTGACCCCCATCGGCATCTGTCTCAGCTATTATGAGCAGAGCAACAATTTTATCTATGTGCAGTTTAATGACAAGCATGTCAAGTTATATGACAACGGTAAATTATCTGTCGCGGATGCCGCGGTGCAGGCGCAGTTTACCAATGAAGATCTCTTCCCCAAGAGAGGGACGCCCCTGAACTTTACCGTAAACGGTAAGAGCAGGATTGTTCGCGGGGAACAGGGAGAAGCGGCAGTTATCCGGCTGAATGGGGATTCCGCGGATATTTATACTCAGGTACATAACGGCGACTGGGTGGAAGTAGTGCCTTCCACGGCAGGTGATCCTGCGGTTCTGGAACTGGGCAGGCTGCCGGAATTGTCCGAACAGATTCATGTTGTCGTCAATGGGACGAAGATCAGTCTTCCCAAGACGGCGTCTGTCAATGGAATGACGGAAAATGAATTTTACCGGATCAGGGAGAATGACGATGTTCAGGTGAGGAACTGTTACACGGTGAGGGAGATCGCCGGATTCATGGATGTTCCCCTGGGCGGGAAGATACTGGTCAATGAGATTCCCGCGAAGCCGGACACCCAGGTTTACGAAAACTTTACCCTGGAGTGGGATGTGAACGCGGTGCTCACCTATGCAGATCTGGAGGAAGAAACGGAGGAGGAACTGGCGAAGCGCAGGGCGGCAAAGGAAGCAGCGGCTGCCGCGGCCGCAGCGGAGTCGGAAAGGAATTTTATCGATGCCGTCAACAACATCAGCGGCATCCCTGACCCGGTGCCGCTGGGTTCCCCTGAAATCTCCGGAGGAGCGGCGCGGGATACGGCGGGGATGCTGGGAGGAGCAGGCGGACAGGGAAGTGCAGGCGGCTCAGGTGTGGCAATGCAGGCGGAAAGTGCAGGAATCGTAGGTGCGGCAGGTCAGCCGTCTAGTGCGGGCATCCCGGGTACGGTGGGATCGTCGGGAAGTGCAGGAATCACAGGTATGACCGGTTCGTTGGGAAGTGCGGGCATCCCGGGTATGTTGGGTCAGCCGGGAAGTGCAGATGTCTCAGGCTTGTCGGGTCAGCCGGGCAGCGGAAGGATGATCGGTGCAGGCGGCGGACAGGCAGTGAATGGCTCCCAAGATACCTTAAAGGTGGTGCAGGAAGAGAACGCAGCCAGCGGGATCAGGGCAATGACTGTGTATGTCAATAAGCAGCCGGTTGTGATGACAGGCAAGGAAAGCTATGTCTTTGTGGACGTTTTTTCCTTTATTAATTTTGACCTGAACGCTTCTGCGGGGCGTGCCATTGTGACAAATATAAACGGCAGGCGGGCGGAGTATATGGAGCCCTTGACCAACGGGGACATCATAGACATCTATTGGGAAAAACTTTGACTGAAATGCGCAGGAAGCGGCACAGTAAACTTCCATGCCATAGAATATGGCCTTCGTAAGTAAGGGCGCTTATTCGGATTGCGCGGTTTCCGCAAGGTAAATTACAGGACTTCTCATAGCAAGGGGGAAATTCATGGAACGATTTATAAGGACATATAGCCAGGGAACGCTGAATGTAACAGAAATTTGGGTTGATGTAGAGACAGGTGTAAATTATGTGTTTCACAAATGCGCAAATTCAGGTGGTATAACGCCATTGCTTGATAAAGAGGGCAAGCCGATAGTAACACCAAAGGGAAGTAATGCTTGAGCCGATATCGGATAGGAGAATGTGAGGAAAAATGAGGCTATGCAGTATAGCAAGCGGGAGCAGCGGGAACTGCGTCTATGTGGGTTCCGATGCCACCCACTTGCTGGTAGATACGGGGATCAGCGGGAAAAGAGTGGAGCAGGGTCTGAAAGGGCTTGACCTGTCGCCAAGGGATCTGGATGGTATTTTGATCACCCATGAGCACGCCGACCACATCAGCGGTCTGGGTGTGCTTACAAGAAAGTATGGGATTCCGGTCTATGCCACGGAGGGCACCATCCGGGCTATGTTCGAGGGAGGAAGCCTTGGAAATGTGGAGGAGTCTTTATTCCATCCCATTCGGGAGGATGAAAAGTTTATCCTGAAGGATTTGGCCATCAACCCCATGCATATATCCCATGACGCGGTGCAGCCGGTAGCGTACCGGATCTCCTACGGGAATAAGAGAGTGGGTATCTGTACAGACCTGGGGGTATATAATGATTATACGGTGGAATGTCTGAAGGGAATGGATGCTCTTCTTCTGGAGGCAAACCATGATGTAAATATGCTGCAGGTGGGACCTTATCCCTATTATCTGAAGCAGAGGATCCTGGGAGAGAGAGGGCACTTATCCAATGAGAATTCCGGCAGGCTGCTTTGCAGGATATTGCATGACAGGTTAAAAACGATACTCCTGGGACATCTGAGCAAGGAAAATAATCTGCCGGAACTTGCCTACGAGTCCGTCCGAATGGAGATTAATATGGACGAGAATCCTTACAGAGCGGGAGATTTTGATATCCAGGTGGCAAAGCGGAGCGAGTCATCGCCGGTGGTCTGGGTGTGAGGAGGGAAGCAGGCAGGTATCGGATATATCAGGAGAGACAGGTCACTATACATAATCAGAATGAAATTCTGGAACCGGACGAAGAGAGAAGTCTGACGATTCGTGGAATCTCGACTATCATGAAAGTGCCTGTTATGATCACATTTTTGAATCAGACAAATGTTGTTGATATGAGTGTGGCCAAGGCGACGGACGAATTTTCAGAGGCTGATTATCAGAAATTCAACATGCCGATATATCAGTACATGGACAGTATTGAACTGGCAATGTATGGATAAAATGGTCATAGTATTTTGCATCAGTTAAAACCGGAACAGAATATATATTGGACAGAGAAAGCAAGGAAAGTGCGCGTAAGAGACGCAGGACAGGAGAGTCAGATGAAAAGAACGATTATTACAGTAGTTGGAAAGGATACTGTGGGTATCATTGCGAGGGTATGCACATACCTGGCGGAGAATGGAATTAATATCCTGGATATTTCCCAGACCATTGTGCAGGGGTATTTTAATATGATGATGATAGTGGATACCAACGGCTGTGGCAAACCTTTTGGGGACATGGCGGATGAGATGGCGGCGCTGGGAGAGGAGATCGGCGTGGCGATCAAGTGCCAGAAGGAAGAGATATTTGATAAGATGCATCGCATCTGAGCGGGGTTGTTGACTGGATGTCTGTGGAAGCGGGAGGCATCCACCTGAAATTAAGGATACTTTGAAGGTTTGGCTGATATGTGTGTTAGCCTGCATGGGGGTAAATAATGATCAATTTATACGAAGTAACGGAAACCAATAAAATGATCGAGAAGGAGAATCTGGATGTGAGGACCATCACCCTGGGAATCAGCCTTCTGGATTGTATTGATTCTGACCTGGAAGAACTAAAGAGGAAGATTTACGGGAAGATATATGAGGCGGCCAAGGATCTTGTGAAGACGGGAGAGGAGATTTCCAGGGAGTTTGGCATTCCCATTGTGAACAAGAGAATTTCCGTGACTCCCATCGCCTTGGTAGGCGGCGCGGCGTGTAAGACCCTGGAGGATTTTGCTTCCATTGCAGGGACACTGGATCAGGCAGCCCGGGAAGTGGGAGTGAATTTTATCGGCGGCTATTCCGCGCTGGTCAGCAAGGGTATGACGCCTGCGGACGAACTGTTGATCCGTTCCATTCCCCTGGCATTGTCCAAGACGGAGAGGGTGTGCAGTTCCGTGAGTCTGGGCTCCACAAAGACGGGTATCAATATGGACGCGGTCAGGCTGATGGGCGAGATCATCAGATCCACTGCGGAATACACGAAAGAGGAGGATTCCCTGGGATGTGCAAAGCTGGTGGTATTCTGCAACGCACCGGACGACAATCCCTTTATGGCGGGGGCATTCCACGGCGTCACCGAGGCGGACAAGATTATCAACGTGGGAGTCAGCGGTCCCGGCGTGGTGAAGACTGCGCTGGAAAAGGTGCGGGGCGAGAACTTTGAGGTATTGTGTGAGACGATTAAAAAGACGGCGTTTAAAGTGACCAGGGTGGGACAACTGGTGGCGAAAGAAGCCTCCAGGATGCTGGATGTGCCTTTCGGAATCGTGGATCTGTCCCTTGCGCCCACTCCGGCCGTGGGGGACAGTGTGGCGGATATCCTGTGTGAGATGGGGCTGGAGCATGCGGGAGCGCCGGGAACCACAGCTGCCCTTGCCCTGCTAAATGACCAGGTAAAGAAAGGCGGCGTCATGGCGTCTTCCTATGTGGGCGGTTTAAGCGGCGCCTTTATACCGGTCAGCGAGGATCAGGGAATGATTGATGCTGTGCGGGCGGGAGCGCTGACCCTGGAGAAGCTGGAAGCCATGACCTGTGTCTGCTCCGTGGGACTTGATATGATCGCCATACCCGGGGACACGAAGGCATCCACCATCTCCGGCATCATTGCGGACGAAATGGCCATTGGCATGGTGAATCAGAAGACCACCGCTGTCCGTGTAATCCCTGTGATCGGCAAGGGTGTGGGGGAGACGGTGGAATTTGGCGGTCTGCTGGGATATGCGCCCATCATGCCCGTGAACCGGTTTTCCTGCGATGATTTTGTGAACCGGGGCGGAAGGATTCCCGCGCCCATCCACAGCTTTAAGAACTAGTAAACGAATCATTTCTTTCTGATACATTGGCGCAGACATAAAATTCCTTCTGCGTCATTTGGCTGAAAGTAATCGTGTCAGCACACTAGTGTACTGACCTGTTCACATTTCGCCAAATGACTTGCCTGAATTTCCCTCTGCCACGTTGGCTTCAATCGACGATGCCACCGCATCGCCTCATTCAGCCGCCTTGCAGACTGAAAATTCATTCAGCGTCATTTAGCTGAAAATGAACGGGTCAATACACTTGGCGTGTGAAGAAAGAATGGAGAGAGCTTATATGAACTTATCCGCGTATTTTAAGAGTGTCATAGATATGGATCGCTGTGCGGTGGTCATCTGTAATCTGGAACACAGGATCATTTACATGAATCCGGCGGCCTGCGCCAGGTACGAGAAGCGGGGTGGTGCGGGTCTTGTGGGAAAAAGCCTGCTTGACTGCCACAATGCCGTTTCCTGCGACAGAATCCAGAAGGTGCTTGACTGGTTCCGGCAGAGCGGCGACCATAATATCATTTATACATCGCGCAACGAGAAGGAAAACAAGGATGTCTATATGGTGGCGCTGCGGAATGAAAACGGGGAACTGATCGGCTACTATGAGAAGCATGAGTATAGATCGGCAGAAGAAGGTTCTTTATATGATTTCCTGGGAGAGTGAGAGGGGAAATTGTCAGGAAGAACGTAACAGTTCAGTTCTCTCATTCATAACGAGGTGGGCAAGCCCCCTCCTCAGCGTCTGCTTCGCATCCGACGCCGCTGTGCGGCTCATCTTTTATTTCCGCGTGCAATGAACCAAGTGCCGCGCTTGCGCGAGCATAAAGTCAGCAAGCTGACTTGGTGAATGTCGCGAGAGCCGCCTTTTGGCTTCATGTGAGGGCGCTCCGCTCATGCAACAATTCGCAGATCACGCTTTGTGTGCAAGCACCCACGCGCAATATGTGAATTGTTGCATGGCTGAACTGTTACGGAAGAACAAATTGTGTAAAGACAGGAAAACTGGCTTCGGAGGGGATTGTCATGGCGGCAATCCTTTTTTTGTTTTTTCTGCAACTTTTTGCACTTCATTTTTATCTATAGGATAAATGGCAGTATGGAGAAAGGAGATGGTTTCGTTGAAGCAGACGCTTTATGACAGGTTGGCTGCTTATATCATCGAGAATCAGGATAAGTTTTACAGGCTGGCCTTCAGCTATGTTAAAAACCAGGATGATGCACTGGATGTGGTTCAAAATGCGGTCTGTAAGGCATTGGAGAATTATGAAAGCCTGAGGGACGAAGCGGCGCTTCGCACCTGGTTCTACAAAATACTGGTGAACGAAAGCTATGCCTGCCTGAATGCAAGGAAGCGGGTGGTTCTGACAGAAGAGAGCAGCTGTTGGGAAATTCCGTGTGAAGAGAGCGGCTATGAAATTCAGGATGATCTTTATGAGCGGATCGGCAGGATGGAGAAGGATGTTCAAAGTATTATCAAGCTCAGGTTTTTTGAAGAAATGACATTCAATGAGATCGCGGGGATTCTCAAAATGAATCTCAACACGGTAAAGGCAAAATTATATCGCGGCCTGAAAGCATTGCGGGTTGAAATCGGAGAGGAGAGAGGGGCATGAAGCACATGGCAGAAGCAAAACAGAAATATGAGGATATTCCTATTCCGGAGGAACTGTCCAAACGGGTAATGATGGAAGTGGAAAAGGCACAGATCAGGTACGGAGAGAAAAGGAAAAAGCAAAGGTGGAGGGTTTTTATGAAAACAGGAATGATGGCGGCAGCGGTGGCAGTGGCAATGTTTACGGCAGGCGTTAACACCAGCGAGGTGTTTGCCCGGGAACTACAGAATGTGCCTGTACTCGGGACAATAGCAAGGATCTTCACGTTCCGTTCCTATGACTCGGAAACAGAAGATATCAAGATCTCTGTGGATGTTCCCAGCATTGAAATGATTTCTGGGGAACTGAGCGGTCTGGAAGATTCGGTAAACGAAGAAATCCATATGTTCTGCCAACAGTATGCGGATGCGGCGATCGAACGGGCAAAGGAATACAGGCAGGCATTCCTGGACACCGGGGGGACCGAGGAGGAATGGGAAGCACATCATATTGCGATCAAGGTATGGTATGAGGTCAAGTCCCAGACAGACAGATATCTCTCTCTGGCGGTTATGGGGAGTGAGAACTGGAGTTCCGCGTATCGTGAGACAAAGTTCTATAATTTTGATCAGGAAGCGGGAAGGTGGATCACGCTTGAGGATATCCTGGGAGAGGACTATGCCCGGATTGCGGAACAGAGTGTGCGTCAGCAGATAAAGCAGAGAGAGATTGAGGAAGGCATGGAATACTGGGCGGATGAATGGAAGGGTATCGGTGAGGATACCGGATTCTACATGAATGCTGCAGGAAATCCGGTGATTGTGTTGGAGCAGTATGAGATTGCGCCCGGTTCCGCAGGTGAGCCGGAATTTGAGATAGTGATTCCGTAACAGGAAATCCATTTAATGCAGAAAAATCAAGAAAAATCAAGAGAAATTAAGAGAAATTATGAGAAAGAGAGGAGCGTCCGATGAAAAAGATATTGAATTTGGTTATGGCGGCTGCTGTTGTGCTGACATTGGCTGGCTGCGGCGATAAGACAGGGGAGGGGATGGACTCGCAGGGGACAGGCCCGGAAACAGGCAGGCAGGAGGCCGGACAGGATACAGGGAAGGAAGTCGGTCAGAGCACAGGTCAGGAAGTCAGTCAGGAAGTGGGCCTGGACGGCAGTCCGGCGCAGGGGAACGACAATGCGGGAAACCCGGAGGTGTCCCAGGGTGTTTCGGATGCGCAGCAGACGGAAACATCGGCGGAAGCGGCAGGGCTGAGGGATGATTACGAGGATAACTTTGATGTGGACGAAGCAGCAGCGGCAGAATTTGCAAGAATGATAAAGGAGGCCGTGGCGCAGAAGAATGTGGAAATGCTGGCAGATTTGACGGGCTTTCCTGTCTATGTGGGGCTGTCGGGCGGAACCGTTGTGGAAACCAGGGATGATTTTGTCGGCCTGGATGTGGAAGAGCTCCTGCCGGAGGAAATGCTCAGTTCCATTGCGGAAGCTGACGAGAATAGTCTGAGTCCAAGCATGGCAGGCTTTACACTATATGGGAGCGACGGCGCGCCAAGCATTACATTCGGGGTTCGGGACGGTTCCCTGAAAATAAGCGGAATCAATTACGGCTACTGAGGAGGCCATGAATCATGGACGGGCAGATACATCCTGTAAGAGGGTATATCTGCCCGTCCTCGGTTTTCCGGTTTCACAGAGTCACAATGGGTATCGAATATTCGCTGACAACATTCCTTTCCTTAAAATGCGGGGTCACGCTCCGGTAAATGTGGGATACCAGAATATCCTGTGCCAGCATATGCATGGCGTCCGGATCAAGGCTCTTTTCCGCGTCCGCAAGCTTTGTGATCAAAGGGATGGAGGACTGTTCCTTGATTGCGCCGAGGAGTTCATGGGCGTCTTTGCGCATGCCCAGCACACGGGCGTAAGGAATATAGTCCAGCTTTTTGCATAAGTCCACGTCCTCCTGCCTGATGTTCAGCAGAATGTGAAGCAGGCATCGGCTGATGCGCGTATATGTCATGTTCTTTGTCTTAAGCAGGTCGCAGAAGTTATCATAATCGCGGTAGTAGTCCAGGTTATTACGTATCCTGTCTGAGAGATCATCGGATACATCCAGGTATTTCTGATATCCCTGTTCCCGTTCCAGAAGCAATTTGTAGTATAGCAGATCAGAAAAATCATGGCTGCATATAATGGCGGAATCCTCTATGGATTGCCGTAAGATCTGCCATGCCTCAACAGGCATCTGGGATTTCATGGAATCGGGAGTCTGCCCTGTATAAAGGGCCTGGCGGATCGCCAGCGCGGAGCAGTATTCCATGTCAGTCATCCTGTCGTGGTAGCCTGCGCCGGTGCGGAGGACGGTCACGGGGGACATCCTGCTGTCACGGCGGAGCAGAGCCTTGATATATTCGATTCCAAGGATATTGTTCGGGGTGGCAAACACATCCCTGTAGGCCTGCAGACACGGGTAATTGAGGAACATCGCCCAGTTGCGCGCATTGGGATAGGAAACGCCCTGTTTCAGATATTGACGCATGGTGGCGGAGAAGTCCTCCGGCTCTTCCACAAGGATACGGGCGGCCTTTGTCATGATCTCCACATTGCCGCACTCACTGCCGAAGCACAGGTGCGTCACCACTCCCAGCTTATCCAGTGTGGACACGGCGCCCATGGAGAAATATTCGGCGCTGGAGGTGGAGTAGATGGCGGGCAGTCCCAGAACCAGGTCAGCGCCGCATTTAAGCGCCATCTCGGCGCGCCGGTGCTTGTCCAGAAGGGCAGGAGCGCCGCGCTGTACGAAATCTCCGCTCATAACTACGACAGTGTAGTCAGCGCCGGTCATCTGGCGGGACATATCCATCTGGTATTTATGACCGTTATGAAAGGGATTGTACTCTGCAATGATTCCGTTTACTACCATGAAAACCTCATTTCTCCGCATGCAGCAGCAATAGTTACGATAATACGTATTAAAACAGAAAACGGCACTGTGAAAAAAATAACATATATGTAAGCGTTTACACATGCCAAAGTAACGAAAAAAGTGACAGGAAAATACAAGGAATATGTACTTGAAAATATACAATTTAACGAAGATTCAACCTTGTACATTGTCTTTATATCTAGTATAATATAAATATCTCAGTTTGTTAAGTGCAAAACTTACAAAACTTATTAAAAAACAAGAGGGACAAGCGGTGAACCCGCCGGAAAGGAGAATGGATATGTCATACATTGACCTGATCAAGGAGAGAGCAAGGCTTGACAAAAAGACGATTGTTTTACCGGAGTCCAATGACAAGAGGACTCTGCTGGCAGCGGCCAGGATCGTAGAAGAGGGTATTGCCGACATTATCATGATCGGAGACGAAGAGAAGATCATGGACGGTGCCGGCTGGCTGGAAGTCGATCTGTCCGGTATTACGGTCGTCAACCCTAAGAAAACAGATAAACTGGACAGCTATGTAAATCTGCTGTATGAGACCAGGAAGGCGAAGGGCATGACGGAGGAAAAGGCGAGGGAGATTCTTCTGAACGATCCCTTGACCTTCGGTATTGTCATGGTGAAGGCAAATGAAGCGGACGGCATGGTTGCGGGAGCCTGCCACTCTACCGCAGATACCTTGCGGCCTGCGCTGCAGATCCTGAAGACGGCTCCCGGAGTCAAGCTGGTTTCGGCATTTTTCGTCATGGATACTCAGTTCAAGGATCAGGGTGAGAACGGAGCCTTCCTGTTTGCTGACTGCGGCCTGAATCAGGATCCCACGGCGGAGGAGCTTGCGGCGATAGCAGATTCTTCTTCCAGAAGCTTTAAGGCTTTGATAGGCCCCAAGCCTGTTATCGCCATGCTGAGCCATTCCACCAAGGGCAGTGCAAAGCATGCGCTGGTGGACAAGGTGGTGGAAGCCACCAGGATCGCCCAGGAGCAGTACCCTCATCTGACCTTGGACGGCGAATTACAGCTGGACGCAGCGCTGGTTCCCGGCGTGGCTAAGACCAAATCTCCCGGAAGTCCCGTGGGCGGCAGAGCCAATGTACTGATCTTCCCCAATCTGGATGCGGGAAACATCGGCTATAAGCTGGTGCAGAGACTTGGCGGTGCGGAGGCTTACGGCCCCATGCTCCAGGGAATTGCAAAACCCGTCAATGACCTGTCCCGCGGTTGTTCCTGGCAGGATATCGTAGGTGTGGTAGCCCTCACCGCAGTACAGGCTCAGCTGGTATAGGGCAGCGCTGTAACGCTGTGATAATTTCCGGTCAGATGATTTCCGGACAGAAAATTGCCAGAAAAATATATGAGATGAAAGGAATATGATTGACATGAAAGTATTAGTGATTAACTGCGGTTCCTCTTCCCTTAAATTCCAGCTCATTGATTCTGAATCCGAGAAGTGCCTTGCAAAGGGGCTCTGCGAGAGGATCGGCATCGAAGGAAGTATGATCACATATGCCCCCGAGGGCGGAGAGAAGGAAAACACCGTGACCCCCATGCCCGACCATACGGAGGCGATCCGACTGGTGCTGGAGGCGTTGACCAATCCCGGGACCGGCGTTGTAAAGAGCCTGGATGAGATCGGGGCGGTGGGACACCGCGTGGTACATGGCGGCGAGAAATTTGCAGAGTCCGTTTTGATCAATGACGAGGTAATGGCGGCGGTTGAAGAGTGCAACGACCTTGCGCCTCTGCACAATCCCGCAAACCTGATCGGCATCAATGCCTGCAAGAAGCTGATGCCCAACACTCCCATGGTAGGTGTGTTTGACACCGCTTTCCACCAGACCATGCCCGAGGAAGCGTATATGTACGGGCTTCCCTATGAATATTATCAGAAGTATAAGATCAGAAGATATGGCTTCCACGGCACCAGCCATTCCTATGTGTCCAAGAGGGCGGCGGAAGTCCTGGGCAGGAAGTATGAGGATCTGAAGATCATTGTGTGTCACCTGGGCAACGGCGCGTCCGTGTCCGCGGTCAAGAACGGTAAGTGCGTGGACACCTCCATGGGGCTTACCCCGCTGGAGGGGCTGATCATGGGAACCCGTTCCGGCGATATGGATCCCGCTATCATTGAGTTCCTTGCACATAAGGAGAACAAGAATATTGACGAGATCATGAGTGTGCTGAACAAGAAGTCCGGCGTGCTGGGACTCTCCGATAACCTTTCCTCCGATTTCCGTGACCTGGAGGAAGGCTTCCATAAGAAGGATGCAAATGCTGTACGCACTATGAAGACTTACTGCTACCGCGTGGCAAAGTATATCGGATCCTATGTGGCGGCGATGAACGGTGTGGATGTGATCTGCTTTACCGCAGGCATAGGAGAAAACGCGGCGCTGGTTCGCTCCATGGTATGTGAGTACCTGGGCTATCTGGGCGTGAAAGTGGATGAGGATGCCAATCACAAACGCGGCGAGGATATCGCGATTTCCACCGCTGACAGCAGGACAACCGTTATGGTGATTCCTACCAACGAGGAGCTTGCGATTGCAAGGGAGACCGTGCGTTTAGTGAAATGACCTGTAGCTGTTCAGAAACGGGCAAATGGAACTGATTATATGCCCTGATAGATGGAATATAGATGGAATAAGGCCGGGACACTTTCTTTTATAAGATTGAGTTCCGGCTTTTTTATCTTATAGGAAATTCCGTCCTGACCGGGGAAGAATGCGAAGCATTCTTCGAAGTGCCGCTCGCGGCACTTTTTTATAGGAAACTGCGCCGTCAGGCGCGCGCATTCATGAGTTTGCGAAGCAAGTCTCGTAAGAGTGCGAAGCATTTTTTTCCCCGGATGAAACTTTTCGGCTCTCTGTGGAGTCAAACCTTTGAACGGAAACATACGCACTGAAAGATACAAGGAGGAACGAAATGATGATCTTGACTGGCAGAAAGGCGAAGGAGGAAAAGGTAGAACAGCTCTTGCTTGAAAATTATGACCGGTATTACCGTCTTGCTTTCAGCTATGTGCACAATTCGTATGATGCGGGTGACATTGTACAGAACGGCGCATACAAAGCAATACGAAACAGTGGCAGTCTGAAAAATCAGGAGTATGCGGCAACCTGGCTCTACAGGATCATGCTGAATGAAATATATGATTTCTACCATCAGAAGAAAGCGATTTCCATTGAGGCGCTGGAGGAATCCGGGGAGGCGGAACCTTCCGCAATGGATACTTATCAGGACTTTGATCTGAGGGCAGCCCTGGATGCATTGAGCCTGGAGGATAAGCTGGTGGTGGAACTGAAATATTTTGAAGATATGAAACTGGATGAAATCGCGGAGATATTGAATGAAAATCTGAGCACGGTTAAGAGCCGGCTTTACCGCGGCTTGAAAAAATTGAGGGTGAGGCTGAGTGAAAAAGAAGAGATTGTATAGGCTGGAGGATTATGTCACTGTGAACATTGCAAGAATGGAAAGGGAGAAGCTGGGGATGAAAAGGGATTCCGGAGGACTGTACCACTTGAAAACTGAATATGGTAAGGCATGTATGTCCGATGAACAGATAGAGAAAATGAAGCGGCAGATGGAACGTGGTAAACGTGACAGGGACAGGGCGCGGAGAAAAAATGCGGGTATCAGATGGGCGGCTGCGGCTGCCGCCTGTATGGCATTGTTCGTGCTGCTGCCCAATACCTCCGCAGGCGTGGCTCACGCCATGAGTCGGCTGCCCATCCTGGGAAGGCTCGTGGATATTGTAACTTATCGGGATTACAGCTATGAGGATGATCGCCATAACGCTCAGATCACGATTCCGGAGATCGTGGTGAAGCTGCCGGAAGGCAGGGGCGGGACGACGCCTGAGGTTCAGGAGAATATGGCAAAAACGGCGGAGGAGATCAATGCGCAGATGCAGCAGATATCCGGACAGCTGATTGCGGAGTTCGAAGAGAGTCTGAAATATGAGGAAGGCTATCAGGATATGCTGGTGGATTCGGAGGTGGTCAGCAGCACGGATCATTATTTTACCCTTAAGCTGATCTGCTATCAGGGAGCCGGCAGCGGCGCTGAGTGGGATTATTATTATACGGTTGACCTGAATACCGGCAGGCAGCTTTCTCTGTCGGACCTGTTTATGCCGGATGCCGATTATATCACCCCTGTCAGTGATATTGTCAAGGGACAGATGCGGAACCAGATGGCGGAGGACTCCATGAAGGTGTATTGGGTGGATAATACGGATATTCCGGAATTGAACTTTGAGGCAATTACGGAAGAGACCTCCTTTTATCTGAATGAGGAAGGGGATCTTGTCATTTGCTTTAACGAGGGAGATGTGGCGCCCATGTATATGGGATGTGTAGAGTTTGTGATTTCCAGGGAAGATTTGAAAGATATATGGAGTTATGGCAAATAGTATGGATTTTCGATGATGTAAAGCAAAAACGAGGAAAAACAAAAGAAAAGCTTAATTGAAAGTTAACAAACCTGATACATATCCGGTAGAAAATAGAGTCATAAATCCAGGAAGGAAAATACATGGGATATGAATGACAGCAGGGCAGGATATGTGGAGGAAAACAGGGTGCGGCAGGACAGGTCGCAGTATATTCAGAGTGGCAGGGGATATAGCGACGGATCGAAGAGCGGCAGGGTAAGAAGCCAAAGGGAACAGTACCTGAGACAGCAACAGCAGCAGATGCAGCAGCAGCTGACAACGTTGAAGGGGCGGTTGAGAAGGATTTCCCTGTTCATGGGAATTTTGCTTATATTGAATATTGTAGTCATATTCAGCATGTATATCCGGATGCAGCGGATGCATGAGACACTGAAGCTGATGCAGGGTTCCGTGTCCGTGGGAGAGTTGCATGGCGGAACGGATGTGGAACCGGCATCCTTCGGGGATGGAACCGGGCAGGGGGCGTTTACCGCAACAGCTGCAGGACAGGCTGCGGCGGGTTCCGGTTTCCCCGTGACAGGACAGGATTATGTCAATCTGTGTGGGCTTGAGTATGTGGACAGGCCCCGTGAACGCACCATGGAACAGGTACTGGATCGCCTGGATGAACTGGCGGAAGACGATACGAGGATCGCGGAGATACTGGAAAACCGTTATGTCTATCCCGATAAGCTGCTGGAGTCTTTGGCGAATAATCCCGAAATGACGGATTTCGTGATGGGCTACGAGGCAAATGTGGGGCGTGTTGACGGCACTTTGACGCAGGATGAAATGGAGCAGGCTTTCCCGCTTTTTCTGCAGTGGGATCCCAGATGGGGATACGGCGACTACGGTGACGGCAGTAATATCGGTCTGGCGGGCTGCGGCCCTACCTGTCTGTCCATGGCGCTGTTTTACCTGACCAGGGATGAAAGCCTTACACCTGACCGGATGGCAGAATACAGCATGAAGAATGGCTACTATATTTCCGGAACGGGCACGGCCTGGGCGCTGTTGCAGGATGTGCCTGAAAAGTATGGAATTTCCGTATCCCAGCCCAAGGCAGAGGAAAGTATGATGAGGGCGGCTCTGGACAGCGGCAGTGTGATCATCTGTTCCATGGGACCGGGGGATTTTACGGCGGCAGGGCATTTTATTGTGATCTACGGGTATGATAAGACGGGCTTCCTGGTCAACGATCCAAATTGTGTGGCGAGGAGCCGCCAGACATGGAGTTTTTCAGAATTGAAGGGACAGATTAAAAATATATGGGTGATGGGAGGGACGACGAAATACGATGGAATCATATATGACGGGGTCACTGATGTAAGAGATTTTTGACAGGATGGATTTTCATGAAAAAGTACTGTTCAAGCCGCAAAAAATTTGGTATAGTAAAATGCGGAGTGAATCTTTGCGGGCAAAGTGCGTAAAGAATTTCTAAGCTGTCAAGAGGGGGCATAGCCCACCTCTTTAGTACGCCAGCTAAGAAATTCTAAATTACACACTGAAGAATGCCAAGAACGGGCATTCTGTTCACTGCATGTCTGTGCCGACTGCGTCGGCATGACGGGAAGTGTGTTATATGGCGCAAAGATGGCAAAAATCAATGCATATCAGTTAAAGGAGGCATTTAAATTGGAAAAGAAACGCAACATAATCGTTGGTCAGTCCGGAGGACCCACCGCCGTGATCAACTCCAGTCTGGCAGGCGTCTATAAGACTGCCATTGAGAGAGGCTTTCATAAGGTATATGGAATGCTTCATGGAATACAGGGACTTCTGGACGAACAGTATGTGGATCTGTCCACCCAGATCCACTCGGATATGGATATTGAGTTGTTAAAAAGAACCCCTTCAGCTTTCCTGGGATCCTGCCGTTATAAACTGCCGGAGATCCATGAGAACCTGGATATTTACGAGAAAATATTTGCCATTCTTGACAAGCTGGAGATTGAGGCATTTATCTACATCGGCGGCAATGATTCCATGGATACGATCAAGAAGCTGTCTGACTATGCGATCATCAAGGGCCATCCCCAGAAATTCCTGGGCGTGCCTAAGACCATCGACAATGACCTGGCGCTGACAGACCATACGCCGGGATTCGGAAGCGCTGCGAAGTATATTGCGGCATCCACCAAAGAGGTAATCTGTGATGCGCTGGGACTGGCGTACCACAAAGAGATGATCACCATCATCGAGGTGATGGGACGGAATGCAGGATGGCTGACAGGTGCAACCGCCCTGGCGAAGACGGAAGAATGCGACGGACCGGATCTGATCTATCTGCCGGAGATTCCCTTTGACATTGACAAATTCCTGAAGAAGACCCAGGAACTTTTAAAGAAAAAAGAGTCCGTCGTGATCGCGGTATCTGAGGGTATTAAGCTGGAGGACGGCAGATATGTCTGCGAACTGTCCGGCAATGCGGACTATGTGGATGCGTTTGGACATAAGCAGCTGCAGGGAACAGCTTCCTACCTGGCTAACTTCTTAAGCGCTGAAATCGGCTGCAAGACCAGAAGCATTGAATTTTCCACCATGCAGAGAAGCGCTTCCCATATGGCTTCCCGTGTGGATATCAACGAAGCTTTCATGGTAGGCGGCGCAGCGGTGAAGGCAGCGGACGAAGGCGATAACGGCAAGATGGTAGTCATCGACAGGGTGGCTGACGATCCTTACATGAGCGCGGCCGGAATATATGATGTGCACCGCATCGCTAACAATGAAAAGCTGGTTCCCAGGGAGTGGGTCAACAAGGAAGGCAATTATGTGACGGAAGAATTTATCAATTACATTGAGCCCCTGATCCAGGGAGATTATCAGCCCTTCATGGTGAATGGTCTGCCCCAGCATCTCGTACTCCGCAGGGACAAGAAGTAAAAACAAATATTCTATGGCAAGGTGGAAAATCCTCCTGAATGCAACAAACTATCTGGTTCATTCGGGAGGATTTTTTGTTGCAAAAAAACTTGACACATTCTGGTGACGGGAGTAATATAATAAAAAAATGAATAGCGGAACCGAAACCGAAGATGTGGAGATAAAAACAGTGTGCAGTATCAACTATAGACATTGCACAGGCACTTACAGAGAGACCGGATGCTGAGAAAGGTCAGAACGCAGGCTGTTAAATGGACCACGGAGGGCGCAGGGAAAGGAAGAAAATATGCAAATGCATGAGGTCTTCCGAGTATATTGCGACGTGAGACACGCGTGAGATGTCAGGGATATGATGGTATCCCGGTAAGAGCACTTCCTTTATGGAAGTGAAGCAAGGTGGCACCGCGGGAATAATGACAGCTTATTGCAAGAGCTTATCCCGTCCTTGACAAAATGTATATTTTGTCAAGGACTTTTTTTGTTCGAAAAATTGTAAAAGCAGGGAAAGGAGAATGAAGATCATGAAAATACAGCCAACTCTTGAGGAATGTCGGGAACTTTCATGCAAAGGAAACTATGGTGTGATTCCTGTCAGCTCAGAAATCTTGTCTGATGCCACCACGCCTATCGAAGTATTGCAGATCCTGAAGAAAATCAGTGCCCACGTATATCTTCTGGAAAGCGCGGAGGCGGACAAAAAATGGGGCAGATATTCTTTTCTGGGATACGACCCCCTGCTGGAGATCACCTGTTACAACGGAACCACAAGGATCAGGAACCAACTGACGACCCAGACCACCGCGGAGGATATCCGCACCTGTATCCGCGGCATCATCCAGGAAAACCACAGTCCCCAGTTGGAATATTTGCCTTCCTTCACAGGAGGCCTGGTGGGATACTTTTCTTACGACTATATCAAATACAGCGAGCCTACATTAAAGCTGGACGCAAAGGACGAGGAGGGTTTTCAGGATGTGAACCTGATGCTGTTCCACAAAGTCATCGCTTTTGACAATTACAGGCAGAAGATCATCCTTATTGTGAACATCAAGACGGACGACATTGAGACCAACTTTAACAGGGCGGTACTGGAACTGGAAAATATGAAGCAGCTGATACAAAAGGGAGAAAGGGCGGCCAGTGAACCCCTGGTGCTTAAGTCAGGCTTTAAACCGCTTTTTAATGAGGAAGAGTACTGTGACATGGTACGGAAGGGAAAGCGCTATATCAGGGAGGGCGATATCTTCCAGGTGGTGCTCTCCAACCGACTGGAGGCGGAAATGAAGGGAAGTCTGCTGGATGCCTACAGAGTCCTGCGAACCAGCAATCCGTCCCCCTATATGTTCTATTTCTCGGGAACGGACGGGGAAATTGCCGGAGCCAGTCCTGAAACGCTGGTAAAGCTGGAAAAGGAAAAGCTGTATACCTTCCCCCTGGCGGGAACCAGACCCAGGGGAAAAACGGCGGAGGAGGATCTGGAATTGGAGAAAGAACTTCTTGCCGATGAAAAGGAGCGGGCGGAACACAATATGCTGGTGGACCTGGGGCGGAATGATATCGGCAGGATCAGCAGGGTGGGAACCGTGGAGGTGGAAAAGTATATGTCCATAGAGCGGTTTTCCCATGTCATGCATATCGGTTCCACGGTAGGGGGCATGATCCGGCAGGATAAGGATGCGCTGGACGCGGTGGACGCGATCCTGCCCGCGGGAACTCTTTCGGGAGCGCCGAAACTCAGGGCCTGCGAGATCATCAACGAACTGGAAAACAATAAGCGTGGAATCTATGGCGGCGCCATCGGCTACATCTCCTTCACGGGGAATCTGGACACCTGTATTGCTATACGGCTTGCCTTTTCCAAAAACGGAAAGGTGTTCATCCGCTCCGGCGCGGGGATCGTGGCGGACAGTGTACCGGAAAAGGAATACAGGGAGTGTATTCAGAAAGCGGCGGCGGTCAGGAACGCCATTGAGGCCGCGCAGGAGGGACTGAGGGAATGATACTTTTGATCGATAATTACGACAGCTTTTCTTATAATGTGTACCAGCTGACAGCCGCTGTGGAGCCGGAGGTCAGGGTGATCCGGAATGATGAGATGACGGTGGAAGGGATCGGCGCGCTGGCTCCGTCCCATATCATTTTATCGCCGGGTCCGGGCAGACCGGCGGAGGCAGGGATCTGTGAGGAGGTTATCCGAACCTTCAAGGGAAAGATCCCTATCCTGGGTATCTGCCTGGGGCATCAGGCCATCTGCGAAGTGTTCGGCGCCACAGTGACATATGCCAGGGAACTGATGCACGGCAAGCAGTCTACGGCAGTGCTGGATACGGAAAGTGTTCTGTTTCGGGGGATGGGCAGGGAGATGGTGGTGGCCAGATACCATTCCCTGGCGGCGGATCCTGATACCATGCCGGAGGAACTTGTGGTGACTGCTTTGACGTCTGACGGTGAGGTCATGGCGGTGGAACATCGGGAATATCCCGTATACGGTGTGCAGTTCCACCCGGAATCCGTGCTGACGCCGGAGGGCAGGAGGATCATCGAGAATTTTCTGGGAAGCGCCGGGGCGGAAAAGACAGGATCTGGCCAGCCAAATAAGGACAGGAGTGACAACGGGAAAGCAAACAGGAAGGAGAACAGAGAGATGATAGGAGAGGCAATTATTAAGTTATCAAGAAAAGAGGACATCAGCTACGAGATGGCAAAGGCCGTCATGAATGAGATCATGAGCGGCGAGGCCACGGACATTCAGAAAAGTGCGTATCTGACGGAACTTTCCATGAAGGGAGAGACCATAGAGGAAATTACCGGTTCCGCGGAGGAGATGCGTAATCACGCATTGTCCGTGGAACATGATATGGATGTGCTGGAGATCGTGGGCACCGGCGGGGACGGCTCCAATTCTTTTAATATTTCTACCACCGCGGCATTGATCGTATCAGCGGCGGGCGTTCCCGTGGCAAAGCACGGCAACCGGGCCGCCAGTTCCAGGTCGGGGGCGGCAGACTGTCTGGAAGCATTGGGGGTAAATATTGACCTGGAGCCGGAGAAAGCGGCCAGGCTGCTGAAAGAGACGGGGATCTGTTTCCTTTTTGCACAGAAATACCACACGGCCATGAAGTATGTGGGACCCATCCGCAAAGAACTTGGCATCCGCACGGTGTTCAATATCCTGGGTCCCCTGACCAATCCTGCCAGGGCAACCATGCAGGTTATGGGCGTCTATGACGAGAAGCTGCTGGAGCCCATGGCGCGTGTCCTTGCTAACCTTGGGGTCAGAAAGGGCATGGTGGTCTACGGGGAGGAGAAGCTGGATGAAATCTCCATCTGCGGCCCTACGAAGGTCATTGCTTTCCATAACGGGGAATACAGGAAATACACCATTACTCCCGAGGAGGCGGGGCTGCGGCGGGGAAAGAAGGGCGATCTTCTGGGCGGTACGCCCCGGGAAAACGCGGAGATCACCAGGGCGATCCTGGCGGGAGAAGAACGGGGCGCAAAGCGCGACGCGGCAGTGATCAATGCGGCCGCAGCCCTGTTCGTCGCAGGGAAGGCAAACGGCATGAAAGCGGCGGTAAAGCTGGCAGAGGAAACCATAGACAGTGGGAAAGCGCTGCGGAAGCTGGAGGAATTTGTAAAGGCGTCCAACAGCTAAGGTAGCTGAAAAAGATTCCTAAAGTCAAATCCCGGATGGGCGCATGCCATGCAGGCAGGGAGGTATCGCTATGATATTAGAGGAAATTGCGGCAAAGACAAGAGAGCGGATCGCGGCGGAAAAGAGAAGGATGTCCCTGGCGGAGTTGAAGGCACAGGCGGCAGAACGGAATCACAGCACAGGGTTTCCCTTTGAAAAGGCATTGGAAAAGAAGGGCATGAGCTTTATCTGCGAAGTAAAGAAAGCATCCCCTTCCAAGGGAGTGATTGCGGAGCATTTCCCTTATGTGGAGATTGGCAGGGAATATGAAAGGGCGGGCGCGGACGCCATGTCCGTACTGACAGAACCCTTTTATTTCCAGGGAAGCAACGCGTATCTCACCGCTATCCGCCGGGAGGTGTCCATTCCCCTCCTGCGCAAGGACTTTACGGTGGACGAATATATGCTTTACGAGGCCAGGGCGATGGGTGCCGACGCAGTGCTTCTGATCTGCGCCATCCTCTCTCCCGCACAGCTTTCCGAGTATACGCAGCTTGCGGGGGAACTGGGATTATCGGCACTGGTGGAGGCACATGACGAGAAGGAGATCGGGATGGCGCTGCGTGCAGGGGCGAAAATCATCGGGGTCAATAACCGTAACCTGAAGGATTTCACCGTGGATATCAACAATTCCGTCAGGCTTCGGGAACTGGTGCCAAGGGAAATTCTATTCGTGTCGGAGAGCGGCATGAAGACCCGGGCGGACATTGCCAGGCTGGAGGAAAATGGAACCGATGCAGTGCTGATCGGGGAGACCTTTATGAGAAGTCCTGATAAAGCAGGGATGCTGAGAGAACTGAGGGGGGAAATCCTGTAAAACGGAGAGTTGAGGGGGATCCTGTCAAACGGAGAGTTGAGGAGGATCCCGGGAAACTGGAGAGTTGAGGGGGATCCCGGGAAACGGAGGAGTTGAAGGAAACTTTGTAGAACGGAAGCTGACAGGGAGGATTGTATGGCAGTCAAGATAAAAATATGTGGCCTTTCCCGTGAGGAGGATATCCATTATGCGAACCAGGCCATGCCGGATTATATCGGCTTTGTGTTCTGGGCGCACAGCCGCAGATATGTCAGCCATGAGCGGGCGGCAATGCTGTGCAGAGCACTGAGACCGGGGATCCAGGCGGTGGGCGTGTTTGTGGATGCGCCGCCGGAGGAAGTCGTCTCCCTGCTCCGGGCGGGTGTGATCGATATGGCGCAGCTTCACGGGGAGGAGACGGAGGAGGAGATCCGATATCTACGGGAGGTGACCGGAAAGCCGGTCATCAAAGCCGTCAAGGTCAGAAGCCGCCTTGATGTGGAGGCATGGCTGGACTCATCAGCGGATTATCTGCTGTTCGACAGTGGCATGGGAAGCGGCGTCGCCTTTGACTGGGGACTGCTGGCAGACATTCCAAGGGAGTTTTTCCTGGCAGGCGGGTTAAAGCCGGAGAATCTGAAACAGGCAGTGGAGACAGTCATGCCTTACGCTGTGGACTTAAGCTCCGGGGTGGAGACAGGGGGATTTAAGGATAAGGGTAAAATGCAGCAGGCGGTAAACCTTGTCCGGCAGCGGGAACAAAATTGACAGAATAAAACGAAATCAACAGAATGGAACAACATTATGAAGTTTAGGAAGGATAGAAAAGGAGTGCGGCAACATGAGTAAAGGACGTTACGGAATACACGGAGGACAGTATATTTCCGAGACATTAATGAACGAACTGATCCGCCTGGAAGAGTGTTATGAGCATTATAAGCAGGATCCTCAGTTTCAGGCGGAATTGAATACGCTTCTGAACGAATACGCAGGGAGACCGTCCCTGCTGTATTATGCGGAGAAGATGACCAGGGATCTGGGAGGCGCAAAGATCTATTTGAAGCGTGAGGATCTGAACCACACCGGATCCCATAAGATCAATAATGTGCTTGGGCAGGCGCTGCTGGCAAGGAAGATGGGAAAGACCCGTATCATCGCCGAGACGGGGGCGGGACAGCACGGCGTTGCCACAGCCACGGCGGCGGCACTGCTGGGCATGGAGTGTGAGATCTATATGGGAAAAGAGGACACGGAGCGTCAGGCGCTGAATGTATACCGCATGGAACTGCTGGGCGCGAAGGTGCATCCGGTCACCACCGGCACCCAGACCTTGAAGGATGCGGTCAATGAATGCATGAGGGAATGGACGGGCAGGGTGAACGACACGCTGTATGTGCTTGGATCCGTCATGGGTCCCCATCCCTTTCCCATGATTGTACGGGATTTCCAGAGTGTCATCAGCCGGGAGGCGAAGGCCCAGATCCTGGAGAAGGAGGGAAAGCTTCCCGCCGCGGTAGTGGCCTGCGTGGGGGGCGGAAGCAACTCCATGGGAGCGTTTTATAATTTCATAGAGGAAAGGCAAGTGGAGCTGATCGGCTGCGAGGCGGCGGGAAAGGGCGTGGATACCGCGTTGACGGCGGCTACCATTGCCACCGGAAGCCTGGGAATTTTCCACGGCATGAAATCATATTTCTGCCAGGATGAATACGGGCAGATTGCCCCGGTATACTCCATTTCCGCAGGTCTGGATTATCCTGGCATCGGGCCGGAGCACGCTTATCTGCATGATATCGGCAGGGCGCAGTATGTGCCCGTCACCGATGACGAGGCGGTGGACGCCTTTGAGTATATCGCCAGGACGGAGGGCATCATCTGTGCCATTGAGAGCGCCCATGCGGTTGCATATGTGCGGAAAATTGCGAAAAATTACAGCCCGGAACAAAGCATTATCATCTGCCTGTCGGGGCGGGGAGATAAGGATGTTGCGGCCATTGCAAGATACAGGGGGGTAGAGATCCATGAGTAATAGGATAAACAATAAGCTGCAAAAGGTCTTCGACACACCAAACGGAAAAGCGTTCATCGGCTTCATCACGGCGGGGGATCCCACCGCGGACAATACGGTAAACTGTATCCTGGAGATGGAACGGGCGGGAGCCGACCTGGTTGAAATCGGCATTCCGTTCTCTGACCCCACGGCGGAGGGACCGGTGATCCAGGATGCCAATATTCGCGCGTTGAAGGGCGGAATGACTACGGACGGTGCATTCGACATTGTCCGCCGTGTCCGGGAAAAGTCCCGGATCCCCCTGGCTTTCATGACCTATGCGAATCCGGTATTCCATTATGGTTATGACAAATTCTTTGCCAGATGCGGGGAACTGGGAGTGGACGCCGTCATCATTCCCGATCTGCCCTTTGAGGAGAAGCGGGAGATGGAGGAGCCCGCCTGCGCCCATGATGTGGCATTGATTTCCATGATCGCGCCTACGTCGGAAAGCCGCATCCAGAAAATTGCCTCTGAGGCGAAGGGATTCATTTATGTGGTATCTTCCATGGGCGTCACAGGCGTCAGGAGCGAGATCAGGACAGATGTGGGGGCAATTGTGGAAAGTATCAGGAAGGTGACGGATGTCCCCTGCGCCGTGGGCTTTGGCATCAGCACGCCGGAACAGGCGGGGAAGATGGCAGCAGTGTCGGACGGCGCCATTGTGGGAAGCGCCATTGTGAAGCTTGTGGCGCAGTACGGAAACGATGCGCCGGCAGAAGTCTACAGGTATGTGAAGAGCATGAAGGAGGCGGTACTGCAGATATGAGACGGCGCTTCAAGGGTAAGGAGGTTTCAGGAAGCAATGGAAATTTATATCAGAAATGCCAGACCGGATGAATATAAAATCGTAGAGGCAATTATGAGGCAGGTCCAGCAGATGCATATCGACTGGCGGCCGGACATTTATAAGGATAGCGAAACAGTATTGCCGCTGGAGCTATATGAGCAGGCAGTAAAGGAGGAAACTTTTTATGTTGCGGAATATGACGGAAAGGTAGCAGGCATTTTGTTCATCCAATACCGTCACATAGAAAGCCCGAATCAGGTGACAAGGAATATTATCTTTGTGGATTCCATGGCGGTAGAAGAAAAATACCGCGGAAAGGGAATCGGACACGCGTTTTTCGATTTCCTGGGGGAATTACGGGATCAGAGGGGATATGACGGGATCGAATTGCAGGTAAATGCCAGGAATAAAGCGGCCTATCAATTCTATTCCAATTATGGATTCACCGACAAATCCATCAATATGGAGCTTTCATAAATGCCGTGCCAACTGTGTATACTATATGATGGCTGGATTTACCGTATAAGCGGCTTGAAAATGCCATATAATCTGATATAATAGGGACATGAACAGGAAAGGCGAGGTAATGGCATATGAGTGAGAGAGAACAGGCGAAACAGGTTATTGATCAGCTTCCTGAATATAAAATAAGCAATTTATTGTTGTTGTTGAAAGGCTTACAATTTGATGATGACATGGAAGATGCTTTATATTGCGAGAAATTATATGAAGATTACGTCAATGATCCTGATCCCGAAAAAGATAAAAGCGATTCTCTTGAAGAATGTAAAAAGGAATGGGGGATTGGTTGATGTATGAAGTCATTATCAAGAAAAGAGCCAAATAATTTATTGATAAATTGCCCATAAATGAAAGAAAAAGAGTAGTATTGGCAATAGAACAGATCCCAAATGGTGAAGATATAAAGAAATTACGGGGACATGGTGAATTGTTAAGGCTTCGTATCGGGGATTACCGGATCATTTATTCAGTGGACAATGGGAAATTAATTGTCTATGTTATAGGTGCCGAGAATCGTGGGGACATATATAAAAGATATTAGGGAGCCATACCACGCAGGTTACCTGGCATAAAATGCAGCTTACCGCAATTTTGTTGCGGCGGCTGCATTTTTTGTTTAAGATACAAAAAAAGATGTGTCAGGGAGGAGCAAATGGAACAGATCATTCAGGTAAACGGATTAAAGAAATACTTCGGGAAGGTAAAGGCGGTGGACGACATCAGCTTTTCGGTGGAAAGGGGAGAACTGTTTGGATTCCTGGGGGTGAACGGCGCGGGGAAGTCCACCACCATCAATATGCTGTGTACGCTGTTTAAGCCTACCGCGGGAGAGATCAGGATCGGCGGCAGTGTGCTTGGCAGGGAAGACGAGGCAATCCGGAACAAAATAGGCGTGGTGTACCAGAACAACTGTCTGGATGACAGGCTGACAGTGCGGGAAAATCTGCTTGTCCGGGGCAGTCTGTATGAGAAGGATATCAGGAAACTGAAGGGAAGCATGGAGCGGGTCTGTGAGCATCTGCGCCTGGAGGAAACACTGGACAGGCACTTCGGCATGCTTTCCGGCGGTCAGAAACGGAAATGTGAGATTGCGAGAGCCCTGCTTCACACTCCGGAGATCCTGTTTCTGGATGAGCCAACCACGGGGCTGGATCCGGCTACCAGAAAGACAGTGTGGGAGAGCCTGGAAAAGATGCGGCAGGATGGTATGACGATCTTCCTTACCACACATTATATGGAGGAAGCGGCGAAGTGCAGCCATATCGCGGTCATGGACAGCGGGAAGATCAGGGAGTATGGAACTCCCTTTTCACTGAAGGAGAGGTACTCCAGGGACAGGCTGCGGCTGATGGCAAAGCCGGGAATGGATGCGGCGCTGGAGGAGAGACTGGAGGAAAAGCAGTACAATCTTTCCGGACAGGACAGGGAGGGGCGGTTATTTGAAATCTTTTTGAAGGACAGTATGATGGCGCTGCCGGTCTTAAAGGAAACAGAGGAACTGCTGGATGGGTTCGAACTGGTCCAGGGTTCCATGGATGACGTTTTTCTGAATATCACGGGAAAGAATCTGGAGGAAATGTAATCATGAGAGAAATAATATATTTGACAAAGAGGAATAGTCTGGTGTATCTTCGGGACAGGAGGGCAGTATTCTTTTCCATACTGTCCATGCTGATCGTCCTGGGGCTGATGGTCATTTTTCTGGGCAGCATGAACAGCGGGGACCTGGTGCTTCTGCTGGAACGTTACGGCGGGGAGCGGGATGCGGCCAGGGATGAGGCCAATGCGAAGCACCTGATCCAGCTGTGGACGCTGGCGGGAATCCTGATCGTCAATTCCGTCACGATCACGCTGACTGTCATCGGCATTATGGTGCAGGACGAGGAACAGAGCCGCCTTGCCAGCTTTTATGTGACCCCGGTGAAGCGGGGAAAGCTGGTGCTGGGGTATGTGCTGGCGGCATGGTTTACAGGGGCGGCAATGAGTATCCTGACCCTGGCGGCAGGCCAGCTGTATATGGCGGTCAAGGGATTGGGGCTGCTTCCTGTGCCGGTGCTGGCAGCCATGTGCGGCATGATCCTCTTAAACACATTTATATATGCCGCCCTGGGGTATCTGCTTGCCACATTTATCCACAGTTACAGCGCCTGGGGCGGGATGCTGACCATCGTGGGGACATTGGTGGGATTTGCGGGAGGCATCTATCTTCCCATGTCCGCTTTTTCGGAGCGGCTGCAGACAGTGTTAAAATGCCTGCCCGTGCTTCAGGGGATCTCCCTGATGCGCAGGGTCTGCCTGGGGGAGATAACGGAAACCACTTTTCAGGGCATGCCTGACCAGGCGGTGGAGATCTTCCAGGAGCGCATGGGAATCACGCTGACAGCGGGGGATAGGATACTGTCACCGGGCGAGCAGCTTTCCGTTTTGGTGTTATATGGAGTCATAGCCATGGGTTTCGCAATCATTTTGAACAAGCGGCGCAGATTGAAGGACAGGACGGATTGAGGACCGCTGTGGACATAAAGGACAGGACGGATTGAGGACCGCTGTGGACATAAAGGACAGGACGGATTGAGAACTGCGGTGGATGAAAAGGATAGAACGGTTTGGAAACAGCTGTGGACATAAAGGATAGGACGGATTGAATGAAGATAACGATACAGGATCGTCCGGAGGGCGAGGAGGATGAGATCATTGTCCGGTGCCGTCATCTGGACGACAGGTTGCTGAAAATGATCTATGCCCTGAAAGCGGGGCAGGAGAAGCTGACGGTTCTCCGGGAAGGGAGATTCCTGCAGATTTCCCCGAAAGAGATTTACTATTTTGAGGCGGTGGACAATAAAGTATTCGCCTACCTGGAAAAGGATGTATATGAATGCCGGCTGAAGCTGTATGAACTGGAGCAGCGGTTTGCGGAGACAGATTTTTTCAGGGCGACCAAGTCCACCATTGTAAATCTCTCCAAAGTAAAGAGTTTCAGCCCTATCTTTAATGGACGGTTTGAACTCCTGATGAAAAACGGGGAAAAGCTTATCGTTTCCAGACAATATGTGCCTGACATGAAGGCAAAACTTGGACTTTAGTGTAATGCATTTGATATATGGCAAAGCTATGCAGAATATCAATACTACAATACACTGGACGGAAAGGTGTGGATGAATATATGAGAAGACTGAAACATTTATTTCATACATACACCATGGTGATGACCGGCGTGGTGTTCGCAACGGCATTATTCACTACTGTCATCAACCCTGTGGAACTGGTGGAATCGGCGCTTCTTTGGCAGATGGCGTTGATATCGGGGCTGTGTACGCTGATGTCGCAGATTGTCTTTCCATGGAAAAGGGAGATGGGCAGGGTGGAGGCCATCGTCAGGACACTGATCCATTATGTCCTGATCAATGTGGTAGTCCTTGGCAGCGGCGCATGGTTTGAATGGTATAATCCCTCCCGGTTTGGAAGTGTGGTGTCCATGATACTTGCCATTGCCGTTATCTTCGGGGGCGTAACGGTCATCTCCTGGAAAAAGGGAAAATGGGAGGCTGCTGAAATGAACCGGCGGCTGGAGGAATACCAGAAGAAAGAATGCTGAACTATTACGAAAGAGTACCAATGATTTACAACTTTTTGTTGACAAACCCGCTTCCTATATGTATAATAAATCAGTGTGTGAAGAAAGCACATATGATTATTATGCATAGGAGCCGCTATGTTAGTAAACTTATCTGATGTACTGACATCCGAGGGCAGGCAGGTTCGGAAGAGTGCAGACCTTGAAATGACAAGCTTTGAGTGCCGTACGGGAAGCTACGGGATTATAGAGAAATCCCCGGTGTCGTTCCTCTTTACCAATATTGAGGAGGGCAAGGCAAGGGTGGAAGGCAATGTCAGGCTGAGGTTCAGGGCTGTGTGTGACCGGTGCCTGACGGAAGTGCCTGTGACGCTGGTGCTGGATTTTGACAGGGTTGTCGCTGCACCTGATGTGGAAACGGAAGAGGAAGAGATCGATGACCTGAGTTTTATGGAAGGTTATCAGCTGAATGTAGAGACTTTTGTGTACAATGAAATGATAGGTAACTGGCCGGCAAAGATTCTGTGCAAAGAGGACTGCAAGGGCATCTGCCCCAAGTGCGGACAGAATCTGAACATAAAGGATTGCGGATGCGATACTTTTGTCCCCGATCCTCGTATGGCTGCTATACAGGATATCTTCAACGCGGGTAAGGAGGTGTAATGATATGTCAATCTGTCCTAAGAATAAATCTTCCAAGAGTAGAAGAGATAAGAGAAGAGCAAACTGGAAGATGAGCGCTCCTGTGCTGGTAAAGTGCAGCAAGTGCGGTGCGCTGATGATGCCTCACAGAGTTTGCAAGGCTTGCGGTTCTTATAATAAGAAGCAGGTTATCAGTGTTGATTAATGAAAGGGTTTCAGCAATGTCGGGCGTTCAGGGAACGCCCCTTTTTTTACCTTATAGGAAATTCGCTCTCAATCATATCTTTAGAAAGTCTTAAAGATATTTTAAAATAAAAGAATTTATTCCACAGGAATGTTATGATAAAATTTGTGAAAAGGCGGTTTTGTAAAAAAACCATACTGGGATGGAGGATAGGTATGCGCAGAAAGGTTATGGTAAAGGCGCTCATGCTGCTATGCATGTTCTGTCTGATATGGGGCGGGAAGGGCTGTGTGGTATCCGCCGGGAGCCTTCCGCCTGAGGGGGGAACGCTTTCCGGCGACGTGCGGGTGCTCAAGCAGGAGGCTGACCGTTATGTGGTGCAGGTGACGGTGGAAAACAGCGGGGAGGATTTCACGGGGACGGTGCAGGTGATTTTCGGCGCAGGCTATGACAACTGCGCCTATAACACGGAGATCACCCTTCCGGCGCAGGGAAAGAAGCAGTTTACGGTCACGGTACCGGAGGGGACAGTGGAAACAGTAAATGGGGTCTGCCAGTTAAATTTCCTGGATGGGGAAGGAAATGTGGAACATTCCATTTTCATGAGGGATTTATTCAAGGACATTCTTTCGGGGATCCCGGTAGGAATCCTGTCCGACCACTATTCTGACCTTTCCTTCCTGGATGCGGGAGGCGAGCTTTTCAATATCAGGGGAATCAATTATCCCATGGAACTGGTGGAACTGAATAATGAGAACCTGGCGGGATTTCTGGACGGATTATATTTCCTGGTCATCGACCAGTTCAATACGTCCACCCTGAGCGATGAGAACATCAAGGCGATCCAGGACTGGGTGTGTGGCGGCGGCTGGCTGATCATCGGCACGGGCGCGTATGCGGAGCAGACGCTTTCCGGGTTTGAAGAGGATTTCCTGGATGTGGAAGTGAGGAATGTCAGCGAACCGGGTGAGGAGAACATTGCGGTAACGAATGCAGCTAAATATGGATATTATTATGCTTATACGGACGAGGCGGACATTGACTTCAGCCAGATGGCGATAGCCGACCTGAACTATAAAAAAATGTGGGTGGGTGAAAGTATGGAGCATCCTGCCGTCAACTGCCCCATGGAGGACGGTGCGGTAGCCCTGCTTTATTTCTCCCTGGGGGAAAAGGAACTGCAGAAGCTGGATGCATATAGGATTCAGGAAATATATCAGGAGCTTATGCGTTGTTCCAACAGCTATCAGAACATCCGCGGAAACTCCGGCCTGGAAGATGTGGGGGAGCAGGCGCTTGCTTTTATTGACAGCCGTAATTCAGATGTGAATTTTTCATGGCTTAAGGTACTGATCCTTATTTATGTGGTGCTGGTGGGGCCGGTCCTGTACCTGGTCCTGCGTAAAAGCAAAAAGAGCGAATGGTACTGGGTGGGGACACCCGCCCTTAGTATTCTCTTTATCGCAGGGGTATTTCTGTTCGGGAGGGAATTGCGCGTAAAGGATACAAGGGTCTGTTCCGTCACGGTGCAGCAGGCGGAGGGAAACCAGGCAGATACCTATCTGCTGGCATACCATTCCGGCGTGAAGCCCTGGGAAGTACATTTACAGGACGACTATGACGTGGCGGGACCGAGTTTCGTCCGCAATTACTATTATAGCAGCAGTACAGCTTCCATTAATGATTATCACTATATTGTCGGCAATGACAGTAGGGGGCTGTCCGTCGGGTTGAAGCCCGATGAGAATTTTGAGAATGGATTCCTATATGCCGGAAAGAAGACGGAAAGCGTGGGAACCTTTACCGGTGAGGGCCTGAAAGGAATCGGCATTGGGAACGCGGAAGGTACGGTCACAAATGACACCGGTTATGACCTGGCATATATGGCTGTCTGGTCCCGTACATATATCATGGTATTCTCGGATGTGAAGGCGGGGGAGACCCTTGACCTGCAGCAGGCGTCCGGGGACGGCAGATGCGTATATGAGGGATCCACGAATTACTTATATGATCTGCTGCATAATATGGTTGGAATTTACGGAACCCGCGCTGAATATGACCAGGCGGATATGGCGGCGCTGCTGATCGGCCTTGGCGTTGCAGAGGAGGATAATTCCCAGGCCGGTACAGTGGTGGCAGCGGGGGTGGTGAAGGACTTTGATAAGGCTGTGGCGGATCAATGCAGCGAGGTTGCTTACGGATGCTTCTATTCCTATCTGAAGACGGGGGCAGGTGGCACAGGCGATGCGGGGCAGACAGGAGCAGGGGGTGGACAGTATGCTGCGAATTGAGCATTTATATAAGAATTACGGTAAATTCCGGGCGGTCAATAATCTCACGCTTCACATCCCCCAGGGCGACCTGTTCGGCTTCGTGGGACCCAACGGCGCAGGCAAGACGACCACGATCCGCATGGCCTGCGGGCTGATGCTGCCCACTGCGGGAAACATCATTATCAACGGCGTGGACGCGGTGGCCCATCAGAGGGAGATCAAAAAGCAGATCGGCTATGTGCCGGATTTCTTTGGGGTATATGATAATCTGAAGGTAAGGGAATACATGGATTTCTACGGTTCCATGTACCGCATGGGAGCAAAGGAGATCCAGAGGATTTCGGATGATCTTCTGGAACTGGTGAATCTCTCTGACAAGAAGGAGGTCTTTGTGGACACCCTTTCCCGTGGCATGAAACAGCGTCTCTGTGTGGCAAGGGCGCTGATCCACAATCCGGCGCTGCTGGTCCTGGACGAGCCCAATTCCGGCCTGGATCCCAGGGCCAGGGTAGAGATGAAGGAGCTCCTGCTGAATTTGAAGGGCATGGGGAAGACCATTGTGATCAGTTCCCATATTCTGTCCGAACTCTCGGAAATGTGTAACAGTATCGGGATCATGGACCACGGTAACCTGGTGGCGTCAGGCCTGATCGAGGAGGTCATGGACAGCGTGTTTGGAAGCAACCAGCTGATCATTACACTGGAGGGAGGCCAGGAGACGGCGGTGCGCATTGCCAATGAACATGTGGGCGTGAAGGTGACTTCCGTGGGGGAGCAGGAGATTCGGCTGACACATTCCATGACCAAGCCGGAGATCGCGAGGATGATCGGCGAAATGATAGCCCATGACGTGGTGGTGACCGGCTTCCATAAGCAGGAGGGCAGCCTGGAAACGCTGTTCATGCGTGTCACGGACAATGAGGAGGAGCAGAAGGGGGGACAGGAAAATGCAGCTGAATCCAATCATTAAGAGAGATGTGAGAGTGCAGTCTCGCAGCATGAAGATCTGCTGGGGTGTATTTGCCTATGAATTGATACTGGCGCTGGTCTTTTTCCTGGCGCTGATGATCATTCAGGAGGAGAATCGGGGTTCTACCAGTAATATCTACAGTACCCTGGTACTGCTGTACCCTATCCTTGCGGTGACGCAGCTTGTCATCCTGGCGTTGATTGTGCCGGTGCGGACGGCATCCGCCATATCGGGAGAGAAGGAGCGTCAGACCTTTGATATCATGATGACTACCAGCATGACGCCCTTTTCCATTATAATGGGGAAAGTGATGACGGCGATTGTACAGAGTTTGTTTTTTGTGGTTGCCAGCATGCCCATCATGGCGCTATCCTTTGTGGTGGGCGGGATGTCATGGGGCTATCTGTTCTGTTTTTTTGCGGTGGCTCTCCTGATGTCATTTTTTGCCGCCAGTATTGGAATCCTGTGTTCCTCCCTCTGTAAGAGATCCGTCAGCGCGGTGATCATGTCCTACGGGTTCTACCTGGTCTTTTTCGGGGCTACGGCGCTGCCCATTGTGCTGGCAGAGTACGTATCTTATTCTTCATCATACTATTTTGATATGACGTATACATCTGGCGGTGTCTTTTACAGCTATTTGGAGAATTTGTATCTGTTTTTACTGCTGAATCCGGTTATGTATCTGGTGGAATTTTTTGGCCGGGTCATGACAGGGAATTCGCTGGTGAACGGGATTCCATATACCACAGGCACGACGCGGACCTGCGGACCGATCAACCTGGTCGCTTCGGGGAATTGGTGGATGATCCTTTCCACGGTTCTGTTCCTGGCGGTTTCCTTCCTGTTTCTCTGGCTGGCGGCGAAGCGGATCAATCCCATTAAGCGGAAGGCACGGAAGCAGGCCATGAGGCGGGTGACGCAGACGGCAGAATCTGCATTGCAGCCGACGAGGAATGAAATGTAACTGGCTGAGATGGCGATATCACAGGGAAATATGAGTGGTGGGATATGGATGACAGAGAATACCTGATACAACAGATCAAAGCATGTAAACGAAAAATGAATATGGCAAAGGTCATTGACAGTGGAATCCTCTTTGCCGCCGCAGGCGGTATCCTGGGAATGGCCTGCGAGCTGGTATCCCTGGTCCGGCAGTTTTATTATGTGCATCTGGCGGCAGGGCTGTGCTTTGGGGCGGGGCTTCTGGCAGGGATCGGCTATGCCCTGTACAGAAGGGCAGACATGAAGGCAGCGGCGGGAAGGCTGGATTCCTTCGGCTTAAAGGAGCGCATGGTTACTGCTTATGAGCAAAAGGACAGTGAAGGGGAATTTGCCCTGCTTCAGAGACAGGATGCCCTGGGACATTACAATGAGATGCGCGGTCAGATCAGGATACCGCTGAGGCCGGATCCCAGGCATGTCCTGGCGTTGGCATTGTCGGCGGCGGTGGTGATCGGCCTGGCTTTTATCCCTTCCACGGTGCGGGATCAGGCGCAGCTTCGCCATCAGGTGCAGGAGCAGGCCAAGGAGGAGCAGGAGGAACTGGAGGAACTGGTGGACGCCCTGGAGGGTGTGGATATGGACAGCCTGACGGAGGAGCAGAGAGCCCGGCTTCAGGAGATGGCGGAAGCCATGAAGCTGTCCCAGGAGGAACTGGCAAGGGCGGATTCCTGGGAGAGCCTTGCCTCCGCCATGGAAAGGCTGGACTATAAATATGGCCAGGCGGCCCAGGGGCTGGAAAGCCTTGCCGGCCAGCTGAGTGACCCTGGCGCAGCGGGGATCGCCGGTGCGGAGGCGTTGGCAAAGGCAATGGCGAACCAGAACGAGCCGCAGGTGGCATCAGGGACTCCCGGCGCTGGCTCCGGCGGTGAAAATGGGAACGGTGAAAACGGGAATGGAGACGGTTCCGGCCAGGGTGACGGCGGCCAGGGAGATGGCAGTGGTCAGGACGGCTCTGGCAGTAACGGGCAGAATAATGGAAACAGCAATGGGCAGGGTAACGGAAACGGCAATGGGCAGGGCAATGGAAACGGCAACGGCCAGGGAAGCGGGAACGGCAGCGGTCAGGGCAATGGAAACGGTAATGGGCAAGGTAACGGTGGCAGCGGCAATGGGGGAAGCGGCCGCGGAACCGGAAGCAGCGACGCAGCCCATGATTATGTCAGCATCCCCAATGCGATCGCCAATGATCCTTCCCTGACGGGCAATAAGAACGGGGACCAGGACTCGGACTATTTCCGGCAGCAGAACGGCCTTGCCTGGGAGGGCGTCCATGTGGATTACAACTCCGTGATCGGCGAATATACGGACAGCGCCTATGAGGGCATTGCCAACGGCAGATATCCCAGCGGCATGGAATCGGTGATAAGGGACTATTTTGAGAACCTGAATAAGTAGGGCAATAACAGTAGGGAGAGGAAGCGCTGATGGGGAACGCGTAACGAGGAGGACATTATGTCAGAAATCCAATACTATCAACAGAAAATCATGGAATGCGAGCAGGAGATCGGCAAGGGGATCATCGGCCAGAGGGAGATCATCCGCCAGGTCATGCTTGCCCTGCTTTCCGGCGGGAATGTGCTGCTGGAGGGTATGCCGGGGCTGGGTAAGACCATGCTGGTGCGGACCATCGGCCAGGTGTTCCGGCTGTCTTTTAAGCGGATCCAGTTTACGCCGGATCTGATGCCCAGTGATGTGACGGGAACCAACATCATGGTGAAGGACGAGGGAAAGAGCAGCTTCCGGTTCGAGAAGGGACCCATCTTTGCCAACCTGGTGCTTGCGGACGAGATCAACCGTGCCACGCCGAAGACCCAGTCCGCCCTGCTGGAAGCCATGCAGGAGCACACCGTCACGGTGGGGAACGAGAGCCATATCCTGGAGGAGCCTTTCCTGGTGCTTGCCACCCAGAACCCCATTGAGCAGGAGGGGACTTATCCGCTGCCGGAGGCGCAGCTGGACCGTTTCCTGTTCAAGATACTGGTGAAATTTCCCAGCAAGGAGGAACTGCGGGGGATCGTGGAACTGACGGAGGGCCAGGAGCAGCCGGAATTGCATGGCATCCTGGACGGGGAAGAACTGCGAAAGGCGCGGAAGCTGATCGCCCAGATCCCCATTGCGGACGCGGTCATGAATTACATTCTGGAACTGGTGATGGCGACCCATGAGGAGAATCCCTATATCAGGGAGGGTGCCAGTCCCCGCGCGGCCCAGGCCATGATCCGGGCATCCAGGGCAAGGGCTTTTATGGAGGGGCGGCTGAATGTGTCCTTTGAGGATGTGCAGAGCGTGGCGTATCCGGTGCTGCGGCATCGTGTACTGTTGAATTTTGATGCCATTTCAGAGGGGATTGCGGAAGATGGCGTGATTCGGAAGATCATAGAGTCAAAGGAAAAGAATTTATATGCTTGATTCAAAATGTTATGACACTTTGTCCCGGCTGCAGCTGCGGATGTCCCACAAGAGCAGCCTGAATATGTCCGGCAGCCGCAAGTCGGTGCAGAAGGGAATCTCCGCGGAATTTTCCGATTTCCGGGAATATATGCCGGGGGACGATTTGCGCCGCATGGACTGGAATGCCTATGCCAGACTGGACAAGTTATACATCCGCCAGTACATGGAGGAGAAGGAGGCTGTGGTCTCCGTCCTGGTTGACACCAGCGCGTCCATGGACTACGGCGCGCAAAGCAAGGCGGACCTGGCAAGGGACCTGGCGGCGGTGGTAAGCTTCCTGGCGCTGAACAATATGGACAGGCTTGTGTTATATGATATGAAGGATATGGGAAAGGGGCTTTCCGTGAGCGGCGGGAAAAATGCCTTTGCAAAGGCGCTTCACTGGCTGGAAAAGCTTACCTTTGACGGGGAGGCCGACATGCTTTCCGCAGTGAGGAAGATGCAGCACAGGGGACCCGGCGTGACGGCGCTGATCAGCGATTTCCTGCATCCCGGCATGCTGGAGGAGGACAATGCAGGCTATGAGAAGCTGCTGCAATATCTGGATTACTGTAAACAGCGTCCAGTGATCCTTCATACGCTGGCAGAGGAGGAACTTCGGATCACATTGGAGGGAACGCTCAACTTGATCGACTCCGAAACGGAATCGAGGCTGCGGCTGACAGTGGATGCCAGAGCCATCGGGCATTACGAACAGGAACTGAAACGGCTCACGGAACGCATGGAAAAGGGCTGTTCCTCCGGACGGGGCGCCTATGTGCTCTGTGATACGGGAAGGGACAGAAATCAGCTTGTATTCCAGGATTTAAGGGTGATTTATGATATTTGAGAGTTTATGGCCGCTGGCGCTGCTTCTGTCAGTCCCCGTGGTGATCATTCTATATCTGTTAAAACCGAAGGGGAAGGATTATAGGATTTCCTCGAATTTGTTGTGGGATAAACTGTTCCGAAACCAGCAGTCCAAAACATTTCTGGAGAAATTTGTCCATAATATCCTGATGTATCTCCAGATCCTGATCCTGCTGCTGCTTGTGCTGGCCTTGATGTCGCCGTACATACACAGGGAGGGAAGTAGTAAGGGCAATGTGATATTGGTGCTTGACACCAGCGCCAGTATGCAGCATGACGCGGGAAACGGCAGGACGCGCATGGAGGAGGCCCTGGAGCAGATCAGGGCTTTGGTCACAGCCTCGGAGGAGACGGCTTTTTCCATTGTCACCAATGACTGCATGGGAACCGAGCTGCTGGCAGTGGGGGTAAAGGACAAGGGCAGTCTTTTTTCTGTGCTGGATCAGATAGAATGCTGTGACGGGACGGGGAATCTGCCGGATGCCGAGAGTGTGGTGGAAACCCTCCGGGGCGCCGGCGCGGAGTCCGGGGAGGAAGCGTCAGGCTGTTCGGTGATCGTGTTCACGGACGGCAGCGGGGCGGAGGACGCCATGGGCTTCTCCCGATATTTTGACGCCCAGGTGCTTGTGATGGGGCATGCGGTGAGCAATGTGTCCAACAATTTCCTTTCCTATGTGGAGCGGGGGACACAGTCCGCCAGGGCAGAGGATGATGCATCCGGGGAGAATGCCGGTGAGGCGCAAGCTTCCGGTTCCGCCATCCCTGGCATAACCTGTGCCTCCAGCATTACAAACTACAGCAATACGGAAGCCTCCATGGAAGTCAGCCTCTATCAGGGCGATAAGCTGCTGGAGGTCAAACAGCTGACACTGCCCCCGGGGGAGACCACCCTGTGTTATTTTGAGCCTTTTGAATGGCAGGGAGAACCCCTGCGCAGCGAGGTCGGTTCCGTGCGCTTTGCGGGCAGCGGGGACACGGATTCCCTGAAAAATGATAATATAGCCTATGCAATCCCTGCCCGGGAAAGCCGGATGGACGCGGTGCTGGTGGGGAACGGAAACACTTATATTGAAAAGGCTTATCAGGCAGCGACCGGAATGAGCCTGACCCGGGTGGACAGTGAAAGCGCTCTTTCGGAGGAATCACAGACTGTCCGCATTTATGATGCGGGAATGACAGGCGGTTCAGTGGGAGGCGAAAGCGGCCAGGCAGGAGCCCGTGGCGGTTCTGCGGGAGGCGAAAGCGGCCAGGCAGGAGCCGGGGGCGGTTCAGTGGAAGACAAAAGCGGTATCACAGGAGTCCGTGGCAGTCTGCCGGAAGCAGGAAGCAGCCTGATCTTCCGGGATGGAAGAGATGTGACCGGAGCCGTGGAGCGGGTGATGCTTACGGTGACAGACTGTGACCTGACAGCAGGGCTTTCCTCTTTCCTGATCGGCGTCAATGAGACCAATGTGTATGAAATTCCCTCCTGGGGTACGGGATTTTTGTGGGCGGGCGAACAGTGTGCAGGCTATTACGGTGAGCATGACGGCAGGAAGGAAGTGGTAGTGGGCTTTGATATCCGTGAATCGGATTTTCCCCTGAAAGCGGAGTTCCCTGTATTTATCGCCAACGCCCTCCGTTTCCTGGGGGACAGTTCCCTTCTGGCGGACAATCTCTATGAGGCGGGAGAGACGGTGGTATTCCATCCCCAGGCGGATATTGACGTGAGCACACTGACGGCGGATACGAGGAAAGCGGGACTGTATCAGGCTGCCGCCGGGGAACGCGCGGAACAGTATGTGGTGCGATTTGCCACAGGGCAGGAATCGGACGGCCGCCCGGAGGCGGAGGAAACCGTCGGTCAGGAGGCGTACAGTGACCAGCTTGTGAAAAAGCAGCTTCGCAATGTGGCGCTTGTGATCGTCCTGATCCTGATGGTGGTGGAATGGATCCTGTATGTGCGTCAGATGCGCTATCGCGGGAAATTTTACCTGGCGGTGCGGGGGGCAGGGGTGCTCCTGCTTCTGTTGGCGCTGTTCGGCTTTTCCGTAAATAAGCGAAGCGGAGCCAACACCACGATATTCCTGGTGGACATTTCCAACAGTAATGCGCAGAATTTATCGGAAATGGAAGCCTATCTGGATGATGCCCTGAAGGAGATGCCCCGGAATAATCAGTACGGCATTGTCACTTTCGGAAAGGATTCCCTGGTGGAACAGTTTTTGACGCAGGAGGATCATTTCTCACAGATCATGTCCCTGCCGGATAAGACGGCCACCAACTTCGAGGATGCCATGTCACGGGCGCTTGCCATGATCCCGGCCAATGGAGCGGGGCGGGTGGTCTTCTTGACGGACGGGAAGGAGACAAAGGGAAGTCTTACAGGCGCTGTCTCCGCATTGGTTTCCAGACAGATAGAGCTGCTGGCGCTGGTCTATGATACGGAACAGGGGCAGGATGCCTATGTGGAAAATGTGGAACTGCCCAGCTATCTGTATCAGGGAGACTCCTATTCCATGACCGTGACGGTGGAGAGCAATTATGAGACCGATGCCCAGATCCAGGTGTGGATGGGCACCATGCAGACGGCGGGCTATGACGTGCACCTGAGCCGGGGCAGGAACCAGTTCCGGTTTCAGCAGAGGGTCACGGGCGAGAATGTGGAAAGCTTTGAGGTTCGGGTGGTGGCAGCGGGAGATACCTGCGGCGAGAATGACAGCTTCCACGCTTATTCCGTGGTGGATTCCGTGCCCAAGGTGCTTCTGGTGTCAGGACTGAGGGAGGACAGCAGCCAGTATGAGAATCTGCTCCGCAATGCAGGCAGCAATTACAATGTGGTATCCGCCATCAATGCGCCGGACACCCTGGAGGAACTGCTGGAATATAAGAGTGTTCTGCTGGAGAACGTATATCTGTCGGATCTGCCCCGGGGCTTCCTGGACAATATAGAGACCTATGTGAAGGATTACGGCTGCGGCCTGGTCTGCATGGGGGGCGAGGACAGCTATGCCTTGGGCGGCTACCGGGAAACGGTGCTGGAGACAGTGCTGCCGGTGGACATGGAGCTGCGGGGGGTGAATGAGATCCCTTCCATGGCCATGGTCATGGTCATTGACCACTCGGGCAGTATGGGGGCGGCCACGGGAACGGGCGCTACCAGTCTGGACCTGGCCATCACCGCCGCGGAGACTGCGGTGGACCAGATGCGCAGTGCGGATTACGTGGGCGTGATCACCTTTGACGATACCTTCAGCTGGGTGGTGGAACCCGTCCAGGCTTCCGATAAGGAAAACATTAAAGCGCAGATAGAAACCATCGCGGAGGGCGGCGGAACCACCATCAAGCCTGCCTTATGGGCGGCATTGAACGGGGTGGCGGAATGTGATGTGAGCATCCGCCATGTGATCCTCCTGACCGACGGACAGGGAGAAACCACCAGCTTTGGCGATGTCATAGCGGGATATGACCAGGCAGGTGTGACACTGTCAACGGTGGCTGTGGGACAGGGGTCGGATACAAGGTTGTTGAAGCAGCTGGCGGACAGATGCGGAGGGCGCTATTATTATTCGGATATCGCTGCGGAAATCCCGAAGATCTTCGCCCAGGAGGTATTTTTAAGCGGGGATACCTATCTGCAGAACGGTACCTTCGGGCTGTCGGTGAACAGCGGCAATGAGATCACGAGAGGGCTTTTTGAAGAGGGCTGGCCGCTCCTTTACGGCTATGTCAGCGCTACGCCGAAGGGCGCTTCCAATGTGCTGATCGCCTCCGAGAAGGATGATCCGGTGCTTACAGTGATGCAGTATGGCCTGGGGCATACGGTTGCCTGGAACACGGATGTGACCAATCAGTGGACCGCGGGCTATGCGGGGGAAAATGATTATGTTCAGCTCTGGAAGCGGATCATCGATTACAGTGTGGGCAATGCCGCCATAGGTGAGGACGCAGTGGATGTGGTGACTGCGGGCGGGTATACCAATGTCGTCTATGATGCGTTGGATTTCAGCGAACAGACGAAGGTGGAGGCGGTGTACACCGATCCCCAGGGCAACACACAGACAGCGCCTCTGCATGCCACGGCGCCGGGAAGCTACGAGGCGAAGCTGGATACGGACATCACGGGGATCTATAGCCTGAGCGTGCGGCGGCTGGATGACGGAAATATCACCAACGCCGTGACCACTGCCATGGCAGTGCAGTACTCGGATGAATATAAATTTGATGTGGGGACAGGGGCATTTACCGGCTTTGTGGAGCGGTATGGTAAGATGCTTACCCCGGAGGAGGATTTCTGGCAGCAAAGGAGGGGAAGTTCCAGAGAGCGGTATGAACTGACCAAATGGCTGATCCTTCTGGCGATTCTGTGGTTTGTCATGGATATCGCGTTTCGCAGGTTCCATTTCCTGCCCCGGGATACGAAGCTGTACCGTATGGCAGCACTGCGTCTGGGACAGCGCAGACAGGGAAGTGCCGGGACGGAAACGGAGCACAGGGCTACAGGCGGCAATGGCATGGATGCCGATACAGGCGGTATGAATGCCAGAGCCAAGGGAGTCAATGGTCAGGGCATCGGGTATGGCGCAGCTACAGGCGGCACCTTGGAAGCGGATTCCCTGGCGGGCGAGGGAGCCTCCGTAAATACCGGCGGATCTGCCGGAACAGATGTTTCCGCTGAAACAAAGAATCAGAAAAAAAAGAAAAAACCGGAAAAGAAGAGATCGGAAAAGAAGCAGGAGCCGCAGTCATTGGATACCTCTGCCTTATTGAAGAAAAAAGACCAGCGGAATCAGTAAAGCCCATTGAATAGAGTCCATTGACCAAAGCCCATTGAATGAAGTTTATTGATCATGGTTCATTGAAAACGGTTAATTGTGTGACATTTCAAGCCTCAAAATGTATATTTCAGAAATTTTGCGTTGAAAAGGGAGAAAATAGAGATAAAATAAATTTATGACCAAAGTGCGGGAAGGAGAGTGGTTGAAATGTCAGTTTTACGTGCCTGTAACATAACCAGACGTTTTAAGGGGCTCACTGCGCTGGATGACGTGAGCATTGAATTGGAGCCCGGCAGGATCTATGGGTTTGTGGGCAACAACGGGGCGGGAAAGACCACGTTCATGCGGATCCTGTGCGGCCTGATCCAGCCGGATGAGGGGACGCTGGAGCTGTTCGGCTGTACTGGAAAAAATCTACAGGAGGCCAGGGAGAGGGTGGGCGCGCTGATTGAACAACCCATAGGCTATCCGGAGATGTCCGCACGGCAGAACCTGCGGGCACTGTCCCTGCTCTGCAAAAACTCCGGCTTCCGCCAGGTGGATGAACTGATTGAAATGGTGGGATTGGGCAGGGCGGCCAAAAAGGCGCTGAAGGATTACTCCACCGGGATGCGCCAGCGGTACGGGCTGGCAGCTGCCATGTTGGGGGCGCCGGAGCTGCTGGTACTGGACGAACCCCTGAGCGGCATCGACGTGGAAGGGATGGATGAGATCACAGACCTGTTAAAAAGGGTGGTCGCCGGACGGGGGGTGACTGTGCTGCTCAGCAGCCACCAGCTGGCACGGCTGGAGCAGATCGCCACCGATTACATTTTTATCGATGACGGTAAGGTGATCAGGAAGGCGGATGCGGATACCATAAAGAAAGAGGCCGCGGACCGGGGAAGCATGGAAGACTATTTCCGCAGATTGACGGGGGGTGCGCGATTTGATTAAAGTGTTCAGGTCGGAACTGTATGCCATGGTGCACAGCCGTGTGGCATGGGTATTCATGGCACTTATGATGCTGCTTTCCATGGCTGCCGTTTCCATCGGTGCAAAATACCATCATCCGGCGGAGAGGGTCTATTTTGTGACCGGTGCAAGGGACACGGAACTGGAGCGCAGCCTGGAACAGGCCATGGGGCCGGACTGGGGGCAGTTCGCGGGGTACAATGAAAGAACCGGAGAGTACCAGATGAACCTGGACAAGTACAAACTGATGAAGGACCTGGGCCAGGGTTCCTATCTGTTTGGACGCAGTGATTTCCTGCACTGCTATGAGATCTACCCGGAGCGCTATCCCCTGGAGACACAGGATCTTTTTGAGGGATGGGCGGTCACCGGCATTTTCTCGGATCTGGGCGGCTCGATCTATTTCTGGATGTTCTTTGCGGCTTTCTTCTTTGGGCGTGCCCATACAAGGCGTGGTTATGCGGCAGGTATCCTCTGCGGGGTGAAGCGGAGGGATCTTGTCCTGGGGCGGATCCTGGTGTATGTGCTGGTGGGTGCGCTGCTGAGCGTCCTCCAGACATTTCTGTCCTTTGTCCTGTTTGCGCCCCGCGTACATGAAGTGTACGGAACTGCGGTCATGGCACGGGGATTTGCGGCACGGCTTGCCACAGACCTGTTTTTCTGCGGTCTGGTGATGGTGTTCTCGGTGTTGATCCGCAGGCCGGTTCTTTCCTTTGTTGCAAGCTTCGGTGTTGTAGTGTTATTCTTTTCCAACCGCGCGGTCATTCAGCTGCCGATATTTCAATTGTATGAGAAAGCGCTTGACTGCATTGTGACGGGGGAAGGCTTTGGGTCGGCATGCCTTCCGTTGGTGGCATGGGCGGTGGCTGCCTTCGCTGTCACAGGCATGGCTTCGGTACTGTATATTGGCCGGGCGGAATTGAAATGAGGCGCATATGAGAGGGATAAAGAATGTATTTTACTGTGTGACACATAGCCCTGCTGTTCTGGGCAGTATGGCGGCGGTGCTTTTTACCGTTGCCTTGTTTCTTGGGCTTGGACACCACGGCACACAGGGCAGGGCACTTTTGTATGATTCCCGGGGCACTGTGCTGTGTGCCTTTGCCATAGCGGCGGCTGTGGTGGTGTATGAGGGAGAAAACAGGATTCCCACGGCAGCAGTTTCCCGGGGAAACGGCCGGGCAGCATTCTATCTGTCAAGGATCCTGGCGTGCCATCTGCTCACGGCCTGCATATACGGGTTATCTGTCTGTGGGGCGGCAGGCTGGCTGAAACGCCCGCTGACGAAAGAGTTCTTCGTCGGGCTGGCGGCGACCCTGCCGTTCTGTCTTGCCACGACAGCGCTGATCCTGCTGCTTGCCACGGTGCTGCGTTCCATGATGGCGTTTATTACCATGGCGGTGCTTTTCGCGTTTGTCCTATGGAACGGGCTGGGGACGGACGTGGAATGGTTCTGTTCCCTGTTCCCCCCGTATTTACAGATGCGGGAAAGCCGCACGGCAGTGCAGTATGCCGTGTGCGCCGCATGGGTGCTGGGAACGCTGCTGACCGGTCTGGTCATGGAAAAGCGCCGGGAATTGAAGTAAGATCTGACGGCGGGGAAGGATTGAAATATATTCAACCCCGCCCAACTATTTTTTGTCAGCCCTTTCCTTTCCCTGAAATTCTTTTTCTATGTGACAATGTTCCTTCGTTGACACCAGTTGATCGCTTTCAAAGTCGAGTTCAATAATGTATGGCATCCAATCTATAATGCGCAGGAAGTCTTTGCACCCAAATTCTGGATGATAATAATTCAAAATGGTGCTGAGAGCCGTTCCGTGGGTCGCGATAACAATTCGCTTCCCCCTGTTTTTCACCAGTATTTCTGTAAGTGCCTCCATATTCCTCCGTTGCACCATGTTGAGTGACTCGCCGTGTTCTTCGCAGTAATCATGGTCTGTCCAACGTTTTTCAAACATACCATGTTGATTGCCATTGATCCCCTTTTTTCTTTCCCGCAGCCTTTCGTCTGTGATAATATCCTTATTATGAAAAGCGGCGGCTGCCGCAATGGTATCGTAGCTTCTTTTGTAAGGGCTGCTGTAAAATACATCAATTTCCTTATCTTTCATAAATTCCGTCACCATCTGGGCATCCTTTCTGCCTTCGGCTGTCAGGGGCCTGGTTCGGTCATCCTCCCACATATGTTCCGGCTGCGCGTGGCGTACAAAATATATTTTTGTGAGTTGTGCTGTAAACTGCATACACTTTTTTTCTCCTGCTGTTAAGCCTAAGGCATTAACTTACATATAGTATATTAGATATAGGTGATACAAGATAGAGAGAAAATCGATACTGCTCTGAATTAATCAGGTAAATATTCTTCATATTCATCGATGATTTCAGACGTAGCACAGGCTGTTATTTTTCCATTGACGATAGAACTGAGAATTTTCCTGGGGAATCCACCAAAAACACACCTGAGATTAAAACATTTGTATCTACTACAATTCTCATATTCTTTTTTTCCTTCTTGAAGATTTAATGATATTATTAATGTCATTTTCGGCATAGCCGACGGAAGCTGCCCACTCCTGTGCTTCATCTAACGATGATTCAAATTCTTCTGCAGAAGGAATCTTTAACGTCTTGAGCATAATAGCATCTCCAGAAGTATATGCTACCAGCTTATCTCCAGCATCAATTGACAAGCGTTCACAAATACTTACGGGAAGAGAAATCTGCCCTTTGGAAGAAACGGTTAATATCTGTGTATTCATTTAATGATGCTTTCAGGTAAGAAATCTTTACCTATATTATGTATTATGCCATGTTATAGCTCCGTATACAAGAAAAAATATTGCTCACCGGTTGGAGGCTGTCAGTGTGACAGCCTCTTTTTGTATTGGGAAAATTTTGCTATAAACTTTTCAATCTTAATCTGATCCATGACCGTTCCGTACATCCTTGCTTTCTGAAATCAGAATACAATGAATGACTGCATAATCACACCCATACACCGTAGAGAATTGCAGGTCATCTGCACTCTACGGAGCGCAGGACTGCATTTCCCGCAAATGTGGGGGTGTAGAGCCGATTATGGCATCGGGGTACGGCCATGGCAATTAGTTGAAAAATTTCGATCGATATATCTGATATGGAAGAAAAAGTTGCTTTTTCCTTTTTTGGAATTGTGAACTTTATGAAAATAGATTATAATTACTCTGGTAAAGTCAAAATTATAAAGGAGAAAAATGGAAACAAAATTGCTTTCTGCACGAGGAAACGATTCAGATATAAATATACATTTGTATTTTGAAACAGAGAGATTATCTGTTCGTCAGTATATGCTAAGTGATATTGATAAGTTGTACCAGATTATGTCTGATGTCAGGATTCATATATATACAAAAGATAAAAATAATCCTTGGGATAAACGGCGCACAGAGGAGTATATCAGATTCATGTTGGATAAAGACTTTAAAACACTGGATTGTTTTCATGGGGCGGTTATAGAAAAAAGTACAAACCAGTTGATTGGATTATGCGGGTTAAATCCGTATAAAGCAGATGCGCCTGAAATAGAATTCAAAATTGGAGTGCCATATTGGAGAAAGGGTTATGCTACGGAACTTGGAAAGCATATGATAAAAGCCTCTTTTGAAGCTACTGATATCAAGGGTATATATGGAATGGCGCAACTGGAAAACAGGGCATCCAGAAAAGTGTTAGAGAAGATAGGAATGAAATATTTAGGTGATCAGATATTTAGAAATCATGAGGTTTCGTTTTACTACATTGCAAATTTAAGATAGGATTCTTATGTCAATGGATGCGTTGACCAAAAACGTTTATATTGACAAACAACGATTGGCGGGGGGTGCATATGGAACGGTGTGCATGGTGTATGTGTAATGAGAAGATGATGAAATATCATGATGAGGAGTGGGGCGTTCCCCTGCATGACGACAGGGGGCAGTTTGAGTTCCTGATGATGGAGGCCATGCAGTGCGGCCTGAACTGGAACATGATGCTCCAGAAGAGGGAGACTTTCAGGGAATGCTTTGACGGGTTTGATTATCAGAAAGTGGCCGCATATACGGAGGAAGATATCCAAAGGATCCTGGAGACGGAAGGGATGATAAGGTCACGGAGAAAGATAGAGGCGGTCATACATAATGCCCGGTGCTTCCTGAAGGTAAGGGAGGAATGCGGTACATTCAGCGATTATCTGTGGGGCTTTTCAACCGGAAAGATGATCCTGTACATGGGGCATCAGAAAGGCGTCATTCCGGCAAAGAACGCTCTGTCAGATACCGTCAGCAGGGATTTAAAGAAGAGGGGATTCAAATACCTTGGTTCTGTCACGGTGTATGCCCATCTGCAGGCCTGCGGGATTATCAATGACCATACGGAAGGGTGCTTTAGGTATCGGGAGGTTATGGCCGGATGCCAGACGGTCCATAAGCGGAGACAACAGGAAAATTAAGGGTATTGAAGAACGGCGTATTGCTGATGCAGAAGTGTTTTCGGAAGATATAAGTAGAAAGTAAAAAGGATTGATAAAGTAAAAATATTGATATAGAAATTAGGAAAGGTCATGAAAGTTTAAGACGGAACAGGGAGGTAACATATGCAATCATCAAGAGACTTACAGAACCAGTTAAGGAGCATCGACCATAAAAGCTATCCCGCCTACAAGGGGCTGCGGGGAAGCTACCAGTTCAACGGGTATCAGCTGAATATCGACCACGTACAGGGAGACCCCTTTGCGGCGCCCTCCCATGTGAGCGTCTTCGTGCCCATGAAAGCGGCGGGATTTCCGGAGTTTTGTCTGAAGGACACGCTCACAAGGAACGCCCTGGCGGACTATCTTGCAAGGCAGTTCGGCGCACAGGTGAACCATTTTACCTTCAAGGCAAAGGGCTCCGGCAAGAGCGGCCTGATCTCGGTGACACACTGCGGGCAGGAGGTGCTATGCCGTACCGCCTGTGAGGTCAGCGGGACGGGGATCACGGCGCGTTTTGCGGTGGGCTTTCCCGCCAACGGCAGAACCATCAATGCGGGAGAACTGGAAAAGATTCTGTTTGAGTATCTTCCGGTGTGCGTGGAAAAGGCGTTTTATTACCGGAACCTGAATGCGGGCGCGGTGAAGGCGGCCATCGAGCTGGCGGAGGATCAGGCCTATATCAGGAGCCAGCTGAAGGAGAGGAAGCTGGTGGCCTTTGTGGCGGACCAGGCGGTGCTGCCCAGGGAGAGCGGTATTTCCTCACGTCCCATGAAGGATTCCGTGAAATTCACATCCCCGGAGTCCCTGCGGGTAAGCATGGAACTGCCCCATAAAGGGAGTATCACAGGCATGGGGATTCCGGAGGGAATTACCCTGATCGTGGGAGGCGGCTATCATGGAAAGTCCACCCTCTTAAACGCTCTGGAACTGGGTGTGTATGACCATATTGCGGGAGACGGAAGGGAGTATGTGGTCACGGAGGAGAGTGCCCTGAAGCTGCGCTCCGAGGACGGCCGTTTTATCAAGGATGTGGACATTTCCCTGTTTATCAATGATCTGCCCAACAGGAAGGACACCCACAGCTTCTCCACCGCGGACGCCAGCGGAAGCACGTCCCAGGCGGCGGGCATTGTGGAGGGAATGGAGGCGGGCAGCCGGGTGTTCCTGCTGGATGAGGACACCTCCGCCACCAATTTCATGGTCCGGGACGCCTTTATGCAGAGTGTGGTAAGCCCGGACAAGGAGCCCATCACCCCGTTCCTGTCCCGGGCAAGGGATTTATACGAAAAGGCAGGGATTTCCACGATCCTGGTGGCAGGAAGCTCCGGCGCTTTTTTCCACATTGCGGACACCGTGATCCAGATGGATAATTACCGTCCTCTTGACATTACGGAAAAGGCAAAGTCCCTCTGTGAAAGCTTCCCCCTCCACGACACGGAGGCGGTATCCCCATTCCGGATGCCCCAGAGCCGCCGGGTCATGACGAAGGATGCCGAGGGCGCGCCGAAACGCCGGGATTACCGGACAGGGGAAGTGCGCCAGGACGGAAATGAACGTCTGAAAGTAAAGGTCATGGGGCGGGACGGCTTTTCCCTGGGGAAGCAGAACGTGGATCTGCGTTACATAGAGCAGATCATAGACAGCGAGCAGTCGGCCTCCCTGGGCCTGATCCTGAAATACGCGGTGGAAAACCTCATCGACGGCAAACGGACACTGCCGGAGATTGCCCGGTACATCATTGCCCAGCTGGAGAAGAAGGGATTGGAATTTTTTGCGGAGGGCAGCTATATCCCCGGAGGCTACGCACTGCCCAGATCACAGGAGATCTACTCCTGCCTGAACCGCTACCGGAGGGTGTGATGCCCCCTGTATTTTTTGCTTGCCTGTCACACAGTGATGATATATAATAGGGATGTATACGGATTGGCAGGGAGAAATACTGCGTTACAGCGATGATATGGAGTGGGAAATGCTTTGGGCAGCGCTCCTTTGGTAACTGTTAAGAAAAATACGGACAAGAGGTATGGAAATGTCTTCCAAAACAGATACAGAAGTGATAATCGGCGGAAAAGTATTTACGCTGAGTGGATATGAGAGTGAGGAGTACCTGCAGAAGGTCGCTTCGTATATCAATAACAAGATCAATGAATATAACAAGGTGGAAAGTTTTCGCAGACGTCCCCTGGATACCCAGAGCGTCCTGCTCCAGCTGAATATCGCAGATGATTATTTTAAGGCAAAAAAACAGATTTCCGTTCTTGAGGAAGAATTGCAGACAAAGGAAAAAGAACTGTATGATCTGAAGCATGAACTGATCTCAGCCCAGATCAAGCTTGAGAGTTCAGAAGAGCGGGTGCGGACTCTACAGCAGGAGGCTGACGATAATGGAAAGAAGATTGTCAAGCTGGAAACAGAGTTGAAAAAAAAGTGATAGCGGCTGTCCGTGTCCCGGACAGCTTTTCTTACTTTATAGGAAATTTTGTCCTGAAAGGAATCATATGAACAGAGAGAACCGGGTGGAACTTCTGGCACCGGCGGGCAATGTGGAAGGATTTTACGGGGCTGTCCATGCAGGGGCAGATGCCGTCTATCTGGGAGGCAGCCGTTTTGGAGCCAGGGCCTATGCCGAAAATTTCACAGATGCGGAACTGGTGGAGTGTATCCGGTACGGGCACCTTTTGGGAAGAAGAATCTACCTTACTGTGAATACACTCCTGAAGGAAGAGGAACTGAATGAACTATATGATTACCTTAATCCATTTTATGAAGCGGGGCTGGATGCCGTTATTGTTCAGGATCTGGGTGTTCTTCGTTATATCCGCAGGTATTTTCCGGCGCTGGAACTGCACGCAAGCACTCAGATGACGCTATGCAGTTATTATGGCGCGGAACTGTTAAGGGGGCTTGGCGTCTGCCGGATTGTACCGGCGAGGGAATTGAGCCTTCAGGAACTTTCTGAGATCAAAAACCGGACAGGAATGGAATTGGAAACCTTTATTCATGGCGCCATGTGCTACTGTTATTCAGGCCAGTGCCTTTTCAGCAGTATTCTGGGTGGCAGAAGCGGCAACAGGGGGCGCTGTGCCCAGCCTTGCAGACTGCCTTACCGGGTCAGGACAGGCAGGGAACAGTGTGAAACCTGTTATCCCATGAGCCTTAAGGATATGTGCACGATAGAATATATTCCTCAGCTGATCGAGGCAGGTGTTGATTCCTTTAAGATTGAGGGACGTATGAAAAAACCTGAATATGCGGCAGGCGTAACTGCTGTTTACCGCAGATATATCGACAGCTATTACGATCTGAGGGAACGCTACGGGAAAGAGCAGGCGGCGGAGCGGTACAGGGTCTCGCAGGAAGACCTGGACAGGCTTTCAAATCTCTATATTCGGAGTGAAAAGCAGGAAGGCTATTACTTCCGACATAACGGCAGAGATATGGTGACGTTGTCGGATCCTGCCTACAGCGGAAATGACGAGAAGCTTCTGGCAGAAATCAGGACCCGTTACCTGGAGGAGAAGTTAAGGCTGCCTGTGGAAGTGTCCGGTTCCTTTGTGACCGGGATGCCCGCGGAGGTTACTTTACAGACGGGAGAGGTGTCCGTGACCGTGCAGGGCGCAACCGTGGATCAGGCGCAGAAACAGCCTGTCACAGTGGAAAATGTACGGAAGCAGCTGGGGAAAATGGGTGACAGCGCATTTTTCCCCGAACATATGGAACTAAAGGTGGGAGAGGATGCGTTCTATCCCCTGAAACAGATCAATGAACTGCGCAGGGAGGCGATCCTTGCGCTGGAACGGTCTCTTCTTGAGAAGAACAGCCATAAATATCAGGAAGACGGCCTGCTCCAAAAGGAAGGCAACCTCCCGGTTCCAAATGAATTCCAGGCCGGCCAGGCTGAGGATGAAGCGGACGGGATATCCGCAGACCGCTGCGGTGCGAAGGGGAAGCCTACAGGTATCTCGGTCGGCGTCATGACCCTGGACCAGCTGTATGGCGTGACAGATTACTTTAAGGGCGCTTCGGGAAATCGCCTGAAAAGGCTGTATCTTGACGGAGACCTGTTGCTGGAGCATGGAGAGGCGGTATCTCTTTGCGAAGGAATACAGGATACCGTGGAACTTTATATTGCGCTGCCTTATATTCTGCGGCAGGAGGATGATGGCAGCCGGGAAGCTTTATCCGCGCTGATAGATCGATTCCCTTTCTTTCGGGGCGTGCTGGCCCGTTCCCTGGACGGACTGGCATTTGCGCGCAGGAAGGGTTATTGCAATAGACTGGATGCAAATGTGTACTGCTGGAACAGTATGTCCCTGGAGGAATTGCAGTCCATGACCGCAGGCTTCTGCCTGCCGCTGGAATTAAAGTCAGGGGAGCAGCGCAGGCTGCTGGAGGCGGGGAAAAGGCTGTTTGGCGGCGGAAAATTTGAGAAGCTGGTATATGGCAGGATCCCCATGATGATCACGGCGAACTGTCTGCTGAAAACAACAGGAAATTGTCGTCCGGGGGATCACAGGCGAACCTTTCTGGTGGACAGATACCATAAAGAATTTCCGGTCATGAGAAACTGCCGGCACTGTCTGAATGTGATATACAACAGTGTACCCCTCTCCCTGCATCAGGGTTTGGATGAGTGGCGTGAAAAGGCCGATATCCGGCTGGATTTTACGATGGAGACCGGCAGGGAGATCCGGCAGATATTGGAGGGGGTTCTGGATAAGGGAACGCTTCCATATAAGGAATATACCACCGGACATGAAAAACGCGGTGTGGAGTAGCGTAAAAGCCGAGAGTGGCATGGAAGGAAAACAGCAATGCAGGAGTATGTGACGGAATTATCTAAATATTTGATCAATCTATGCATGTGCATTTATACGCTGGAATGCTTTCTGGTATTTGTGCAGAAATGGAAAAACAGCAGGGTTATTTATATCACACAGAATCTTCTGATCTTCCTGATCCAGCTGTTATGCTTTGCGGACCTGGTGCTGGTCAGCGAGGATATGCAGTATGTGTTTTTCTACGTGTTTGTGCAGTTTTTCCTGATCGCGGTGATGGTGATTGTGCCGATGATCTACGACAATGCGAACCGCCTACTGTTGAACAACATGTGCATGCTGACAGGAACAGGGCTTTGTATGATCTCAAGACTGTCCTTTAACAGGGCAGTGAAGCAGTATATTATCCTTCTGGTATCCCTGATCATTGCGCTGTTCATTCCCTATCTGCTGTCAAGGATCCGGTTCCTGAAAAAGCTCACATGGGTGTATGCCGCTGTGGGGATCGGCGCCCTGAGCCTGGTTCTGTTTGTGGGAGAGGTGACCTATGGATCCAAGATCTCGTTCAGCATCAGGGGAATCAGCTTTCAGCCGTCGGAATTTGTCAAGATCCTTTTCATCTTTTTCCTGGCGGGTGCCCTCTGGGAGAAATACAGCTTTGGCAGAGTGGCGCTGACAGCGGTGATCGCGGGGATTCATGTGATCGTGCTGGTGGTGTCTACTGACCTGGGCAGCGCCCTGATCTTTTTTGTGGGTTATGTGTTTGTGGTATTTGCCGCCACCAGGAATTATCTCTACCTGCTCTGCGGCGCGGCGGGAGGAAGCGGCGCCGCCTATGTGGCCTACCGGCTGTTTCACCATGTGAGAACCAGGGTGCTTGCATGGAGGGATCCCTGGAGTTACATTGACAATCAGGGATATCAGATCACCCAGTCCCTGTTTGCCATAGGCAGCGGAAGCTGGTTTGGCATGGGACTTTTGCAGGGGAACCCCGGGAAGATTCCCAAAGTGGAGGCGGACTTTATCTTTTCGTCGGTATGTGAAGAACTGGGAGTCATTTTCGGTATCTGTCTGATCCTCATCATGGTCAGCTGCTTTGTCATGATGATGCACATAGCGGAACAGATCAGGGACAGGTTTTATCAGACCATTGTCTATGGCATCGGCGTCATGTATATCTTTCAGATCTTCCTTACCATAGGGGGCGGGATCAAGCTGATCCCCCTGACAGGCGTGACGCTTCCGTTCATCAGTTATGGCGGAAGCTCTGTCATGACGACCATGATCATGTTCTTTATCATACAGGGTATTTACATTCGCTTACAGCAGGAAGGAGGGCATCATGTCGGAAGAAAGGCAGGCAACGCCCCAAAGGCGGCTGTCAGGACAAAGTCCCCGGACAAGACAGGAGCGGCGGACGGCACAGGACAGCCGGGCAGCGCAGGACAGCCGGACAGCGCAGGATAACCGGACAGGACAGGGAAGCCGGAAAGAGCAGCGAAGCCGGCAGCCGCAAAGGAGACAGCAGCCCCCGGAAGGGCATGAAACTCAGTCCAACAGGGCACAGGGGCGGGGAACCCGGAAGAAAAACGGCGCCTCTTCCAGGAAATACAGCGCCAACAGGCCGGAGATCCTTGTGTCCTGTGGCTTTTTTCTGGTGCTGTTTGCGGTCACCATAGGTTACCTCGGGTATTTTACGGCTACCAGAGAGGAGGAGATGATCAACAACAGCTACAATTCCCGACAGGAGATCCTGTTATCCAGGAATTACAGGGGAACGATCTTTTCCAGGGATGGGGAAGTTCTGGCAGAAAGCGTCCTGGACAGCGAACAGAATGAGACCAGGGTGTATCCCTTTGACAATCTTTTTGCCCACGTGGTAGGGTATTCCACCCAGGGACGTATGGGGGTGGAGGCTCTCGCGAATTATTACCTGATCAACACAAATACTTCTTTGAGAAATAAAGTGGCTAATGATACGGCAGGGGTGAAAAATCCCGGGGACAGTGTATATACCACGCTGGATGTCCAGATCCAGGAAGTGGCTGATTCAGAGCTGGGTATTTACCGGGGAGCCGTCATTGTGACGGAGGTTTCTACGGGAAAGGTGCTGGCGATGGTATCCCATCCGGATTTTAATCCCAATGAGATACAGGAGATATGGGATTCCCTGGTGGAAAATGATTCCAGTACCGTGCTGCTCAACCGTTCCACCCAGGGTCTGTACCCGCCCGGTTCCACCTTTAAAATAGTGACGGCGCTGGAATATATCAGGGAAAATCCCACAGACTATCAGCAATATTCCTTCAACTGTCCCGGATACTTCCAGAGTCAGGGCAGCCGGATCAACTGTTACCACGGCTCCAGCCACGGGCAGGTGGACTTTACCAGGTCCTTCGCGAAATCCTGCAACGCATCCTTTGCCAATATCGGGATGGGGCTTGACAGGGAGACGTTTGCGGATACGCTGGAGGAATTGCTGTTCAATGAGAAGCTTCCACTGTCCCTAAGCTACGCCAGAAGCAGTATCTCCGTGTCCGCGGAGACTTCCACGGACAGCATGATGCAGACCTCCATCGGCCAGGGGACAACGCAGATCACCCCCATGCACCTGAACATGATCACCTGTGCCATCGCAAACGACGGGATTCTGATGAAGCCTTACTTTGTCGACCATGTGGAAAACGACGCGGGAACGATTGTCAAATCCTTTAAGCCGGATACCTTCGGAAGACTGATGAGCGAAGAGGAGGCGGCGGCGCTGACCCGCCTGATGACGGAGGTGGTGGAGAGCGGCACGGCCTCAAAGCTGTCGGGACTGTCTTACACGGCTGCCGGAAAGACCGGATCCGCGGAATACAATAATATCAAGGGAGACAGCCATGCATGGTTTACCGGCTTTGCCCCGGCGGAGGATCCGGAGGTCTGTGTCACGATCATCGTGGAAGGGGCGGGAAGCGGCGGCGATTATGCGGTTCCCATCGCCAGGCGGATATTTGACGCATATTTCAGGGAAAAATAAAGGTTGGATGAAAAGTAACAAAAAGGTTGCGTGAAACGTCTGTTTAGACTATACTGAATTTAGGTCAGGATGTGACCACCAACAGGAGGAATTGCAATGATAGAAGCAACAAGCTGTGGTGGTGTGGTAATTTTTCGTGGAAAGATACTGCTTTTGTATAAGAATGTCAAGAACAAATACGAAGGCTGGGTATTGCCCAAAGGGACTGTCGAGCAGGGAGAGGATTACAAGGAAACCGCCCTGCGGGAAGTCCTGGAGGAATCGGGAGCGAAGGCTACCATCATTAAGTATGTGGGAACCAGCGAATATTCCTTTACTGTTCCGGAAGATACAGTGGCGAAGGAAGTGCACTGGTACTTGATGATGGCAGACAGTTATTACAGTAAACCACAAAAGGAGGAGTACTTTGTAGATTCCGGGTTCTACAAGTATCACGAGGCGTACCATCTATTAAAATTTGCCAATGAGAAGCAGATTCTGGAGGATGCGTACAGCGAATATCTGGAATTGAAAAAAAGTAACTTATGGGGCAGTCGGAAATATTTTTAACTGCCCTGTTTTAGTGGCAGGGGAATCGGTAATTATGGCGGAGAGAGTGCGGTATCACTCAAAATTGTACCTGAGTGAGGGAATCACGGAGAAAAAATTGGATAAAATTAAGAAAAAGCTGGAAAAAAAGCCGTTGTTTTCCGGTGTTTTTTTGATTGCCGCTTCCGTCAATCCGTCTGATCAGCTGGACATTTTTGAGGCCGGGCTGCTCGCCCAGTCCTATTATGAGAAAAACCCGCCCTATGTCATCGGTATCACCGAGAGCCGTGAGGAGGCGATGGCGATGGTGGAGCAGATGGTGCAGGAATGCCTGAGGGAGCGGGGGGACTGCGCCCTGAAGGAGTATCTGCTATGCTGAGCATCACTTTGAAAGTCCTTTCCATATTGGGGATCCTGCTTTTGTGTCTGCTGGGCCTGGTGATACTGCTGGTTCTTCTGGCGCTTTTTTTCCCCGTCAGTTATCGGCTGAAAGGAAGGAAAGACGCGCAGGAGATGTCTGTCTGTGTCAGGGTTTCATGGCTGTTTGGCCTGCTGCGGGTTCTGTTTGACTATCCGGAACCGGGAAAGATCCTGGTGAAAGTCCTGCCTTTTACCGTCTTTGACTCGGGGAAGGGGTCAGGATCCGACGGGAATTCCAAGGAATCTTCAGTCGGCGCCAGGGAGAAGCCGGAGCGGGAAAGCGGGACAAAGGAAGAGGGCAGGGAGGAAAAGAAGGAAGGAAATGGAAGCAGTGCGGATCCGGGACAGGGATCTCAGACAGCTGCAGGCAGGGGGCAGAACGAAGAGCAGGCGGAAAAACCTGAGGAAAAACCTGAGGTGCAGGAGCCTCCCCGGGAGGAGACAGACAGTGATGATCCGTTAATTTTAAAAAAATTTAAGAAGATAAAGTACACAATTTGCAGTATATATGATAAAATAAAAAATATTTGGGAGAATATATCCTATTATATTGAACTTCTCCGGGAGGAAGAGACCAGGCTGCTGTTTTCCCACGTGGTCTTCCGGCTGGGAAAGATACTGAAAAGTATCCGTCCCAGGCGCATCCGTGGTCAGGTATTGTTCGGTACGGGGGCGCCTGACACCACGGGATATGCTTACGGCGTATATGGAATGCTGTCACCCCTTCTGGGAACCAGGCTGCTGGCGACGCCCGATTTCACCAGGGCGGTACTGGAGGGCGAACTTGATATCGCCGGGCACATCACGGTTTTTACGGTCATATGGAATGGACTGAAGGTACTGCTGGATAAAAAGCTAAGAAGATTTATTCAAAAAATGAAAGCAGGGAGGAAAAAGTAAATGGCGGATAAAGAAAATCAGTTTCAAGGTGTGGTGGAGTCGCTGTTAAAGGGAATGGATACGGTCCTTTCCACCAAGACAGTGGTGGGAGAGGCAACGCAGATCGGCGATACCATTATCCTGCCCCTGGTGGACGTGACCTTTGGCGTAGGCGCCGGAGCGGGGAGCAACGCCGAGAAGAATTCCGCTTCCGGGGCGGGAGGGCTGGGCGGCAAGATGACTCCCAGCGCTGTCCTGGTGATCAAGAACGGTTCCACCAAGCTTGTAAACATCAAGAATCAGGATGCAGTGACCAAGGTGTTGGATATGATCCCCGATATCGTGGAACGTTTTACAAAGCCCAAGGATCAGAACGGTGAGATATCTGATGCGGAGGTAGTGGATATCGCCTTTCCGGAAGAGGGAAAGGAAAGTACTGACTGACAGGCATCCGACCGCCGGCAGCGGAATATAATGGAGTGAGAGAATACTGGAAGATCGGGACTGTCCCATGAAAAAGATGATTGGGTGCATTGCATTTCTGGTCGCCATCGGAATGTTGATCATGTTGATCACGCACAACCGGCTGATCGGATTGATCATCATTGCTCTGTTATTGTTTGTCGGATATATTTGTGTCTGTGGCGACTAAGAGGTTGATTCAAATGATTGATTGGGACGAAGTAAGCAGAGCCGAAAATGTCGACGAGTTGAAAAATGTCAAGCTCTGGCTGTTTCAGGAAAATGTACGTCTGGAAAATGAGCGGAGGGAGCTTGCGCTTTCCCGGGAGAAATTTGTCAGCGAGCGGGTCAGACTCCGTGAGGAGCTGGACGAGCTGAACCGCAAGACGCTGCTGGAACGGAAGCGCCTGAAAGAAGAAACTATTTTTTTTGAAAAGAAAATGGCGATCCTTCAGGACGGCTTTAAGCATCTGGATGAGGACCGGCAGTCCCTGGAGCGCCAGAAGAAGGAATTTGCGGCAGAAAAACTCAGCGTGGCAAGGCGGGCAAGCTATGGACCTGCCTCCGAGGAGGCGGTAAAGCTTCTGTTCCGCGGGGCGACTAATTCCCTTGCCCTGAGGAAGCGATACCGTGATCTGGTGAAAATATTCCATCCGGACAACCTGTTTGGGGATGAGGAACTGGTGCAGATGATAAACCGTGAATACTTGAGACGCAGGGAAGAAGTGTGAAGGAAATCACTAAGCTCGGAAGAACCCCGCTAAGTGATTTCACGCTCCGCAGCGCAGAGCTTCTTCACACAGAAGAATCGCAAGGATGGCGATTCTTCCGAACTTGCACCGTTTTATGAAATGTATGGATTCTTCCCACAAAAAAAAGAGCAGTGAATCTGCTCTTTTCCTTTCAGACTTTATGCTCTTTCAACCTTGCCGGATTTCAGGCAGCTGGTGCAGACATGCATTTTCTTTGAGCCACCATTAACCTTGCACTTTACGCTTTTCACATTAGATTTCCAGATTGCGTTGCTTTTTCTATTGGAATGGCTTACGTTGTTACCAAAATGAACGCCCTTGCCACAAATATCACATTTAGCCATGTTGACACCTCCTCGACACCTGTATTTCGTTATCACAACATTGATATATTAACAGAAATATACAGGAAAAGCAAGTAAAAAAAAATCTTTTTTTAAATTTTGCATTTATAGTTTCCTTTTTCAGGGAAAGCTGTTAAAATATAACATATATGTCTGCCATGTTTTGATGTCGGGCAGGCACATGCGGAACTGGAATAAGAAAGGAATGGTAGCGATATGAAAGGTTCTTCTATGAGTACCCATATGGGAAATATTTTCATTGACAATGAAGTGATCGCTCAATACGCCGGCAGCGTCGCAGTGGAATGCTTTGGCATTGTCGGTATGGCCGGTGTGAATATGAAAGACGGTCTCGTCAGGCTGCTGAAGATGGACAGCATCACCAGGGGGATCAGCGTATCACTGAACCGGAACAAACTGATCCTTGATTTCCATGTGATCGTTGCGTATGGCGTGAGCATTCTTGCTGTGGCAGATAACCTGATCGACAGCGTAAAGTATAAGGTGGAAGAGTTTACCGGCATTGAGATCGAGAAGATCAACATCTATGTAGATGGTGTCAGGGTGATTGATTAAGGAGGACTGTATCGTGGGAATACAACAAATCGATGCTAAGATGCTTTCCAAGATGTTCTTAGCCGGTGCAAAGAATCTGGAAAATAAGAAAGAATGGATCAATGAACTGAATGTGTTTCCTGTTCCGGACGGCGATACCGGCACCAATATGACCATGACCATCATGTCTGCTGCAAGGGAGGTATCTGCTCTGGGTGAAGGCGCCGATATGGCAGCCATCTGCAAGGCAGTCTCCAGCGGCTCCCTGAGAGGCGCGAGGGGAAATTCCGGCGTGATCCTGTCCCAGCTGTTCCGGGGTTTTACCAAGCGGATCAAGGAGGAGACGGAAATCACCGCGTCCGTGATGGCAGAAGCCTATGACAAGGCGGTGGAAACGGCATATAAAGCGGTCATGAAGCCCAAGGAGGGAACCATTCTCACCGTTGCAAGAGGGGTGGCGGACAAGGCGAAGGAACTGGTGGAGGACGGCTGCAGCGATCTGGAAGAGTTTTTCGGCAAAGTGATTGAGCATGGCAATTATGTACTCAGCCAGACCCCGGAAATGCTTCCGGTCCTAAAGCAGGCAGGCGTGGTAGACTCCGGCGGACAGGGGCTGATGGAAGTCTTACAGGGCGCCTTCGACGCTTTCCTGGGCAAGGAGATCGATTACTCCATCCCTGAACCGGCTTCTTCCGGCGGTCCTGCGGCAGGAAAGACCTCCATGGAGGTACAGGCCGAGGCAGAGATCAGGTTCGGCTACTGCACCGAATTTATTATTTTGCTGAATAAGACCTTTAATATTAAAACAGAGATGGATTTCAAAGCCTATCTGGAATCCATCGGTGATTCTATCGTTTGTGTGGCGGATGACGACGTGGTGAAGGTGCACGTACATACCAACGATCCCGGTCTGGCTATCCAGAAAGCGTTGAAGTATGGTGCCCTTTCCAATATGAAGATTGACAATATGCGCCTGGAACATCAGGAGAAGCTGTTTAAGATGTCCGAGAAGAGCGGTGTCCCCGTATCTGTGGAGCCGCCCAAGGCGGAGCCGGTGAAACCCGATGAGCCTCCGAAGCAGTTTGGCTTTATCGCCGTTTCCGTGGGCGAGGGTGTAAATGAGATATTCAGGAGCCTGGGGGTCGACTATATCATCGAGGGCGGCCAGACCATGAATCCCAGCACGGCGGATATCCTGGATGCCGTCGACAAGGTGAATGCAAAGACAGTGTTCGTGCTCCCCAACAATAAGAATATTATCCTGGCGGCCAACCAGGCGGCGGAGCTTACCACGGAAAAGGATCTGCTGGTGATCCCTACAAAGACCATCCCCCAGGGAATCACGGCGGTGATCAACTTCGTGCCCGAGATGTCCGCGGACGAGAACGAAGCCACCATGATCCAGGAGATCGCCAATGTGAAGACCGGCCAGGTCACATACGCTGTCCGCGATACGGTGATCGACGATAAGGAGATCAAAAAGGGCGACTATATGGGAATCGGTGATGACGGGATCCTTGCCGTAGGCACCGATGTGAATGCGGTTGCAAAGGAAACCATCGGACAGATGGTGAATGAGGATTCTGTCCTGATCAGCATATATTACGGCAGCGATGTAAAGGAGGAGGTGGCGGAGGCATTCCGCGCGGAAGTGGAGAAGAGCTATTCCTCCTGCGACATCGAGTTACAGTATGGCGGCCAGCCGATTTACTATTATGTGATGTCTGTAGAATAGCGTGAGAAGAACGGAACGCAAATATTGCGTTCTTCCAAATGCTTTGAGGCAAAAGCGAAGTTGTTTGCACAGTTCCTTAGGATTGCGGATGTCAGAAAATGGAAAGGAGACAGATTCTGCTGTCTCCTTTTATATATCTCTATTTACCGGGTCAGAGTGCTATTTCAAGCTATTGTCTGTTTTCAGCGGGGACACAAGCGCGGAATGAGAGGAAATATGGACAGAAACACACCGATCATAGAACTGAAGGGAGTGGGGGAGAAAACCCAGAAACTCTTTGCAAAGCTGAATTTGTATAGCGTGGGGGATTTGCTTGCCTTTTATCCCAGGGATTACGAGCATTTCAGGGAACCTGTGTCCATCGACCACGCAGGACCGGGAGAGGTATGCGCCGTGCGCGCGGCGGTGGCGGGGATCCCCAATGAAAAGCGGGTGAGGAATCTCCATATCTTGAATGTCAATGTATCGGATGGAACAGGGAGTCTTCAGCTCACTTTTTTTAATATGCCTTTTTTGAAAAAGACGTTGAAGCAGGGGGGCTGTTATATCTTCCGTGGAAACATACAGACCCGTGGAAATTTCAAGCTCATGGAACAGCCCAGGGTCTATTCCCCGGAGGAGTACGGGAAGCGGACGGACAGGCTGGTTCCCAGATATTCCCTGACCAAAGGACTTACAAACCAGGCGGTGCAGAAAGCGGTGAAGCAGGCATTGTCCCTGTGCCCGGCAGAGGAAGAATACTATGGGAAAGACTTTCTGCACGACTATGACCTGATGGGGGCGGAGGACGCGCTTCATGCCATTCATTTCCCCGAGAATATGGAGCAGCTGATGAAGGCAAGGCAGCGGCTGGTTTTTGACGAGTTTTTCGCATTCCTGCTTCTGATGCGGCGGAACAAGGAGTTCAGCGACCGGATGGAAAACGGCCATCCCATGTTTGAAACGGCGGATACGGTGCGTTTCCTGGAGCAGCTGCCATTTCCCCTGACCAGGGCACAGAAGAGAGTCTGGGGGGAGATCAGGGAGGATCTGGGCAGCCCCTACTGCATGAACCGTCTGGTTCAGGGTGATGTGGGCTCCGGCAAAACCGTACTTGCCCTGCTTGCATTGCTGATGACGGCTGCAAACGGCTATCAGGGAGCGCTGATGGCGCCTACCGAGGTGCTGGCGGCACAGCATTTTGAAACCATTTCCGCCTATGCGGAGAAGGGAAGGCTTGTGCTGAGACCGGTTCTGCTGGTGGGATCAATGACAGCAAAGGAAAAGAAAGAAGCCTATGCGAAGATTGCCTCCGGCGAGGCCAACCTGATCATAGGCACCCATGCCCTGATCCAGGGCAGAGTGGAATACAAGTCCCTGGCTCTGGTGGTGACGGACGAACAGCACCGGTTCGGTGTCAGACAGCGGGAGCAGCTGGCGGAGAAGGGGCATAAGCCCCATATCCTGGTCATGAGCGCCACCCCCATTCCCAGAACCCTTGCCATCATACTTTATGGGGACCTTCACATCTCGGTGGTGGATGAGCTCCCTGCAAACAGGCTTCCCATCAGGAATTGTGTGGTAAACACCTCTTACCGAACAAAGGCTTATGAATTTATAGAAAAGGAAGTGCGGGCGGGAAGGCAGGCATATGTGATCTGTCCACAGGTGGAGGAGGGCGAGCTGGAAGACCTGGAAAACGTGGTGGATTATGCGGAAAAGCTGCGCGGCCGTCTTTCCCCTGATATCCAGGTGACATATCTTCACGGCAAAATGCGCCCTGCGGACAAGAACCGTATCATGGAAGAGTTTGCCGCCGGGGAGATCGATGTGCTGGTTTCCACCACTGTCATAGAGGTAGGGATCAATGTGCCAAACGCCACTGTCATGATGGTGGAGAACGCGGAGCGATTCGGGCTGGCCCAGCTTCACCAGCTGCGGGGGCGCGTGGGCAGGGGAGAGCACCAGAGTTACTGTATCTTCGTCAGCACAAAGGAGAATAAGGAGACCATGGAGCGGCTGCAGATCCTGAACCAGTCCAACGACGGCTTTTTTATCGCCTCCCAGGATCTGAAGCTGCGGGGGCCGGGGGATCTCTTCGGTATCCGGCAGAGCGGTGATTTCGCTTTCCGGATCGGGGATATCTACAATGACGCGGCGGTGCTGCAGAAAGCCTCCGCCGCCATCGACGCACTGCTGCAGAGAGACCCCATGCTGGACGCCCCCGGGCACGAGGCATTAAGAAAACATTTGGAATATGTGTCCGCAAACAGTGTTGACTTTCGCACCATATGACATTACAATGGATTACAGTCTGATCATTCTTCCCCAGCCAAGACAGGTTGCCGTGGGAGTTTACTAAGGAAGCGCTGATTAAATCATCGCTTCCTCAGAGCCTCCGGCGGATGCGCACGAATTTGCAGGGGTTTTTGTTGCTTCGCAACGCAAATTCGGCGCGGGAAACGCTTTAATCAGCGTTTCCCTAACAAAGGGTAGCCCAGCAGAGGGCAGGTATACGGCAGCATGAGTAAAGAAACAGAGAGGTAAAGCAATTATGAGCAATGTTGCAATTGTCACAGACAGTAACAGTGGCATTACACAGGCAAAAGCCAAAGAGTATGGGGTATATGTGCTTCCCATGCCGTTTATGATCAATGATGAAACGTATTTTGAGGATATTGATCTGACCCAGGAGCAGTTTTATGAGAAGCTGATCGATGGGGCGCAGATCGGTACCAGCCAGCCCTCTCCCGAATCGGTGATGGAATTGTGGGACAGCCTGCTGAAAGAATATGACGAGATCGTGCATATCCCCATGAGCAGCGGCCTTTCCGGCTCCTGCCAGTCGGCGATCATGCTGGCCCAGGATTACGATGGCAAGGTGCAGGTGGTCAATAACCAGCGGATTTCCGTTACCCAGCGCCAGTCCTGCCTGGACGCCAGGCTGCTGGCGGCAAAGGGGATGAATGCCCGGGAGATCAGGGACTTCCTGGAGGAGGATAAATTTAACAGCAGCATTTATATTATGCTGGATACCCTGTATTACCTGAAAAAGGGCGGCAGGATCACGCCCGCCGCCGCGGCCATCGGTACCCTGCTGAAGCTGAAGCCGGTGCTCCAGATCCAGGGGGACAAGCTGGATGCTTTCGCTAAAGCCCGCACGGTCAACCAGGGCAAGACGACCATGATCAACGCCATCCGGAACGATATCGAGAAACGTTTCGGCGGACTGACTGAGGATAAGCATATCTGGCTGCAGATCGCCCATACCCATAACGAGGAGGCAGCGGAGGTCTTTCGACAGGAGATCGCGGAGCAGTTTCCCGGCTACGATATCCATGTGGATCCCCTTTCCTTAAGTGTGGCATGCCATATCGGCCCCGGCGCGCTGGCTTTTGCCTGCTGTAAGAAAATCGAGGTTTGACGGGATAGATTGCCAGTCAATCACACTTCCCCATATAGGAAGTAAATGGGCAGCGACATGGGAAATATGTCGCTGCCCAACTTAGGAACTTAATACTGTCAAAGAACCAATCTTCTCATTTGACTTGTCTGAGTCCGCAAATACTGCGTTAGTCTCCGCTCTGGTTCCTTCATAAAATCCAGTAGCATATCCACATTGATTGTTTTCGCAGAGTATCCCACTCTGCGAAAAGGGCAATTGCAAAAGCCTGCGGGTATCCGTATGCAGTATGTGTTGACAGAGTTCGTCCACAATCTGAATACGTATTCCGCCCACCTCTCGGTTCTTTTTTACGGTTTCGACTATCCTGTGAATTTCCCGCAGTTTCTCGTTTACTGTGTTTTCATGGGTGGCATCTTCTGGTTGAGAGTTTCCTGTAGTTTTGCAATTTCTTCCTGTAGTTTTGTGATTATCTCAGCCTGCCTTGCTTTTTCCTCGGCCTGGCTAGTGATTATCTCAGCCTGCCTTGCGTTTTCTTCGGCCTGGCTAGTGATTACCGCTTCCTGCCTTGCAGTTTTTTCCGATAGCTTGAAGAGTTCATCCACAATCTGAATACGCATTCCGCCCACCTCCCGGTCCTTCTTTACGGTTTCGACCATCCTGTGAATCTCCCGCAGTTCCTCGTTCACCGCGTTTTCAGGGGTCGTGTCCTCCATATAGTGCAGCAGTTGCCTGACAGCCTCGCTGGGGACGCCCTCTGTCCCTTTTGTATACAGGAACAAGGTGCTTGCCCCGTCATCATACTCCATTTCCGGCAGTTCAATACATTTGTTTGTTATGGTGTATACCATGCGGTTCTGCCCGAAAGGGTCATAGGACATGATCATGATGACGATGACATCCTTCAGGGTATCATAATCAGCGCCGGAGGCCAGGCTCCTTGCGGCAATCTTCCCATGGTAGAAACGCACCCTGCGGGGCAGCGCTTTCTTGTCCGCCGTGCTGTCCTTCAGGTCGGGCTCTATGTCATAGACCACGGCCTTCCCCTCCGAGTCCTCTATCTCGGGATCAATGTAGACATCCAGCCGCGCCCCGTGCAGGTTGGAATCGGCGCCATACAGTACTTTCTGGGCGGTGACGGACAGATGTCTGAACTCCCTGCCGAAGATGGTCTTCAGCAGGCTTTTCACAAATCTTTCCCCGATTTCCGGATAGGCAACCATTGTCCCGAACAGGAAATCATCCAGGAGGTTCATCTCCTCAAGTGGCTTTCTTGCAGCCTGTTCTTTCTCTTTCATACAGTTCTCCTTTTGTATATGGCGGAAAGAAGAGCCTGCATGAAAGCAGTCATCATTTCAATCCCTTTCAGTCCCTGCAATCCGCTATTATCTTATTCATACAGGGATCGTCAGCTGAAATGGTCCGAAATGTTCCATGAAGTGCTTATCATTTAGATGATTTCCCGGATATGTGCCTTTAGTGTATCATGCAATATGCCAGCTGTCAAACATTTTTTGACATTATTTTGTTTTTACTTTTTTGTCGGTTCAGACAGTTTCTCCATTTTTTTCTTGACCATTCCCTTACGTAACCCTGTATAATGTGGAAATGTAAATAAGGAGATTTCACAGTCTTTGACAGAAACGGGGGGATCACATGAAGGACAAATTATACACGGCCGGAGAAATCGCAAAACTGACGGGAGTATCCCTGCGCACCATCCGGTTTTATGACGCAAAGGGGCTGCTGAAGCCAGTGTCTCATTCCGAAGCAGGATACCGGTACTATGACCGGGATTCCGTGGACAGACTTCAGAGAATCCTGGTGCTGAAATACCTGGGGTTCTCCCTTCAGCAGATCGAGGAAATGACAAAGGCGGAGGACACTATTGAGCCGCAGCTGTCCCGACAGAAAGCCCTTTTGCTGCAGCGCAAAAAGCAGCTGGAGGAAATCATTGCCACCCTGGAGACCATGGAAAAAAGCAGCGGAGAGGAAAGGTGGAATTATCTGCTGCAGCTGCTGAATATGCTTACGGATGAGGAAAAAGTAAAAAAGCAGTATGAGACATCGGAAAATCTGGAAAGGCGGATCAGGCTGCATGATTACAGCACCAGTCCACAGGACTGGATGAACTGGGTGTATGAGCGGATGCAGCCGGAGGCAGGAGAGAGGATCCTGGAAATTGGCTGCGGCAACGGAAACCTATGGCAGAGGAATCTTCATGCACTGCCGGAAGGGCTGCACCTGGTTTTGACTGACCGCTCAGAAGGAATGCTGGAGCAGGCAGAAAGATCCCTCGCGCCCTACAGGGATTTGCTGGGAGAAAAGCGGATTACCATAGAGTATTGTGTCATGGATGCGGAAACTCTGTGTCTGCCGGAGAAATATTACGATAAGATCATTGCCAATCATATGTTGTACCATGTGGAAAACAGGGAATCATGCCTGCGTGAGATCCGATCGGCGTTAAAGGATTCGGGAATGTTTTTCTGCTCCACCATCGGAAACAATCATATGAAGGAACTGCATGAGATAGTGTCTTCCTTTGACGGGCGGATTGAAATGCCTTTCTCAAGGATAACGACGGGGTTTCGGCTGGAAAACGGGGAAACGCAGCTTCGCAAATTCTTTGACGGGGTGAAGTGTGAGCGGCAGGAGAATGACCTGATTGTGGACAACGCCGATGCCGTCTACGATTATGTGTATTCCTATCCCGGAAACGCCCCCTGTATCCTGGAACAGCGGGAAACTGAATTTCGGGAACTATTGGAGGAAATACTGAGCCGAGAAGGCGCAATCTATATTCAGAAGGATACGGGGATGTTCACCTGTAGGAAAAATCATATTGCCATATCAGGAGGAAGAAACGACAGATGATTGATGTTGCAAACATGTCCAATAAAACCATGATAAGGGAGCAGTACAAAAATACAGATCATCTTAAGCTGCGGAAAAGTCTGCATGAAAAATATAGCGTCAACAGAACCGGATTTCAAAGGTGGATGTTTGACCAGTATCCCTTTCGTGCGGGAAGAAAAATTCTGGAATTGGGCAGCGGAAGAGGCGAACTGTGGAATAACTATTTTGAAATCGATACCTTCCAGAACTTAAAGATGGACATTATATTGTCGGACTTCTCGGACGGAATGATAGAGCACCTGCATCGCAATTTTTCCGACAGGGGAATTTCTGTCAGAAAAATTGATATAACAGATATTCCCTTTGGGGAGAATGCCTTTGACCTTATCATAGCCAATTCCATGCTGTACCATGTGAAGGATATTGATCTGGCTCTCTCCGAGGTGAGGCGTGTGCTGAAGAAGGACGGTCTGTTTTTCTGTTCCACATTTGGGACAAACGGAATGATGCGGTATCTCTACCGCGCCCTGGACGAACTTGGCATTCCGTATGATCATGAATCCAACATATCATTTACGCTGCAGAACGGAATGCAGCTGCTGGAAAAGCAGTTTAACAGAGTAGAGCGGCGCGATTACGAGGATGCCTTGGAGATTACAGATGTCGAAGATTATCTGGAGTATATTTATTCCATGGCTTCCATGCAGGGACTTGACAGGGGTAAATATGATATTCTGCTGAAATACTTCAATTCCAGAAAAATAAACGGCTGCCTGCATGTGCCAAAGGAGTACGGGATGTTTGTGGCTGGATGGTAATCTTGCATCCTCATTCACTGTGTTTTCACGGGCTGTGTCTTCTGGTTGAGTGCTCCCTGCAGTTTTGCGATTTCTTCCTTCAGCCGTATGTTTTCTTCGGCCTGGTTACTGATTACCTCGGCCTGCCTTGCGTTTTCCTCGGTCTGGTTAGTGATTACCTCGGCCTGCCTTGCGTTTTCCTCCGACAGCTTGATGAGTTCGTCCACAATCTGAATACGCATTCCGCCCACCTCCTTGTCCTTCTTTACGGTTTCGACCATCCTGTGAATCTCCCGCAGTTCCTCATTCACTGCGTTTTCAGGGGTCGTGTGCTCCATATAGTGCAGCAGCTGCCTGACAGCCTCGCTGGGGACGCCATCCGTCCCCCTTGTGTAGAGGAACAGGGTCCTTGCACCGTCATCATACTCCATTTCCGGTAATTCAATACATTTGTTTGTTATGGTATATACCATGCGGTTCTGTCCGAAAGGGTCATAGGGCGTGAGCATGATGACGATGACATCTTTCAGGGTATCGTAGTCTGCGCCGGAAGCCAGGCTCCTTGCGGCAATCTTCCCGTGATAGAATCGCACCCTGCGGGGCAGCGCCTTCTTGTCCGCCGTGTTGTCCTTCAGGTCGGGCTCTATGTCATAGACTACCGCCTTTCCCTCCGAATCCTCTATCTCGGGATCGATGTAGACATCCAGCCGCGCCCCGTGCAGGTTGGAATCTGCGCCGTACAGCACTTTCTGGGCGGTGACGGACAGATGCCTGAATTCCCTGCCAAAGATGGTTTTCAGCAGGATTTTTACAAATCTCTCCCCGATTTCCGGATAGGCAACCATTGTCCCGAACAGGAAATCATCCAGTAGGTTCATCTCCTCAAGTGTTTTTCCTGCAGTCTGCTTCTTCTCCTGCATATATTTCTCCTTTCGTATGGCGGAAGGAAGGGCCTGCATGAAAGAAGCTGTCATCCCAATTCCCTTCAGTCCCTGTAATCCGCTATTATTTTATCCATACAGGGATCGTCAGCTGAAATGGTCTGAAATGATTCATGAAATGCTTAACATTTAGATGATTTCCCGGATATGTGCCTTTAGTGTAGCATGTAATGTTCCAGGTGTCAAATATTTTCTGACATTATTTTGTTTTTTGAAAAGTTTAATATTAAATGCGAAGGGAAGCGAAAGCCTCCCGACGCATTATTT
>CAOKWI010000003.1 GCA_948473115.1 uncultured Lachnospiraceae bacterium | reverse complement strand
ATGTACACATTACCAAAGACGAGAACGGGCTAGAGCAGATAGAGGCACAGGGCTATATGCTTAGCTGGTGGCTTAACAAGCGCTGCATAAACCCGCAGATCATAGCGACGGCGACGAACCAGAGCCTTATTAACACAATGGTAAAGAATAACTGCGGCAGCAGTGCGAGTACAAAGCGACGTTTCCCGCGCTTTATCATGCTGGCGCAGGAAACCATAGCAGGCAGCGCAGTAGAGTATGCAAACGAGGTATACGCAAAGCTGGGGCAGGAAGTAAAGGCGAGGGCGCAGGCAGGAAAGCTGGGATATGACATTCTGATTAACGAGAGATCGCGGCAGTACGGCTTTTATCTGTATAAGGGCAAAGACCTTACCGCGAAAAACAGCGAGGGCAACACGCCTTGTATCTTTTCAAGGGATTTTGACAATGTAAATGAGCAGGAATATACAGCCAGTATAGAAAACTGCGGGAATTTCATTTACATACAGGGCGCGGCAGACGACAGCGGCAGCCAGCCCGTGACGACGGTAGACGGTGAGGGCGCGTCTGGTCTGGAGCTGACAGAGGTATTTTGTGACGCGACGGACATAGCCCGGAAATACCAGAGCGGGGAAACAGAGGTAACAATACCGCTTAATACCTATTTGCAGATGCTTAAGACAAGGGCGGCGGCAGAGCTGGAAAACTACGGAAAGATCATAAATTTTGTAAGCACCATTAACACAAATTCCAACCTTAAGTTTAAGCAGGATTTTGATTTAGGGGACAGGATCACATGCAAGGAAACAAAGTGGGGCATACAGATTGACGCACGCATAACAGAGGTAACAGAGACATACCAGAAAGGCGCAGAGGAAATAGAGGCGACGTTTGGGGACAGCCTGCCTACGCTGGTAGACCAGATAAGGAAAGTGAGGTAAAAAGCATGGCTGATTGTCTGCCGTTCAATGCCATTCTGGTAGATGAAGAATACGACAGGGTATATAAAGCCGAGGATTGGGCGTGGTATTTTGCCACGTTCATAGCAAACGGCGTTTTCCCGAAACCCAGCGACGGGCTACAGGTTATAGCCTATGACAAAATGGAAATCAGGGTAAATGCCGGGTATGCGTTTATCAACGGCTACGCTTTCAGAAACCCTGTAAGCATGGGTATTACGTTAAGCACCGCAGAGGGGGCGCTTAACCGCATAGACCGGGTAATTATACGCTGGGACTTGACGCAGAGGGACATGTATCTGACCGTCTTAAAGGGCGCGCCGTCTGCAAAGCCTACGGCAGCAGCATTAACCCGGAATACGGAAATATGGGAGCTTGCCATAGCTGATATTTACGTGGGGAAAGGCGTAACAAAGATTCAGACAAAGGATATTACAGACCAGCGCTTTAACAGTGCCTTGTGTGGCATTGTGAAAGGCACAATAGAAGAGATCGACGCAAGCGTACTGACGAAACAGTTTAATGACTTTTTCAAAACCTACAGCCAGGCAGTGCTGGACGAGTTCAGCATATATAAGCAGGACATGGAAAAGTATTTAAGCGAGATCGCGGGCATTTATGAGAACTACATAACCATGACAGAAAGCCTGTTTAACCAGTACGAGAACCAGTTTAGCGAGCGGTACAATTCCTTTGAAAGCACGCTTGACGGCTGGGACGCGGAGCTATTGAAAGCCTACACGGCTTTCATGGCGAAAATTACGCTTTTCCAGACAGGGGCAGAAAGCGAGTTTAACGCATGGTTTGAGGACATTAAGGAAAAGCTGGGCGGGGACATTGCAGGCAGCCTGCAACTGCAAATAGACGGGCTGACAGACGCGGTAGAACAGCTGCGGCAGCAGGCAGAGGCAGGAGGCACGGCGACGGCAGAGACGCTGGCAGAGCTTGACAGGCGGGTTACGCTGATTGAAAACGGCTGGAACATCAATTATAAGCATGATGCCGTTTTAGGCTTGTGCTATCTGGGAGCTGCCTACATGTGCCAGCATTACGAAAGAACAGAGGAAACGGCAGTATTGGGAATTGCATATATCGGCAATTCCTATCTTGCAAATACATTTTAAGGAAAGGGGCAGATTATGAAAGGATTTCCCAAAACATTAAAGACAAAAGACGATTACTACAACTGCCTTGCTATGGTGGCAGCCGGGCAGCTGGCGGCGGCTGATCTGCTGGCAAAAATTGAAAGTCTGGAAAAGCAGCGCTACATACAGTGTGCTATTGTATCGGTGGCAGAGGAAAAGAAAGCAGTGACAGTATATTACTGCGACGAGGCAGCGCCGGGCATGGCTTTTGTGGCTGGCGGCATTTCCGGGACGATCACGGCGGTAACGCATACCCGGACGGACGAGGCGGCAGCAGCGGGCGAGACGGGCAACGACAGGACGGTATTAACACTGTCAAAAGGCATTACCGCAGAAAATACGGCTATAGGGCTGGAAAAGGCGGAGGCAGTGGCAGGAATGACCGCAGACGACATTACAGCGCTGAAAGGAGTGTTAAAACAGTATGAGTAGGATATTTGTTGATGATGTGACAAAGACAGACCGCAGGGCGCTTTTGAATGTAAACAAGCTGGCGACGATCAGCGACATTGTAGCGCCGACGAGCCAGTATTTATACGCAAGCGGGGCGAATGAGATCACCGTAATAGAGGGCTGCGTAATTGCCGTGGGAGGCGCTGGTATCTTCCAGACGGGGAACACGGTACTTAATGCCTCTAATCTGGACGTAGGCGCGGCTTTTTCCGTGGGCTGCGACTATTACGTTTATATCTGCGACAGCAGGCAGGACGCACAGGACGAGCAGTATATTATTTCCCTTAACTCTACATATCCGAGCGGGTGGAACGCCAGCAACAGCCGCAAGATCGGCGGCTTTCATTATGGGCGCTGCCGTAAGATCAATGAAAACTTGCAGCCCGTGAACAGCAGCGGCGCTATTTTCGGTACGGGCTGGGAAAGCGCGGTAAGCAACGGGATTGTGCCGCGCAGCGTATGGACGCTGGGACACCGCCCGAAATGCAGCCCGGAGGGTATGGTATATCTGGGCGGCGGCACATGGGTAGACATTTATCTTAATTCTGACGACGGCGCACAGGGCTTGAAGTCGGAATATAATTGTGCGCCAATGACAGGTACGGAGGGCATGAACTGGTACACGTTCACGGAAAGGCTTATGAAAAGCGGTAAGCGTATGCCGGACTACAGCGAATTTTGCGCTTATGCTTTCGGCAGCCCGCAGGGGCTTGACGGGGCAAATACAAACGCATGGACGGCGACGACGAACACGGGCAGGGGGACTACGGGCAGCGTGGTAAATGCCGTTTCTGCCGTGGGCTGCGTTGATGCCGTGGGGCGCGTCTGGGAATGGCTTAATGATCTGATTACGCGGGCAGAACACGCCACAAATGCAGACTATCACCCTACGGCGGCGTGGGGCTGGGATAAGAAAAGCCCCTTAAAGGATAATGCCACAAAGTACGACGTAGGAAACATTTACCAGTATTACGCGTATTCTCTGGCGGCGCTGATCGCGGGCGGCTGCTGGAGCCATGGCGTGAACGCGGGCGCGCGTGCCGTGAATTGCGACGATTACCCGTGGCACGTGGGCGCGTCTATCGGCGTGCGCGGGGCGTGTGATTCTATGTAGAGGCGGGCGAAAGCCCAGCCGCTACAGGGGGACGGATAAAAAATGTCAATAAGAGATAAAGGCGACATACTACACCAGAAAATATATGATTTCCTGCTGTACATATATCCCCTGCTAAGCAAGTACCCAAAGTATGAAAAATTCAGCTTGCAGACGGCAACCAGAAACGCCGTGCTGGAAATGCTGCAAGACGTTATAAAGTGGCAGAAAACGGCGACGAAAAGCCACTTGTACGCGGCAGATGTGGCATTGCAGCAGAGTAAGGAGCTGCTGCGGCTGGCAAATGATCTGAAATACAGCGCAATGAATAAGCAGCATTACGGGGAGTGCGGCAGGAAACTTACGGAGCTGGGCGTTATGCTGGGGGAGATCATAGAAGAGGTAAAAGCTGCAAAATAGCTTTTCATATGGGGCAGCCGCTTATTACAGCCCTCTGGCGGCGCTGATCGCGGGCGGCAACTGGAACAATGGCGTGAACGCGGGCGCGCGTGCCGTGAATTGCAACAATTACCCGTGGAACGTGAACACGAATATCGGCGTGCGCGGGGCGTGTGATTTGGTGAAAGCATTACAGGCTTAGCGTATCTAAGGAACACTAGCAAGGGTTTGAATATTAAGAGTGCTTAATATTCCAGAATCAGAGGGGTTGTCCCGCCGCAAGGCAAAGAGAAAAAGCAGGGCTGCTGGTTAGTAGCTTAAGGCGAAAGGCAGGAGCTTTTTACATGAAACGAATAGGGCATATCACGGACAAAAACGGCAGGCGGCTTACGCTTGTAGAGGCTATGGCTGACTACGGGAGTGTGCAGAAAGCATACAATAAAGCCCGGAAGTGCAAGCGATACCGCAAGGACGTTTTAATATTTACCAAAGACAAAGAGGAAAATTTAGAGCGGGTACGAAATGAAATTTTGGGGCTTTCCTATGAGCCGAGCGAGTACCGATATTTTAAGGTATATGAACCGAAAGAGCGGCAGATCATGGCGCTGCCGTTTTATGACAGGGTAGTACAGCACGCCATTAACAACGTGTTGGAACCGATTTTTGAAAAGCGTTTTATTTTCCACTCTTACGCCTGCCGGAAAAATAAAGGTATGCACGCTGCGTCTGACACGCTGAAAAGCTGGCTTTATGAGTGGCAGAGATTCCACCCGGACACGCCGCTATATGCAATCAAAGCGGACATACACCACTATTTCCAGAGCATTAACCATAATGTGCTTAAGGCAGAGATACGGAAAGTAATAAAGGACGCAGGGGCGCTGGCACTGATCGACAAGATCATAGACCATAACGGGCAGATGCCGGACGGTACAGGCATACCAGTAGGGAACCTTACAAGCCAGCTATTCGCAAATATCTATCTTAATAAGCTAGACCAGTACATAAAGCATACGTTGGGCGCGGGTATGTATATGCGCTACATGGACGACTTTATTATATTAAGCCCGGATAAGGAAGAGCTGCGGCGCTGGCTGGCTGATATTGAAAGATTCTTAAGGGAAGAGCTTATTTTAGAGCTGAACCCAAAGACTGCCATTTTATGCGTAAAGAACGGCATAGACTTTGTAGGTTATAAGCACAGGGCGACACACAGGAAAGTAAGACCAGACAGCATTAAACGTATCAAGCGGACAGTCAAGAAGTACGAAAGGGGTGAGATCACAAGGGAAAATCTACAAAAGAGCATTGCAAGCTGGACGGGACACGCAGGACACGCCGACAGCTATCACTTACGAAAGAAAATAATAAAAATGGCGGCTGATGCGCAGGAGAGAGCGCAGGCAGCGCAGCCAGCAGGCGCAGGAGTGAGTACATGAGTAATATTTTGCTACAAGTGCTGCATGAGCAGCAGGAAACTATTGAAAAGCAGAGCAGGCTTATTGCTGAATTAACCGCCACTCTGGAAAACTGGGAGAGCGTAGCAGGGTACGACGGCGCGGAACTGAAAGAGCGGGCATTAAATTTGCAGAAAGCAGAAAGGCAGGATTTATGGAAATGAAAATAATGGAGTTTATCGACGCAGCGGCACACAATAAGGTGATCGAGCTGGTAATACTGGCGATTGTATTTGATACTATTTTCGGGGTACTGCGGGCAGTGAAAGAAAAGAAATTTAACAGCTGCGCGGGGATTGACGGCGCAATACGGAAAGTGGCAATGCTGATTTCCCTTGTATTCATGCTGGCAATCGACATGCTTATCAAGATCAATCTGATCGGGTTTATCCCGGAAACGGCGCGGGGTTATCTGGGGCTTAAGACGGTAGGAGTAGCGGAGTTTTTCAGCCTGCTTTACATAGCCTATGAGATCACAAGCATTTTTAAGAATATGGCATTATGCGGGCTGCCCGTAAAAAAGGTATGGGCGAGTGTGCGGGGCTTTCTTTCCAAGTATACGGACGAGCTGCCGGACACGGACGAACTGGACGGAAACAGCACCACGGGCAGCGTAGAGGGGCATAAACAGCAGGAAAGATAAGAATAACAGATCAGACAGGAAAAGCAGCAAAGGGCGCTTACGGGAAACCGTAGGCGCTTATTTCATTGCAGAAAGGACGTAAAAGGCATGAGGAACATTAACAGGCTGATAAGCGGGTACAATTTCAATCCGGGCAGCGTTTCCCGTATCAAGTACATTGTAATTCATTACGTGGGCGGTTTGAGCGGGGCGCAGGCAAACTGTAAATATTTTGCAGGCGGCAATAGAAATGCGTCCGCACATTACTTTGTAGATCACAACGGGGAAATCTGGCAGTGCGTGGAAGATGCTAACATAGCGTGGCACTGCGGCGCAAAGAGCTATAAGCATGGGGAGTGCCGGAACGCAAACAGCATAGGTATTGAGTTATGCGTAAGGAAAAGGAACACCGCCAGCCAGGGCGCGACAGATAAGGACTGGTATTTTGAGGACGCGACGGTAGAGGCGGCGGCAGAGTTGACAAGGTACTTAATGGATAAGTACGGCGTGCCTGCCGATCATGTCATAAGGCATTACGACGTTACCGGGAAAATTTGCCCTAACCCGTATGTATATAACACAACAGCGCATACATGGGACGAGTTTAAAAAGCTGATAAGCGGCGGCGCTGCCTCTGCCGGGAGCGGGGGAAAGAAACTTTACAGGGTGCGTAAGCGCTGGGAAGATGCAGCCGGGCAGCTGGGAGCTTTTGAAAGTCTGGAAAATGCAAAGAAAGCCTGCATTGCTGGCTATAATGTGTATGACTGGGACGGAAAGGCAGTATACAGCGCTTTTGCAGGAAATGAGCAGCAGACGGCAGCAGGCGGCGCGGAAAGCATGATCTGGGCTTTTCTGACAGGCAAAGGCTTAAATGCCTATGCAACAGCCGGGCTTATGGGGAACCTTTTTGCAGAAAGCGGGCTTAAAGCAGATAATCTGCAAAATTCCTTTAATACGCAGCTGGAAATGACGGACGCAGAATATACGGCGGCTGTAGACAGCGGCAGCTATACAAATTTTGTGAGGGACAGCGCAGGCTACGGGCTTGCACAGTGGACGTACTACAGCCGCAAACAGGCGCTATATTATTACGCGAAAACGGCGGGCGCGTCTATAGGCTGCTTAGATATGCAGCTTGCCTTTTTGTGGCAGGAATTACAGGGCTACAAGGGCGTTATTTCCGCGCTTATGGCTGCAACGTCGGTACGGGCTGCCTCTGATGCAGTGCTGACCGGGTACGAAAAGCCAGAAGACCAGAGCGAGGCAGTAAAGCAGCGCCGGGCAGCATACGGGCAGGAGTATTACGACAGGTACGCCGGAACCGGGGCAGCCGGAAACGCAGGACAGGGAAAGACAGAGGCGGCAAAGATTCCCTTTAAGGTAAAGGTAGATATAACCGATCTTAGAATAAGGGCGGGCGCAGGCACGGACTTTGCAAAGACGGGAAAGTATACAGGAATCGGAGTGTTTACCATTGTTGAGGTAAAAGCCGGAGAGGGCAGCGCCGCAGGCTGGGGGCTGCTGAAAGCGTATGAAGAGAATAGGGACGGCTGGGTATCGCTGGACTATTGCACAAGGTTATAATGTATCTGCTGGGGTATGTCGTTCATGGGCGGCATACCCTTTATTTTTTTACCATAATTTTCTTGAAATTTGATTGACAATATACCAAAGTTGGTATATAATTAAAGCATAGAAAGGAGAAAAGAAAAATAAGTGTAAAGCACTGGAAAGGAGAAACGGCAGGAAATGGGTAAGAAGAAACAAAAGAAAAAGCCTATCAAGTGGCAAGATTTGACGGTCAACGCACTGATAGACTTAATCATAGGCATAATACTTATCATTATCGACAAGTACATAGGTTAAACCTATAGGCGGGCGAAAGCCCGCCGCCTATAAAAAATATATCATAAACCCAAAGCCGAGTAAAGAGTATGATTCTGAAATTAGGTATTTTTTTGGTAGCCGTAGGAACGGTAAAACTCTGCATAGCCCTTATAATGAGAGCTAAAGAGAAAAGAGGTAAGGCATGATCGGAAACAATATAAGAAAAGCAAGAAAAGCGGCGGGCGTTTCACAAAAAGAACTTGCGGAACGCCTGCAAGTCCACCAAAAGGATATAAGCCGCTGGGAAAATGGGGCGCACGCGCCTACATTGGAAATGTTTATAAAAATATGCAGGGAGCTTAACGCCTCTGCTGATGAAATATTAGAATTAAACTAAAAGGCGAAAGAGAGGGCTTATTTATGGCAAAGAAACAAATTATTTTATATATTGTGGCTGCTTTATTTGCAGTAAGCGGAATTGTGGCGCTGCCGTCCGGGAATATTACGGGCGGTATCGGCTGTATAGTGATTGCTGCCGTATGCTTTCTGCTGGCACGCAAGCCAGCGAAAGAGGCAGCAGGGCAGCAGGAAGAGCCGAGGGCAACGGGAACGCCTGCCGCTGCATCTGGTAGCAGGATTGCGGAAACTATACGCACAAAAATAGTAGGCGTGACTTTTGATAATGAGGACGGGGAAAACCGCCAGGACATATTAAGAACCATGACAGGAGACGAGGACATAACGGTAGAAAAATATACATACAATGGGGAGCCTGCCGCGTGCATCAAGTGGGGCAATAAGGTACTGGGGAATCTATCGGCAGAACTGGCAAAGGATTTAGCACGGAAATACCCGCAAGCCCGCTACACCGCAGAAATACTGGAAATTTCCGGGGGGGGGGGTACAAACGTTTGGGTGTAATATAGAGCTTGACGTTATCATAGAAGAAAAGAAAAGCCGCGCAGCGCAGCCAGCGGGCGAGACAATCGTATATATAGACCGTAGCAGCAAAAAGTACCATAGTAAGCCTACATGTTCTGGAATGAAAAACCCAAAGAGCATACCACTAAGCCAAGCAAAAAAGAAGTATACAGCTTGTAAGAAATGCTGTAAATGAGGCGAAAATAGCGAGCCGCAGACTTGTAAAAGAGTTTGCGGCTTTTCGTCGTATATGGGACAAAAGAGAGGTAAGAAAAATGGGTAAGCATTTAACAAAGGCAGATCGGATAAAATTAGAAGCATTGCTAAAGGCAGGACATGGTAAAAAAGAGATCGCAGACATGCTGCATGTACACCGCAGCACAATATACCGGGAAATAAAGAGGGGAGTTTATACCGCGCTTAATTCTGATCTCACGCAGGAAGAGCGATACAGCCCGGATATTGCAGACGATAAGTACAGGGAGAATCTGAAAAGCAAGGGCGGCGTTCTTAAGATCGGCAACGATATTAAGTTAGCAAATTATATAGAGGATAAAATAGTAAATGAGGGATATAGCCCGGCTGCCGTTCTGGGAGAGCTTAAGGCACAAGGGAAAGAGGGGGAATTTTCCGTTACGATCTGCGTAACGACACTTTACAGCTATATTGATAAGGGTATCTTTCTACAGCTTACAAATAAAGATTTACCAGTAAAGGCAAACAAGAAGAGGGACTATAAGAAAGTGAAGAGGCAGCAGGCGCGGGCGGCAGCAGGCACAAGCATAGAAAAGCGCCCGGAAGAGGTAGACAAGCGGGAAGAGTTCGGACACTGGGAAATGGATAGCGTAATAGGGCAGCGGGGGAAATCTAAAAATACCCTGCTGGTACTGACGGAAAGAAAGACGCGGGACGAGATCATATTTAAGCTGCCGGACAAGACGGCAGAGGCGGTAGTAGATGCTTTAGACGCATTAGAAAGAAAATGGGGCGGTATGTTTAAGCAAGTCTTTAAAAGCATAACCGTAGATAATGGCAGTGAGTTTGCATATTGTGAAGAGCTGGAACGCTCTATACTGGGTGAGGGGAAACGGACGCAGCTATATTACTGCCACCCGTATAGCAGCTGGGAGCGTGGCACAAATGAGGTTACTAATAAAATGGTACGGCGCAAAGTACCAAAGGGGACAAATTTTGACGGAATGACAGACGCAGAGGTAGAGGCAATGGAAAACTGGATAAATAACTATCCCCGCCGCATACATGGCTATCATTCTGCCGGGGAACTCTTCGAGGAAGAGCTTAAGAAAATCGGGTGAAAAAAATTAAAAAAGTGTCGCATTTAATATTGACATTTTCAAAAATAAATCTGTTTGCTAAATCCGCTTGCAAAAGCAGAACATATGTGCTAATATGTATTAGAACAGATGTTCTGAATACAGAAGGAGGAGAGAAGTCGCTATGGAGTTTTTGACCGGGAGGCAGGAGATGCCTTTGATGGAAAAGCTGGGGATTCTGGCCAATTCGGCGAAATACGATGTGGCATGTACTTCCAGCGGCGTGGATCGTAAGGGGAACGGGGTGGATATGGGGAATTGTGTGGCGGCAGGTATCTGCCACAGCTTTAGCAGCGACGGGCGCTGTATTTCCCTTTTGAAGATCCTGCTCACCAACGAATGTATCTATGACTGTAAGTACTGCCTGAACCGCTGCTCCAACGATGTGCCGCGGGCGACCTTCACACCGGATGAGATATGCAGGCTGACAGTGGAATTTTATCGCAGGAATTATATAGAAGGGCTTTTCTTAAGCTCCGGTATTCTGAACAGCCCTACCTTTACCATGGAGCTGATCTTTCGAACCATCTGGCTGTTGAGGAATCAGTACCGCTTTAACGGCTATGTCCATGTGAAAGCGATTCCCGGCGCCGATCCGGAGGTGATCCGGCGTACCGGATTCCTGGTGGACAGGATGAGCGTTAATCTGGAGCTGCCCACAGCGGAAGGGCTGCGCACCCTGGCGCCTAACAAGCACCGGAAAAGCATTCTCACTCCTATGCGGCAGATCCAGAACGGAATCACGGAGAACAGGAATGAGCTGGTACTCTATCGGAATGCGCCTACCTTCGTGGGAGGCGGGCAGGCGACACAGATGATCATCGGGGCGACGCCGGAGAACGATTATCAGATCCTGAATGTGGCGGAGAACTTATACCAGAAGTTCGACCTGAAAAGAGTTTTCTATTCCGCGTTTGTAAATGTCACCGGGGACAAGCAGCTTCCCGCCCTGCCGGGAGGACCGCCACTGCTCCGGGAGCATCGCCTGTATCAGGCGGACTGGCTGCTGCGGTTCTACGGGTTTAAAGCCGAGGAGCTGCTGGATGAGAAGCGTCCCTTTTTCAATGTGATGCTGGATCCAAAGGAGGATTGGGCAGTGAGGCATCTGGAGCAGTTTCCGGTGGAGATCAACAAGGCTCCCATGGAGCGGCTTCTGAGGATTCCCGGCGTGGGGGTGAAGAGCGCCCGGAGGATCGTGGCGGCGCGCAGGAGCGCAAACCTTACCTTTGCGGATTTGAAAAAGATTGGCGTTGTTTTGAAACGGGCGTTATATTTTATCACCTGCAGCGGAAGGATGATGTATCCTGTAAAACTGGAGGAGGACTACATTGTCCGGAACCTGACGGAGGAGCAGGAGCGGATCCGGTTTGGAAGCGACGGCATGAGTTACCGGCAGATGTCCCTGTTTGACGTGGGCAGCTTTGAACAGCCCGTGACAGCGGCGGACAGGATCCAGGCCGCCGTGGGACAGTTGTGAGAAGATGTGAAAGATCAGGTCATAACGATTTATTCCCGCGAGCAATGGGCCAAGTCAGTGTAACTGACTTTGTGCCGCTGCTTGCACAAATTGCTTGTTAAGCAATAGCATAAAGTCAACACGGTTGACTTGGCGAATGCCGCGAAGGTCACAATACCAAGGTGTCCAAAGGACACCTTCTGCTCTGCAGCGCTGCAAGCTTGATACCCCGTTGCTTGCAGCGGGGTCTTTGATTGCCGGAGGAGAAACAGGATATCATATGACAGTATATAGGTGTGAAGATTCCCTGGAAAGCATATTTACAGCGATTTATCTGGCCTATGAGGAGAAGCGGGACCATATGGATACCTGCATCAGCCTGACGGATGAGCCGATTTTATTTGCGGAAGATGTATATGTTAAACCGGATCAGGAGAAAATGAATAAGGTAATACGTTCCCTGCACCGTATTTTTGGAGAGCAGGATTATATGTCCCTGTGCATGGCGCTTGCATCGGAAGACGAGGGGAAAGCGCAGGCAGTATACCGGACCGTGGTGGACGGGCTGTCAGCCAGGCGCAGGGCGGGGCATCTGTTTGACAATCTCGCCAATGACGAAGTGCACCGGGCATTTGCCATTGCCAGGGTAGTGGGCAGAGAGATAGGGCATTTGCGGGAGTTTGTGCGCTTTGAGGAATTGGATAACGGCGTTCTTTACGCCCGGATAGACCCGAAGAACAATGTGACAGCCTTTCTGATGCCGCATTTTTCGGACAGGCTGCCTCAGGAGAACTTTATGATCCGGGATGGGCAGAGAGGCATTTTCGCCATACATCCGGCGGGAAAGCAGTGGTATCTGTTTTACGCCGGGGAACAGGAGACGGAATCCGCTTTCAGGATATCGGAGGAAGAACAGGAATATCAGGAACTTTTTCGGTATTTCTGCCATAAAATAGCCATTGAAGAGCGAAAGAATCTGAAACTGCAGCAGAATATGCTTCCCCTGCGGTTTAGGAGAAATATGACAGAATTCAGGGATAATAAGTAAAATGCACAAAAAATACCGTTTTTCGGACAAATATTTTGAAAATTTATAAGCTTTACAATTAAGAATTTAGGGATATAATGATTAAATATAGGAGCAGGAAACAGATAGCTTAAGATTTAGAAAGGATGGTTAGTATGGTAAAAACAATTCGCTTGACACCCGATCATGTGCAACACTTTGTGGACGTAGCTTCCAAGTGTGACTTTGACATTGATATATCGTACAACAGATATATAGTGGATGCCAAATCGTTTTTAGGAGTGTATGGGTTGAATTTCGATCATCCATTGAAAGTTTCCTATGACGGTTATAACGCGGATCTGGAGGAAGTGTTGAAGCAGCTGGCTGTAGCCTGTTAAAGAGCAGGTACGCTTACCAGAGGGCAGGCGCGTATGCCGGAGAACAGGTGCGTATGCCAGAGAGCAGGTGCGCTTATCAGTAAGCAGAGTGGCTGTCAGTGTGCAGATGTGTCTGCCTGAATGTCCCGAAAAAGCAATTTGACTCCCTATGCAGGATAGAGTACTATCTTCATAGGGAGTTTTATATTGACTTGCGTTGGCTTGGACAACGAAACGGAAAAGGAGGGGGAGAGCGGATATGGGAACGGAAATCGTTCAAAGAAAACCGGATAACGGTCCTGTGGAAACAGTACTTTCCCCAATGGAGATCAGGGTTTCGGTCAGAACCCTGGTGGAGTTTATCCTGCGGCACGGGGATATTGATAACAGGCATCATGTGTCTCCGGACAATGCCATGCAGGAGGGCGGGCGTATCCACCGCATGATACAGCGCAGGATGGGAGCGGAATATGAGGCAGAGGTCACGCTCCGCTATACGATGCCCACGGATCAATATATCCTGGTGGTGGAAGGGCGCGCAGACGGCATTATCCATCATGAGGGACAGGTGATCATAGACGAGATCAAGGGTACATACCGCGACCTGGAGAAGATGAAGGCCCCAATGCCCCTGCATATAGCCCAGGCGAAGTGCTATGCCTATATCTGCGCCCTGAAGGAGGAACTGAAAGAGATCAGGGTGCGTATGACCTATTGCAATATGGAGACGGAGCAGCTGCGCTATTTCCATGAGGATTATACCTTTCAGCAGCTGGAGAGCTGGTTCGTGGAGCTTGTGGAAGCCTATCGGAAGTGGGCGGATTATTCCTGCGGCTGGCAGCGGATCCGACAGCAGTCCATAACCGGTCTGGAATTTCCCTTTCCTTACAGGGAAGGACAGAAGGAACTGGTGGCAAATGTCTATCGCACCATTTATCATAAGAAGAAACTGTTCCTGGAGGCGCCCACCGGAGTGGGAAAGACCATTTCCACCGTTTATCCTGCCGTTCAGGCTATGGGGCAGGGAATGGGGGAGAAGCTTTTCTACCTGACGGCCAAGACCATTACCAGGACAGTGGCGGAGGAGGCTTTTGCGCTGCTCCGGGAGAAGGGGCTTCATTTCAAGAGCGTGATCCTGACGGCAAAGGAAAAAAGCTGTTTTATGGAACAGACGGAGTGTAACCCGGAATACTGCCCCTACGCAAGGGGGCATTTTGACAGGATCAATGACGCTCTGTATGAACTGCTGACCTCGGAGGAAAGCTTCGGCAGGGAGCAGATCGCGGAGTACGCGGAAAGGCATCAGGTCTGTCCTTTTGAGATGTGTCTTGACATGAGCCTGTTTTCGGATGCTGTCATCTGCGATTATAACTATCTTTTTGATCCCCATATATACTTAAAAAGGTTTTTTGCGGAGGGCAGCGGCGGAAAGTATATCTTTCTGATAGATGAGGCACACAATCTGCTGGAGCGGGGCAGGGAAATGTACAGTGCCTCTCTCTATAAGGATACTTTCCTGGAGATCCGCAGGGAATTGAAACAGACAATCCTGTCAGAAATATCAAAACCCCTAAAAAATAAAGAGATTTCCGGACAAATGACGTTAGATGTGACGACGACGTCAGATTTGCAGGCATACCCTGCAGAGATTGACCGGGTCAGTATTGAAAAGCTTCACGGGGGCAGGAGTATTCTGGTCCGTCAGGGCTACGCTGCAAAAATGGCCCATCACATGGAGAAGTGCAACGCGGAACTGCTGACGTTGAAGCGGGAATGCGACGGGTGGCGGACTGTGGAGGGGATAGACGGCTTTGTAAAGCATCTGATGCGTCTCCATGCCGACATGGAGGAATACCTGTCGGAGCAGGAGGAAGAACAGCTGCCGGTGAGGGAGCTGCTGCTTGATTTCTATTTTGATATCAGGCATTTCCTGGAGATGTATGAGCTTCTGGATGAACATTATGTCAAGTACACCCAGCTGGGGGAGGATGGAGACTTCCTGATAAAGCTCTTCTGTGTCAATCCGGCGGAAAACCTGAAAAACTGTATGTTGAAGGGGCGAAGCACCATTCTGTTTTCCGCCACCTTCCTGCCGGTTCAGTATTACAAAAAGCTGTTGGGCGGGGAGGAGGAGGACTACGAGGTCTATGCGAAGTCTGTGTTTGATCCGGAAAAGAGGGCGTTATTCCTCGCCAGTGATGTGACCAGCAAATACACCAGGCGCTCTGATACGGAATATTATAATATCGCCCGTTATATTAATGAGATCGTGAAGAACAGGCATGGAAACTATATGGTTTTCTGCCCCTCCTATGCGTTTCTGCACACAATATATGACATATATATGGAGCATTTCGCGGATGAGGGAAAGGAATGTGTCCTGCAGGGCGAGTATATGAGTGAGGGCGACAGGGAGGATTTTCTCTCCCGGTTCCGGGGGAATGAGGACTGTGACCTGCAGGCCGCGGTGGAAATGGAGATCGAGGAGGAAGAGGATATGATCCTCATCGGCTTCTGTGTGCTGGGAGGGATTTTCAGCGAGGGAATCGACCTGAAGAATGACAGCCTGATCGGAGCCATCATTGTAGGCACGGGACTGCTCCAGGTCTGTAGTGAACGGGAAATATTGAAGGGCTATTTTGACGCGGAGGGGGATAACGGGTTTGACTACTCCTATCGCTATCCCGGCATGAACAAGGTACTGCAGGCCGCGGGCCGGGTGATCCGCACGGTGGAGGATGTGGGGATCATTGCCCTGCTGGACGAGCGCTTTTTGCAGATGTCCTACCGCAGGCTCTTCCCCAGGGAGTGGGAGCGCTTTGAGACGGTGACGGTAGATACCGTGGCGAAGCGCGTGGAGCGATTCTGGGATTCCTGGTTATAAGTTTTTATTCTAAGGGACTGTAATCGTGGTCATGTTGTGAATGGATTGGTAGTGTCATTGTTGAAGGAGATAACAAAATGGTGGAACTGACAGTCAGATTGTGGTAAAATGACAGAGGTGTAACTGTGGATAACTTTGTGGATTTGGTGGATTTCTTCTTGCTTTTTTCTAAAAAAGTGACACAGATATTCACTTTATCCACAAAAGCCAGTTGCAAGTTATCCTTCATAGTACTGGATCAGTCAATGAAGGAGTTACAACTTAATATGGAACCTGAGCAAGGAGTCTTGACAAGGAGACCGTGCAAGAAGTCTTAATAAGGAACCTTGACAAGAAGACCGTGCAGGGAATCCTGATAAGGAATCTGAAGGTTCCTGGGCAAACTAAGGCATGAGAGGAGAACGAATATGTGGGCGTACGAAAGTGTTTTTTATCAGATTTATCCCTTGGGGTTCTGTGGAGCACCCTTTGAGAATGACGGTGTGCTGGAGCATCGGATCTTGAAGGTGCTGGACTGGATTCCCCATATGAAGAAACTGGGGGTGGACGCGATCTACTTTTCCCCTGTCTTCGAATCCGATACGCACGGATACAATACAAGGGATTACCGCAGGCTGGACACCCGTCTCGGCACCAACGAGGACTTTAAAGAGGTATGTGGAAAGCTTCATGAGAACGGGATCAGGGTTGTGCTGGACGGCGTGTTCAACCATGTGGGAAGAGGCTTCGGGCCTTTTCAGGACGTGGTGAGGAACCGGGAGGGCTCCCGGTATACCGGCTGGTTCCATCGCATTGATTTTGGCGGCAATTCCAACTATAATGACGGTCTCTGGTATGAGGGCTGGGAGGGCAATTACGACCTGGTGAAGCTGAACCTGCGCAATGGGGAGGTGGTCGATTACCTGCTGGACAGCGTGAAATACTGGGTGGAGGAATTTGGCATTGATGGCCTGCGCCTGGACGTGGCGTATAGCCTGGATGAGGACTTCGTGCGCAGGCTGAGAAGCTTTACGGACGGATTGAAGGAAGATTTCGTGCTGATCGGGGAGATGCTTCACGGCGACTACAACCGTATGATGAATGACAGCATGCTGCATTCCGTCACCAACTATGAGTGCTATAAAGGATTGTACAGCAGCTTTAACAGCATGAATATGTTTGAGATCGTCCATTCCCTGATGAGGCAGTTCGGACCGGAGAACTGGACGCTCTATAAAGGAAAGCATCTGTTATCTTTCGTGGATAACCATGATGTCACCAGGGTGGCAAGTATTCTTGCAAATGAGAAGCACCTGCCCCTGATCTATGCCCTCCAGTTCGGGATGCCGGGCATTCCCTGTGTCTACTATGGAAGTGAATGGGGAGCAAAGGGCGAGAAATCCCAGGGAGATCCCGCGCTCCGTCCCTGCTTTGAGGAGCCTGTGTGGAACGGGCTGGGCGAGTGGATCGGCAGGCTGGCGGAGGCCAAAAAGCATTCCGCGGCTTTGAATTACGGCGCGTTCCGTTCCGTCCTTCTGACCAACAGGCAGTGCATTTTCGAGAGAAAGACCGATCAGGAGAGAGTGCTTGTAGCGATCAATGCCGACGGGGAGGATTTTGATGCCCACTTTGACGCAGGCTGCGGCACTGCGGTGGATCTGATCAGCGGTGAGGATCACGATTTTGGCGGTGGCAGCAGACTTCCCGCCTACAGCGCATATTTCTGGAAGATGGAGAAATAAGCCGCCGATGCTGTCGCAGAGTGGACAGCAACGTGGACAGAGCATCTTTAGGATTTCTTTAGAAAATATTTGACAAATATATATTGACACATAATATTATATGGCATATAGTATTCTCATCAGCTGAGATATTATATGCCATATATTATTATATGGCAGAAAACGGGAACCCTAAAACAGTCTCGGAGCGGAAAGCCCGGAGACGACAATGGAATAGGAGAGATGACATGGTATTTAACACAGGTTCGGCTCTTCTGGATGCCATTGTGCTGGCTGTTGTCTCTAAGGAGCCGGAAGGAACCTACGGGTACAAGATTACACAGGATGTACGACAGGTCATTGAACTGTCAGAGTCCACACTCTATCCGGTGCTTAGAAGGCTGCAAAAAGACGAATGTCTGGAGGTATACGACAGGGAGTGTGCCGGCAGAAACAGGCGTTATTATAAGGTGACCAGCAGAGGCTGGGCACAGCTCAGGCTCTATGAGAGCGAATGGCGCAGGTATTCAGATAAGGTTACAGGTCTGTTCGAGGGCAGAACGGACATCATTTCAAGTGAGGGAAAGGATAACCCGGAAGGGAGTGGGAATTGATTATGAACAGAGTTGATTTTATGAGACAGTTGGAGAGTCTGCTTCAAAATATTTCTCCTGGGGAGCGCGAGGAGGCGTTACAGTATTATAATGAATATTTTGATGACGCGGGCGCGGAAAATGAGCAGGCAGTCATCGAAGCGCTGGGAAATCCGGCGAAGGTGGCGGAAAATATCAAGAGAGACATCAACGGCAGAGGGGATGCGGGATGCCAGAAGCCCCAGAACAGGGCAGTGGTCCAATATCAGCAGACTGCCACCGGCACATGGCAGGAACCCAAAAAAGAAAGTATACCCACATGGGCGCTGGTACTCATCATCATCGGAGCAATCCTTCTCTCCCCGGCGGCTCTTGGACTTGCCGGCGGAGCGCTGGGTACACTTGTGAGCATCATTGTGGGATGGTTCGCGCTGATCTTCGGCTTCGGCGTTACGGCGCTTGCACTGTTTGTCGTACTGCTGGTGCTGCTGGTCGTAGGCATCATGTGTATGTGGGTAGATCCTCTGGCGGGGGCGGCGCTGCTGGGCGGCGGCCTGGTGTGCGGCGCGCTGAGTATCCTGTTCCTCATGTTGACAGTGGCTATGGCCGGCATTGTCACACCGGCGGTCTTTAATGGAATATGCAGGCTGTTTAACAAGCTGCGTAAAAATGGATAAAACGGGCAGGGAGGAATGGAAATGAAAAGATTTATGAAAGGCTGTGGATATACAGCGCTTGTATTATTTGTCATAGGCTTTGTGCTTGCCACGGTGGCAAGCTCCATCAGAGGCAGGACCGCTATTGAGGATGTGGTGGAAAGCGTCACTGGGGGACGCGTCAATCTTCGCTTAAACCCTTTTTCGAACTGGTGGGGAATCTATGTGAACGATCATGACCTTGTGGGATGGGTGGACGATATGGAGATCCTGGATGAGGTTGACTATATCATAGATGAAAACATCGGATTTAACAGTCACTACAACATTCTGAAGGGCAGTGTGGAGAGATTCAGCCTGGGAAACAGAAGCAATATCAGTGAACTGGATTTTGAGATAGGCGCATGCAGCTTCATCACAGAACCATCCCCGGACGAAAATTTCTATCTGGAAGCGGAGTATGCCGGAAAGCTGCAGAGTTACGTGGAGGACAGGACACTTTATATCCGGTCCACGGCATCGGTCAACCAGTGGAATGAACTACAGGGATGCCGGGTCATCCTGTATGTTCCGGAGGGCGCAGCCTTTGACGATGCAGAGATCGAGGTGGGCGCAGGGAAACTGGAGTTTGACGACCTACAGGCCAGGGAGGTTTCCCTGTCCGCAGGAGCCGGGGAGATCCGGTTGGACGGTTTAATGACAAACGACCTGGAGGTTAGCCTGGGAATGGGACAGATAACGATTGACGAAGCGATCATGGGCAAGTTGGACGCTGAGGTCGGCATGGGGGAATTTGTAGCGCGGGGAACCCTGAACGGTGACGCGGACGTGGAATGTTCCATGGGGAATGTTTCCCTGACACTGGAGGGAAATCAGCTTGATTTCAATTATGAACTCTCCAAGGCGTTGGGAAACGTGACCCTGGGCAATTCTTCCAGCAGCGGCTTCTCCAGTGAAAGGTATCTGGATAACGGCGCGATAAAGACCATCGTTGTAGACTGTGCCGTTGGGAATGTGACAATACAGTTTGCGGAGTAGGAAGCCGGAGGACTGTTACAAATATCTGTAACAGTTCAGCCCACGCCATTCCCAACGAGATGGGAAAGCCCACTCCTGACTGCATTGCGGCGCTTTTCGCAGTTTCGCAGCGGTCTTTGCCCATAAGACGGCGTTACCTCAGCCGCTATAATCAGCCGAGAATTTGTGCGAGCACGATTTTCGGCTGATTACATCGGCTGGCTGAGCGATTAGTTACTGTTCACTCTGTGACCAGTAACATGTGCACAGAAACCGCAGAACATCGGTTTCGCGCACAGTTGTCTAAGCGATTATTCTAATCGCTTTGGTTTTATCACGCCACAGGCGCGACTTTACGAATGGCGCGGGCTGAATTGTTACAATATTCCTGGAAAGATTAAGTTATGAATTGGCAAAACCATACAATTTGTGATACAATATCCCAAAAGGGCAGGGTGCTCTCTGTCCGTCACAAGAACATTGGGAAGGGGTAGTGAAATGAACCAGGTAGTATGGAAGGACATTTATAAGATCGGCGTGGATTTCATTGATAAAGAGCACAAGGAACTTTTTTCAAGGATGAATAAGCTGATCAAGCTCAGTGAGAATGAGGAAAAAACTGAGTGGGCCTGTCGGGAAGGCGTAAAATATGTGAAACACCATACAGAGGAGCATTTTGAACATGAAGAGGCCTATATGCGGTCGATCAACTATGCCGAATATGACATACATAAGCGTCTTCATGACAATTTCCGCTATACGACGTTGCCGGCACTGGAGGAGGAACTGGAGGAGACCGGGTATTCCGAGGAGTCCATCCGACATTTCCTCGGCGTCTGTATCGGCTGGGTGGTTGCCCATACGCAGACGGAAGATCAGGCGATTGTGGGAAAGACGGTAAACAAATGGAAGGATCTGCCTCAGGAGGAAGAGAAGAATGCCCTGGAAGCAACGATTCAGCAGCTTGCACAGGAAATGTTCCACCTGAAGGCAAAGCTGGTCAGCGCGCAGTTTGCGGGGGAAGATTTTGGGAAAATGGTATGCTGCCGTTTCCTGTATCGGGGAAGTAATAAGGAGAAGTGGGAAGTTACCTTTATATATGAAGAAAGACTTCTGCTGAAGATTATAAGCGACATATTGAATGCGGATTACCCGAAAGTGGATGATATGGTGCTCAATGTCACCAGATATCTCTCCAGACAGTTCCTGGAGAAGGTCAGGGAAAGCTTTCCGGCCATGGACTTGATGGAGCTGGAAAAGGAGTGCCTGCTGACCCATGAGCAGCTGGTAAATTCCTTTGGGCGGCAGCAGCCAGCCTGCAGCCTGTTGTTTGCCACCGGCGGCCAGGGATATTTTGCATTTTGTGCGTCAAGCGCCGATTCGATCCATGGCAAATTTACGACAGAGATCAACAGCCAGAATGCCATGTCCGCAGTGCAGGAATATCTGGTGAAAGAGAAAGAGGAAAATACGGAGCGGAGGAAGAAAATCCTTGTGGTGGATGACTCTGACTTTATGCGCAGCAGAATGATCCAGCTGCTGGAGAAGGATTATGACACGCTGGAGGCAAGCTCCAGTATTTCTGCCATCAAGAAGATAGCTGTCAATCGTCCGAATCTGGTCCTTTTGGATTATGAGATGCCTGTCTGTGATGGGAGACAGGCTCTGGAAATGATCCGTTCCGATGCGGACATTGCGGATATTCCGGTTATGTTCCTGACAGGTAAGGGAGACAGGGAGAGCGTGAAAAAGGTTATGGCACTGAAACCGGAAGGCTATCTCTTAAAGACGATGCCGGAAGAAAGCATCAAGAAAATGATTGATGACTTCTTTGTGAAAAGGGGCGAGGAGCAGGAAAAAGGCAGAAAATGAAAAGGGCAGAAAATAAAAAAGGCAGAAAATGAAAAGGCAGACAATAAAAAAGGCAGAAAAAAAAGCAGACAATAATGGAAAAAGGCGGTGCATATCCCGCCTTTTTCCATGCTTATATTTTCCTGTCCGCCCCTGGCGGGCATTGATTCACTTTTGATCCTTTACGGGAGAGACTTCTACAAACAATCCTGCCTTTCTCAGCGCCGGACGCAGGGCGAGGTAAAATGCGGAAGCAGCGATCACCGCTATTACTGCGTTGACACTGGTGGTGACGGTTGCCATCTTGGCCAGGGCGGAGGCGATGTCCTGGGGGACACCCAGCAGGTAGGTCTTGTAAAAGTATCCCACCAGTGGATCCGCTATCACGTTAAATCCCATACCGCATACGCTGGCCAGTACGGTGACGCCGGCCACGTATTTCGGGGAATGGTCACGGCTGACCCGGAAGCACTTGTGCGCCACCAGCCCCACGATCAGTCCGATGCACAGTTTCAGGAAGAACGTTTTGGGGGCGCTGGTGACATAGGAAGTGGTCAGGTCGCCGATGGTCATGCCCACGGCTCCCGCCAGGCCGCCCCAATAGCCGCCTATGAGCAGGGCAGCCAGGACGCAGAAGACATTGCCGAAGTGAAAGGATGTCTTCTCGGGTCCCACAGGGATGTCGATCTTAAAAAAGGCAAACCCGATATAGCAGAGAGCCGCCAGAAGTCCCGCCTGTGCCAGCCGTTTTGCATTGTCTCCCGCCGGGGCAACGCCTGCAACGGCATTGTAAATTCCCTTAATGGTCAGCAGGATCGCGAAAAACAGCAGGATCAGGCTGTAAGAATAGGGGCGCTCCAGGGATAGCTTTTCAGCGGACAGAGCATCTTTCTGTGCGTTCAGGGCATCCAGGTCGCCTGCGGCGGAGCCTGATTCAATGGCGGAGATCTGCTTTTTCACCTCGGATAGCGCGCTGCCTGTGGCAACCGACTCCTGATAACTGTTATTGTATGTGTATACTGCCAGGAGGACTGAGACGATCAACAGGACCGCCCCTACGATCAGCATTCCATAACTCCGTTTCTTTTCCGTATTTCTTTCCATAATTATTGCACCTTTCTCTTTCATCATTTCCATGGATTAATAGCAGTATACAGAAGGAGTGGAATGTTAAAAAGTACCAGAACATAACTTTTTTACCATGCCAGTTTAAACTATGTCAGTGCGCTACTGGCATGGCCGAAGCACTCTTAGCAAAATATGCTTACTGGAAAGCAAAGATTAGAGAGAAAACTGCGAAAGCCAATGCTAAAGTGATAGAAAGAGAAATGTTGACAGAGGAAATTTGACAAGGGGAAAACTGACAGGAGGAAGCCTGACAGAGGAAATTTGACAAGGGGAAAACTGACAGGAGGAAGCCTGACAGAGGAAATTTGACAAGGGGAAAACTGACAGGAGGAAGCCTGGCAGAGGAAATTTGACAAGGGGAAAACTGACAGGAGGAAAACTGACAGGAGGAAGCCTGGCAGAGGAAGTTTCACAGGAGGAAGTCTGACAGAGGAAATATGACAGAAGAAAATTGACAGAGAAAAAATGACAGTAGAAATTTAACAGGAGAAATCAAATGGGAGGGCAACAATATGCAGAAGACAGATTGGACACAGCTGTGGCTGAAATATGAGAGAAAGCGGGACTGCGGAAACGGCGCATACGTCGCGAAGGCGGCGCTGAAAGGATTTTCCGCGGAAAACAGGGTCATTGCCCATGCGCTGGAGGAATTAAATAACGGCATCCATGAAATGCTGGGAATCACCATGCGCATGGTGTCAGACCCGGGGGAGGCTTCCCTTGTGCTGGGGAACAGCACCGACAGAAAGAAAGAAGGCTTCTCCCTGCGGGAACAGGAGGGCGTGCTGACCCTGTCGGCGGCGGACGAAAATGGCCTTCTGTATGGCGTATTCCATCTGCTGCGCCTGATCGCCATGGAGAAGCCCCTGGAAGGGATCCTGCAGGTTGTCGATCCGGATGATCCCCTGCGTATGTACGATCATTGGGATAACATGGACGGAAGCATAGAGAGGGGCTATTCCGGCGAATCCTTTTTCTTCCGGCAGGATGAGATACTGGTGAACCGGCGGACCAGGGATTATGCCAGGTTTGTGGCGAGTATCGGGATCAACGGCGTGGTCATCAACAATGTGAACGTAAAACAGGCGGCCACATGGCTGATCACAGAACGCTATTTTAAGGATCTTGCCGCCCTGTCCGAGATCTTTGCGGATTACGGGATCAGGCTTTATCTGTCCCTGAATTATGCTGCTCCCCTGGAGCTGGGCGGGCCGGACAGCGCGGATCCGCTGAATCCTGAGGTGCGCCATTGGTGGGAGCGGAAGATGGAGGAGGTGTTTGCGGAGATTCCCAATCTGGGAGGATTCCTGGTGAAAGCAGACTCCGAGGGACGTCCGGGGCCCTTCACCTACGGGCGCACCCAGGCGGAGGGCGCGAATATGCTGGCAGATGCGGTAAAGCCCTTCGGCGGTATCATTATCTGGCGATGCTTTGTGTACAACTGCACCCAGGACTGGCGGGATCAGAAGACGGATCGGGCGAGGGCGGGGTATGACAACTTTATTGCCCAGGACGGCGATTACCGCGACAATGTGATCCTGCAGATCAAGAATGGTCCCATGGATTTCCAGGTCAGGGAGCCGGTGTCGCCTTTGCTTGGCGGTCTGAGGAGGACGAACCAGATGCTGGAGGTCCAGGTGGCGCAGGAATATACGGGACAACAGATAGACATCTGTTATTTAATTCCGCTGTTTAAGGAGGTGCTGGATTTCCACACCTGCTGTGGGGAGGCCTGCGACACGGTTTCGGATCTCATCAGCGGCAGGACTTACGGAAATACAAACACAGGCTTTGCGGCGGTGTGCAATACCGGCAATGACGGGAACTGGACGGGGAATGACCTGGCGGCGGCCAACTTTTACGGCTTTGGACGTCTGGCCTTCTGTCATGGACTGTCCCCGGAGGAGATCGCGGAGGAATGGATTCGTCTGAGTCTCTCCAATGACGCGGAAGTGGTGGAGAAGGTGAAGGGGATCCTTCTGGGCTCCCGCAGGACATATGAGAAGTACACCTGTCCCCTGGGGATCGGCTGGATGGTGGCGCCGAACACCCATTACGGCTGTAGTGTGGACGGCTATGAGTATTCCCGGTGGGGAACCTATCACAGGGCGGATCACCTGGGGCTGGGAGTGGACAGGAGCTCCCGCGGGACGGGGTATGCGCAGCAATATCATGAGCCCAACGCTTCCATGTACAATGAGCCGGAGACCTGTCCGGAAGAACTGCTGTTATTTTTCCACCATGTTCCCTATGCGTATCGGCTGAAATCGGGAAAGACGCTGATACAGCATATCTATGACACCCATTTCGAGGGCGTGGCAGAGGTGGAGGAAATGATCAGGGTCTGGGAAAGCCTGGAGGGAAAGGTTCCGGAAAGCGCCTACCGGACAGTCAGGGAACGTTTTGACAGACAGCTGTATAATGCCAGGGAATGGCGGGATCAGGTAAATTCCTATTTTTATCGCAAGAGCGGGATTGAGGACGAGCAGGGCAGGGAGATCTACTGAGGAAGCGCTTTGCCGAATGATTCGGTAACGATGGTTATGCTTTTGAATGGCACTGTGGGGAATACCTGGAAAACCGGAAGAGAAACGGTAGAAAGCCTTGAAAAATAGTCAGGCCGAGAAGGGGAAAGGATATAATATGGGAGCAAATGTGGTTTCTTTTGATCAGGGGTGGGAATTTTGCAGGACAGAGCTTTCTGTCGGCCTGGAGGAGGCGCTGGCGGCAGCGGATCTGTTCCGGCCGGTGGAGATCCCTCACGACTGGCTGATCCATGATGTGAAAAATCTGTATCAGGACGGCTGCGGCTGGTATCGCAAGCGGTTCCGGCCCAGGGTCAACGGCGGGCCGGTCATCCTGCGGTTTGACGGCGTATATATGGATTCCACCGTCTACGTCAACGGCGGGAAGGTGATGGACTGGAAGTACGGATATTCCACCTTTGACGCGGATATCACAGAGGCGTTGGGGGCGGGGGACAATGAAGTCATAGTCCGGGTCAGATTTCAGGCGCCCAACAGCCGCTGGTATTCCGGAGCGGGTATTTACCGCAGGGTGTGGCTCAAATGCTGCGGAAGAGCCTGGCTGCCTCTGGACGGTACTTACGTGACCATCCGGCCCTGCGGTACTGCGGATCGTTTCCTGCTGGAGGCCCGGACGGAGACCGGGGGAGAGACGGAAAACTGCTTTCTGCGGTACAGTCTGTGGAAGGACGCGAAAAAAGTGCGGGATCTGGCAGTGCTTCCCTGCGGGGAACCTCTGCGCACAGAGGTGGAGCAGCCTCTTCTGTGGGATGTGGAGGATCCCCAGTGCTATGAATTGCTGGTGGAGCTCTGCGGGCAGCCTGAAACAGGGAAGGAATCGGTCGGCACAGGGAAAGAAGAAACTGGTTCAGGGAAGGAATTACCCGGCGCAGGGGAAGAAGAAACTGGCGCAGGGAAGGAATTGCCCGGCGCAGGGAAAGAAGAAGCTGGCACAGGAAAGGAATCGCCCGGCGCAGGGGAAACACATAATGTCATGGACTGGGATCGTATCACCATCGGTTTCCGCAGGATCACATTTGATTCAGATAACGGATGTTTCTTAAATGGCAGGAATCTGAAAATCCACGGTGTCTGTGAACATCACGACCTGGGATGCCTGGGCGCGGCATTTCACGGGGGAGCCATGGCGCGGAAGCTTCGGATGCTGAAAGCCATGGGGGTGAATGCCATTCGAACCAGCCATAACATGCAGGATCCGGAATTTATGGAACTGGCTGACCGCATGGGGTTCCTGGTGGTGGACGAGGCCTTTGACATGTGGGAGAAGCCGAAGACAACATATGATTACGCCCGTTTCTTTCAGGAATGGTTTCGAAAGGATGTGCGAAGCTGGGTGCGCCGCGACCGCAATCATCCCTGTGTCATGCTGTGGTCCATCGGCAATGAGATTTACGACACCCATGCACAGGAGCGCGGGCAGGAGATAACGAGACAGCTGGCGGCTGAAGTCAGGGAGCACGATCCGGAGAAGAACGCGCCGGTTACCATAGGCTCTAATTACATGGCTTGGGAAAACGCGCGGAAATGCGCCGATATTGTAAAGTTTGCAGGGTACAATTACGGGGAGAAATATTATGAGGAGCAGCACAGGGAGCATCCTGACTGGATCATGTACGGCAGCGAGACGGCGTCCCTGGTGCAGAGCAGGGGAATCTATCATTTCCCGCTGAAACAGCCCCTCCTCGCGGAGGAGGACGAACAGTGTTCCGCGCTGGGCAATTCCGCCACCAGCTGGGGGGCGAAAAGCCTGGAACAATGTATAGCCGGAGACCGTGAAGGATATATTTTCGGGCAGTTTCTGTGGACCGGCTTTGATTATATCGGAGAGCCCACGCCCTACCACACGAAAAATTCCTATTTCGGGCAGATTGACACGGCAGGCTTCCCGAAGGATGCGTACTATGTGTTCCAGGCGGCGTGGACGGATCCCGAAAAAGCGCCCATGGTGCATCTGTTTCCCTACTGGGACTTCAATCCCGGACAGAGGATCGATGTGCGGGCCTGCACCAACGGCGCTGCAGTGGAGCTGTTTGTAAACGGGGTTTCCCTGGGCAGGCAGGCCGTCGGCAATGAAAAGGGAAAAAAGCTTCTGGGGGACTGGCAGGTGCCTTATGAGCCGGGAATGATCACGGCCATAGCCTATGACGGGGAAGGGCGGGAGATCGCCAGGGAGAGCCGCAGCTCCTTCGGGGACAGTCATGCCATACAGCTGACAGCGGACAGGGAGGTGCTGCGGATAGACGAAAATGAGCTGTGCTTTCTCACGATCCGGACGGTGGACAGGCGGGGAAACCCCGTGGAGAATGCGGCGGATTATGTGCGGGTGGATATCGCCGGGCCGGGTCGGCTGCTGGGCATGGACAACGGAGACAGCACGGACTATGACCAGTATAAGACCAATGTGCGGAAGCTGTTTTCCGGAAAGCTGCTGGCGGTGATCGGCAGTGTCGGGGAGGAAGGCGAGATCAGGGTCACCGTCACCGGGGAGGGACTGGAACCCGCCCGGGTTGTTCTGCGCGCCTGCCTGACATCCCAGCGTGCATCCGCAGGGAAGCGGCTGAATCCGGCGGAAACCATGTCGGAAAGCATGCCGGGCGGAGGACAGGAAAAGGGGCAGGCCTTCTGTGGCGAAGCTTCCTGTCCCGGCGGCTTCGGGGAAGGGGCGCGGACGGAAGCCGGCGCACAGACAGGGCGGCATCCCGTCCGAAAGGTGGAGCTTTGTGCGCCGCAGGGACAGTGCATCACGCAAGAGAAAAGCGCTCTTGCAGTGGAAGCGGTGGTTTATCCTCCAGCGGCGGAGCCGGAGCTGGTCTGGAAGGCTGTGAACGAGAGCGGTATTGAGATTGGATATGCCAGTGTCAGGGAGGCATCTGCGCAGGACGGTGTTTTAGGACGGGAATCCGCAGGAGCGGCGGGAAGAGCCTCTGCATGCAAGGCTGTGCTTACGGCCTGGGGCGACGGCAGGTTCTATGTCCGCTGTATGGCCAGGGAAGGAGGCAGGGTCACGCTGATCTCCCAGCTGGAGTTTCAGGCGCAGGGGCTGGGTCAGGCGTTTCTGAACCCTTATGAGCTGGTCTCCGCCGGATTGTACACGGATACCCTGGGAGAGATCGGAAACGGCAACGAAAAGGGGATTGCCACCGCCAGGGACGGCGCCAGCGGCGTGGTCTATGAGGGCATAGATTTCGGGGAATTTGGTTCGGATGAAATCACGCTGCCCGTGTTCGCGCTGTCCGATGGGGAATATCCCATTGAGATCTGGCTGGGAAAGCCCTGCGAACCGGACAGCCGTCTGCTGGACACTGTGATCTATCAGAAGCCTTCCATATGGAATACGTACCAGGAGGAGACCTACAGACTGCCGGAGAGGATCAGAGGGATCGCGGCGCTGGGGTTTGTGATGCGGGCAAAGGTGCATCTGAAGGGTTTCCGGTTTACCAGGCTGGAGAAGGCGTATGAGCGTTTGTGGGCGGCGGAGGCGGACAGTGTGTACGGCGACAGCTTCCGGAGGGAAGACAGGGCCGTCCGCGATATCGGCAATAATGTGACCCTGGTCTACGAGAACATGGATTTCGGGGAAAGAGGGACTGAAAGCGTAGTAATCTGCGGCCGCACGCCTCTGGAGCGGAACTCCATCCACATTCATTTTACGGATCTGCAGGGGGAGACGGTGAACCGCATCCTGGAATTTGCCGGGGGAAACGGTGAGGAGACGGAGCAGGCCTTCACCATCGAAAAGCTGACGGGCCGCGGCAGGGTGGAATTTATCTTCCTGCCGGGGAGCTGCTTTGACCTGATCTCGGTGCGGTTTGAAAGGGTATAGGATCGGTATTTGATCTAAACAAATGTTCTCACTACCATATAATTCCGCATCATGTTATAATGTTTTTATCTGTGGTGACATAGGTAGATAAGGAATTTCTGAGATGGAAACCGTTTGTTCAATAGTTTCTGCCTGTGTTGCGGTCTTAGGGCTTATATATACAGTTTGCAGGGATCATAAAAAGAAGTAATGATTTAAAAAGCACTACAGATGTGAGTATCTACTTATGAAAGTGAATTTGAGGTTGCGGTAGAAAACCAGCCATTTTCTATTACACACAACAATAATACAAATCCTATGTTCACGTATGCGCCAAGATATAACGGAAGTAAGTAGAGAAAACATTTGCTTGACAATATTACTAGACTTGTTATAATTAGTAATGAACAAATGGTTTTACAAACATACAGAGATTTCCTGATCTAAAGATCCGGATTGCAACGTGGCTAGTTGCAAAAACAAATTCATGACCAGCAATTATGGAATTGAATTTGTATGTGTATGGAGAGACGGCACCGTTATGCACGGTGCTATCTCTTTTTTGATGGTCATTTGTAAATGAATAGGTATAATAACAGCATATGAAACATAATTCACTATTTACAAATGGTTCATTTCTGCCTATAATGTCAATATAGCATATTATAAATCATATGTCAATTCAGAAATGAAAAATATTTCAGAAATGAACCGGAGAAAACTATGGATAATGAAAATCTTGTCAGATCAATTAAGCAGTTATGTCAAAAGAATAATATAACAGTCTCACAATTAGAAAATGACCTTAAATATAGTCCGTCATTAATCAGCCGGTGGAAAGATAAATCTCCCTCTATTGATAAAATAGTTAATATAGCAAATTATTTTCATGTATCACTCGATGAAGTGGTAGGATATAACTCATATGCAAATGACGATTTTTTAAATAGCCTATATGAGCAAACCTCAAATGGTTCTGCCATATGGGAAGATAGCAAAGCTATGATCAAACAAGGGTTAATGGTTAAAGAATATACTAGGTTCTACTTGCCTGGTGTTTTTTTGGATGATGAGTATAAAGAAACAACATATGCAATATCATTTAATTCTGGATATATTGCATTATATGCTTATCACATATTCGACCAAATTCTTCATCCCAAAGATTTGAAATTATTTATTCAACCTGATGATGATGCATTTCTGGTTGATCAGCATTACACAAAGGAAGAGTTGCTAAAATTATGGGTTAAAATATTAAATAGCCTTGGTAATAATGCTCCGGACGCAGTAAAAGCAGAAGACTTAAAAAATGAGTTTGTTCTAAATCAGTCCTTGCTAAACGGCACAGATAAAATATCTGGAAAAGAAAACATGGAAGATATTGAAAAAATAGTATTTGATCCGACAGTTATGAAATTGTTGGAAACTTACAATAAACCGGAATTCCAGCAACTGCAAAAAACAGTTATAAGTCCTGAATTCCAAAGATCGGTACAGCTGGCAAATAAACTGCAAAAGTATTATGAGAAAATGAAGAATTTAGATTATGGCGAAAAATAACAATGGTGTTTTTGCGGTTTTTACACTGCTTTCTTCGGTTGCCAACACAGAAAGCAATTACCGTTTTTCCATAAACGGAAATTATCGTGTATTTTACCGGATTTATGGAAAAAAGATTTTTATAAAGACCGAAAACCGCTCGTAAAATTACGGGCGGTTTTTATAATGTTAAGACTGTATGGAAGGTTTGTTTTATGGTGGCTGAATTCACAGAAACGGATGTATCTGGGAGCTGAACAGATTCCGGTATTCGGAGGGAGTACAGCCCTTGACCTTTTTGAAGGTGCGGTTAAAGGTGGAGAGGCTGGAAAAGCCGGACTGCAGAGCCACCTCCGTGATGGAGTTGCCCGGTTTCAGCAGCAGGGTCTCGGCGGCCTTGATCCTGCGGTAGCACACATAGTCATAAAAATTATAGCCGGAACACTGCTTGAACAGCCGGGAGAAGTGGAACTTGGAAAACCCCGCCACATCGGCTATCTTTTCCAGTGTGATGTCCTCCGCGTAATGCTCATCCAGATAGTCGAAGACCGTGTTGAATTTTTCTGTCAGATCCTTCTGGCGCGCCTCGCTGACAGAGTTGCTTCCTGTCATGTCCTCCACGGAGATACGGTACCTCACATAATTCACAAAAAACGCCAGAAGGTGCGAGTAGATCATCATGTCCCGCAGGCTGTCATTGCTGAAATAGTCGCGGCACAGCTCGGCGATCAGGGTTGCTTCTTCCTTATAAATAGGCCGACAGCCGCTTTTGTTGATCAGCACCGGCTGTGACAGGAAGGAGGTCAGGTAGGAAAAGCCCCTGATGCCGGAGAGCGGCTCCAGTTCAACGAGATAGATCAACCTCCGCCCTGTGGCAGGCGCGATGAGATGATGAAGCTCGCCGCCGGGAATGATGAAGATATCCCCGGGCTCCAGCTCGTAGGTATCCTGCCCGGCGATCACGGTATATGTATTTTCCAGGGGAATGACCATCTCTATGGCGGGATGCCAGTGCATGGCATACTCGTCCGGCTCGTCATTCAGCCAGAACCGGACGGTGGAACCGGGCAGGTAAGAAACCGACTCGGAGTTTCCGTTCAGGGTTCTGGAAAAGTTGTTTTTCTTTTGCTGATTCTTATATTTGCCTAACAGATCATCGTCCAGATAAAGCAGGCTCATATCATCCATATCCCGAAATCCTCCCCAAAATGGCCACAACTGTCCGGAATCCTGTCCTTCCATGCTACAAAGAGTCCATACGCGTTGCGTTCACATGCTTTGTGTATTCCTTCTTATATGTGCAATTTGCAATAATTGCTAATACGCAATAAATGAGAGTGTCAAATTGCATAATAGAAAGGACAAAATCAATGAAATTAGAGACAAAATATCTATATAAAATCATAACACATCGGTGATAAAAAGGCAATATGATCAATAAAACAACATACCAAACCTTAAAATCGCAATATCAGTACAATTATTAGCAATATGTGATAAGCAATAAGTGAGAACCATGTTATAATGAAGTTACCACTGAGGAACGAAAATAAATTTGTGAGGAGGAATGATTCTGTGAAAAGCAACAAGCAAGAAGTAGCACCGCGGCGAAAAGTCAGTTTTTCTGTCTACATGAAGCGTTATTGGCAATTATACGCATTGCTTGTACTGCCGCTTCTGTATCTGCTGATCTTTAAGTATATACCGATGATATACATACAGATCGCTTTTAAGAAGTACAGTATCGTGGAAAGCGTCTGGAAATTGCCGCTGGCTGCAAACCATGGATTTGAGTATTTTATCAAGGCGTTCAAGAGTAAGGATTTCATCCTGGCCCTGAGGAATACGGTGGGACTGAATCTGCTGGATCTGGTGATTGGCTTTCCGGCCCCCATTATCTTTGCCCTGGTTCTGAACGAACTATGTTTTAAACGGTTTAAGAAAGTGGTGCAGACCATCGCCTACATGCCCCATTTCCTTTCCTGGGTCATCATTTACGGGCTGGCATTACAGCTGTTTGCGCCTTCCACCGGTTTCGTCAATATGATCCTGAATAATCTGGGCATGTCATCGATTCCTTTCCTGGACGACTCCAGCCACTGGGTGGCTACTTACATCGGACTGGGCGTATGGCAGAATTTCGGATGGGGCTCTATCGTGTACCTTGCGGCCATCGCGGGAATCAGTCCTGAACTCTATGAAGCGGCTTCTGTGGACGGGGCCGGACGGTTTAAGAAAATGTGGCATATCACACTGCCGGGAATCAAGCCGACCATAGTGGTGCTGCTGGTCATGAATCTGGGAAATATCCTGGGAAGCAATTTTGACCGTCCTTTCGCACTGCAGAACAATCTGGTCATGGATGTGGCAAATGTCCTTTCCACATATGTGTATAAGGTAGGTATCAAAGGCCTGCAGTTCTCCCTGACTACTGCGGTAGGCCTGTTCCAGTCGGTGGTGGGTGTATTCTTCCTGCTGACGGCCAACTGGATTTCCAGGAAACTGGGTGAACAGGGTATCTGGTAAAAGTGTGCAAAGATTTTCTAAGTCAGTAAAGAGGATGTGTAAACACACCTCTTTGGACACTGACTAAGAAAATCTACGATTCCGCAGAGCGGAATCTATGCACACAGAAGAATGCCAAAAATGCGGGCATTCTTCCGGATTTGCACTGAATGTTAGTGCCGGCCCAAAGAGGTGGGCATGGCTCCCCCAAAGAGGTGGGCGTTGCTCCCCCAAAGAGGTGGGCGTTGCTCCCCCAAAGAGGTGGGCGTTGCCCCCTCTTGGCGGCATGACGGTAAGGTATGGAGTGGAAGGAGAAGGGATATGAAAGTAAAATCAAAATCCGCTAAAATAGGCGACTGGGCGTTTGTGATAATCTGTCTGCTGGTGAGCGTGGTCTGTCTGCTCCCCATGGTGAATCTGCTGGCAAGGTCGCTGAGTTCCACAGATGCACTGATCAGACATGAGGTGTATCTCTGGCCCAAGGGATGGAATCTGGAAGCATACGGCACGGTGCTTAAGGATGCAAAATATATCAGGGCATTTTTCTGGACGGTATTTCTGACGGTGGTCTGTACGCTGGTCTCGCTGACCATGACGACGCTCTGTGCGTATCCGCTGATATTCGGCGGCTTGAAGGGACGCTCGCTGATCAATATTTTCATCACCATCACCATGTTCTTCAATGCAGGTACGATACCTAATTACCTGCTGATGAAGCCGCTGGGACTTTTGAATAATCCCCTGGTGCTGATCATTCCCAGCTGTATGAGCGTTTACAATATGATCATCATGAGAAGCTTTTTCTACGGGATTCCCGACAGCTTAAGGGAATCGGCGGAGATCGACGGGGCAAGCTTTTTCACGATCCTTGTGAAAATATATGTGCCTCTGTCCAAACCGGTGCTGGCAACGCTGGCCCTGTTCTACGCGGTAGGCCGCTGGAACGGATATTCGGACGCGCTGATGTATATCAACAAGCCGAATCTCTACCCCTTGCAGCTGCTTCTGTATAATATACTGAACAATATTAATTCCGTGGAGGTGGCTACCCAGGAGGGCTTCTCCGCACCGGGACTGACCGAGTCCCTGAAAGCGGCCATCGTCATGTTCTCCACAGTGCCCATCCTCTGCATTTACCCCTGGCTGCAGAAGTACTTTATCCACGGAGTGACCCTCGGCGCTGTCAAAGGGTAGGCGCGCCGGGGCTGTCCGGAGGAATATGCGGGCATGGTTCCGGGACAGTGAACACTGCTTACCCGGGAATGCAATGCCATGCTGGACAGTGAGCACTGCCCGTTCAGGAATGCAGTGCCATACTGGACAGCGACAGATCGGAATAACCGGGCTGCCGGTTGTGCGGCCCGTTGATTCAAATATTTACACTTACTATTAAGGGAGGTAAAAGAATGAAGAAGAAAGTATTATCTATCTTACTTGCAGGCGCTATGGTAATGTCCATGGCGGCATGCGGCGGCGATTCCGGAAACGACCAGTCTTCCGCGGCATCCGGCGGCTCTACCAGTTCCGGTGGTTCCACCAGTTCCGGCGGCTCCACAGGATCTTCCGCAGCGGATGCGGGAAACGCTTCCGGCGAGCTGGTTGACGGTAAGTTTGCCGAGACCAGGACCATTACCGTAGAGGTATACAACCGTGAAAACGACGGCGGTTCCGATCCTACAAACAACATGTATACCGAATATATCAAGAAGGGTATGCTGGAAGACCATAATGTGCAGGTTGAATTTGTATCCGTACCCCGCTGGACAGAGGTGGAGCAGATCAACAACCTTCTGGCGGCAGGCGATGCCCCTGATATCTGTGTGACCTATGATTATCCTACGATTCAGACGTATGCCAATATGGGGGGGGTTCTTGACCTGGCTCCTTATCTGGAAGATTATAAGTCTGAACTGCCCAATCTCTGGGACTGGCTGGGAGAGATGAACCTCTACTGGGACAGAGATCCTGAGACAGGCACCGTATGGGGTATCGAGGCGAAGCTGGCTACCAGCAACCGTATCAATACCTTTGTCCGCAAGGACTGGCTGGAGGCCCTGAACATGGATCCGCCCACCAACAAGCAGGAGTTTGAGGAAATGCTGATCGCGTTCAGGGACAACGCGGATAAGCTGCTGGGCGATGACGCGGCTAACATGATTCCTTATTCCGTAAGCTTCGATGTAGGCTGGAGAGCGGCGACATTGATCGAGTCCTTTATCGATCCCGCAATCTCCGACAGAGAGTATTATGTAAACGGCTTTGATGACAGAAAGCTGACCCAGGAAGGCACCAAGGAAGCGATCAGGCTGTTGAATAAATGGTATAATGAAGGTCTGCTCTGGGATGATTTTGCACTGTATAAGAGCGGCGACAGCACCGAGGACGACATGATGAAGGCGGGCTATGTAGGCGCATTCACCCATAACTGGGACTATCCTTTCCGTAACGGCGAGGACAGCATCAATGCTTCCCTGCAGAGAATCGTCGGCGATAATGCCGCATATATAGCGGTTGACTGTTTCGAGGACAAGAACGGCAATTACACCAAGTTCGTTCCCGGTCCCATTGACCGTAAGATTTTCTTCCCCAGCACCAACGACGAGCCTCTGGCTTGTATGCTGTATCTCGACTGGATCAGTGATCCCGAGCATATCGAGTATCTGCAGATCGGTGACGAGGGCGTGACCCATAACGTACTGGCGGACGGTGCGGTGGAAACGATGGCGGCAACCGGTGACGCGATCCAGAACTCCGGTATGAACATCGACTACACAATTACCTGTAACGGCCTGAAGATGGCGGACGAGGAGAAGACCGCTTTGTCAGTGGCACACAACTATGCGGGTATTGACGCGGCAATCGTTCAGGGCGCTAACGAGATTGCACAGACAGATATGAAGGTCGGCAAGAATGTAAATGTGGGCGCAATCGCTGCAGAAGAAGGCATGGGCACTGTTCTCTCCGAGAAGAGAGATATCGTGTATGATAACGCGGTGAAAGCACCTGTGGCTGATTTCGACAAGGTATGGGATCAGGGAGTCCAGGATTATCTGGATGCAGGCGGCCAGGCGATCATGGATGAGCGTGCTGAGAAGTGGGTTGCTACCTACGGCGACGTGGATATGCTTCCATAATGGAATAGAACGGTACACGGAGGGTGCGGCACCATTGGTGTCGCGCCCTCATACTATCTGAGGGAAATTCAGGGAGGGTCACAATGGAAGAAGTGAGAGATTTGATGCCGAAAGCGCCAAAGGATCCGGAGAAAAAGAGAAAGAGCTTTTATATCATGCGCAACAAGCAGGTGGCGGGTTCCCCCCAGGCGGACGGCAGCGGTACGCAGGTCATTTTCCTGAATGATGAGCGGCTGGTGAGCTTTGCCAGGATTGCGGGAGGGATTTCCGACGAAGGGATCCTGGAGCTGCTCCACACGGCGGAGGGGTTCCGCAGGCTGGTGTATGCCCTGGGCGTATCCGTGGAGACGGAGGAGCCCGGTGAAATGACTGCCTTCGTGCTGCAGATGTATGGAAAGACAGACCCCTATGTCACCGGCACACAGTATCAGGCGGCCCTGCAGGCGGACGGTATGGAGCGCATGGTAAAAATGTCCGATGTGGAATGGTCTGAGGATGACGATACGCCGGGACAGATTCGTTTCGGGTTTCCCCGGGCCAATACTCTGGCAAAGGTGTCCGTGCGGCTGTATCTCCAGGAGGGTTTCGACGCGCCGGAGCCGGTGGAGGAAGAGGCGGTGGATTTCAGCCTTCCCGCCTACGGGAACATGCTGGAAAAGTCGCTGCTCAGTATGGGGCATTACGGCAGGCTTAAGCGTGTCCTCCAAAAGGCAAGGGCAGGGGAGGAGACCACTGTGGCTTTTATCGGCGGTTCCATCACCCTGGGTGCTGGCGCCATCCCCATCCACGAACAGTGTTACGCGTGGAAGATGTTTCAGGACTTTTGTGAGCTGTGCGGCAGGGGGACAGAAGAAAACATACGTTATGTAAAGGCGGGAGTGGGAGGAACCTCCTCGGAGCTTGGCATGGTGCGCTACGACAGGGATGTGTGCGGTGAAGGAACGGTGACCCCTGACCTGGTGGTGGTTGAATTTGCCGTAAATGACGAGGGGGACGAGACGGGCGGCGAGTGCTTTGAATGCCTGGTGAGAAAGATCCTGAAAAGCCCCGGGGAGCCCGCGGTCATCCTGCTGTTTTCCGTGTTTTCCGATGACATGAATCTGCAGGACCGCCTGCGGAAGGTGGGTGAGGCGTACAGTCTGCCCATGGTGAGCCTGAAGGACTGTGTGGTGGAGCAGTTTTACCGCAGGCCTGAGACGGGCAGGGTTGTCAGCAAAAACCAGTACTTTTATGACGTGTACCATCCCTCCAATACCGGTCACAGGGTGATGGCGGATTGTCTGATGCACCTGATCCGGAAAGTGGATGTGGCGGCAGAATGCGGGCCTGAGGTCTCGCCGGAGGCTATTTCCCCTGTGTATGGAGTGGAATTTACGGATGTCAGGTTCTTTGACAGGAAAAGCGCGGAGGGCGTCGCTGAGATCGACTGCGGAGACTTTTCGGAGACTGATACGGATCTCCAGGCGGTGGAGCGCGATAGAAATCTGTTCCGCACACCGGAGTTTCCCGATAACTGGATGCATGTGTCGGGAGAGAGCCCCTTCCGTATGGATATCTGGTGCAGTGCGCTGCTGATCGTGGAGAAGGATTCCGCTTCCCCCCGCGCAGGGCGGGCGGAGATCTTTGTGGACGGAGAGAAGGCGCGGGTGATCGACCCCAGGGAGGTGGGCTGGGTACACTGCAATGCCCTGATCCTCTTCCGGGGTAAGGAGCGGAAGAAGCATCATGTGGAGATCCGGATGGCGGAGGTTGATGCGGAAAAGCAGTTTACCATTCTGGGCTTCGGGTATGTGGATTATCCCCAGGCGGAAATGGGGACAGGTCCGGAAGCGTGATCAGTCAGTGGCTCGGGAGGCTTTGAAGGAGGACGTGACATGGAATTATCATTGGTGAGCAACAGCGGGATTGCGCCGCTTCTCATAGAGGAATGCGCCTACGGGGGAGTGCGCCGGATCGGCGAGGCGGTGGCGTCGGACCTGGAGCTGGTCACGGGGCGCAGGCCCCGGGTGATCACGGAGAAGGAACTGGGTCGGGAGGGCAGCGCCGCGGAGGCGGAGGGCTTTGCCGGAAATCCGGGAGGCAGCGCCGCGGAGGCGGAGGGCTTTGCCGGAAATCCGGGAGACTGCGCCGCGGAGGCGGAGGGCTTTGCCGGAAATCCGGGAGGCAGCACCGCGGAGACAGTGATTTTCTGCGCGACACTGGGCAGGAGTTCCCTGCTGGATCGGTTTGCCCACCGCCTGTCCGGGATCAGGGGAAAACGTGAAGTGTATCAGATCTTTATGGAGCGGGATCCCTTCCCCGGAGTGAAGCAGGCGCTTGTGATCTGCGGCAGCGATAAGAGGGGAACGATCTATGGGATGTTTGCCCTGTCGGAGTATCTGGGCGTCACGCCGCTGGTATACTGGGGCGACTCCGCGCCGAGACGTTGGGAGCGGCCTGTGGTCAGAGAGGATATCTGTACGGTGTCAAAGGAGCCAAGCGTATATTACAGGGGGTTCTTTATCAATGATGAGTGGCCCTGCTTTGGCACATGGGTTACGGAGCATTTCGGAGGCTTCAACGCGGAGGCGTATCAGCATGTCTTCGAATTTCTGCTGCGCATGAAGGGAAATTATCTCTGGCCCGCCATGTGGACGGCTTCCTTCCCCCTGGACGGGCCCGGCGCTGCCAATGAGGAACTGGCGGATCTCTATGGCGTGATCATGGGTTACTCCCATCATGAGCCCTGTCTGCGGGCCAGCGAGGAGTGGGATCAGGTCAGGGGAGAGGAAAGCCCATACGGCAACGAATGGAATTTCTATACCAATGAACAGGGGCTGCTGCGTTACTGGGAGGACGCTCTGAAAAGAAGCGGGAAATATGAGAATGTGATCACCATCGGCATGCGCGGGGAGAGGGATACTTCCATGCTTGGGGACGATGCCACTGTGGCGGAGAATGTTGCGCTGCTGAAAAGAATCATTCAGAAGCAGAGACAGCTGATCCGCAGGCATGTCAATGAGGATCTGTCGAAGGTTCCCCAGATGCTGGCACTGTACAAGGAGGTGGAAGCCTATTTTTACGGGGACGGAACCGTTCCCGGGCTGAAGGACTGGGAGGAACTGGAGGACGTGATCTGTATGCTCTGCGAAGATAACTTCGGACATATGAGGACGCTTCCCACAGAGGAGATCCGGAATCACAGGGGCGGCTTCGGAATGTACTATCATTTTGATTACCACGGCGGACCCGTCTCCCATGAGTGGATTGACTCCACGCCCTTTTCAAAGACATGGGAGCAGATGTGTATGGCGTATGAATACGGGATACGCAGGCTGTGGATCGTCAATGTGGGAGATATCAAGTTCCATGAGGTTCCGCTCACATACTTTATGAATCTGGCCTATGACTATGAAAAGTGGGGATCGGCCAACTTCCGCAGCGCGGCGGAGTTTACGGGGAAGTGGGCGTCAGAAAACTTTGGACTGTCGGGAAGCCCCGGCGTGTCGGAAAATGGGGAGGCCGTTCAGGAAGCGGAAAGCCCCGGTGCATCAGGAACAGCGGAGGCGGTGAAGGGCGGCCTTGGGGGGAAAATTGCGGAGATCTACACGGAATATATCGATCTGCTGTCCCTGCGCAGGCCGGAGGCATTGAATGAACATACGTATCATCCCTGCCACTATCTGGAGGCCGACCGGATTCTGAGAAGGGTCCTGGATGTGGAGCAGGCATCCCGCGAGGTCCTGGAAGAGCTGGATGAGAGCGGGAGAAAGGGATATTACAGTATGGTCCATTATCCGCTCATGGCAGGCATGAACCTGATGAAACTCCATTTGTACGCGGGGAAAAACAATCACTATGGGGAGCAGAGACGCGTCATCGCCAATGAGTACGGGAAGCTGGCGGAGGAATGTATTGCCAGGGATCTGGCTCTTGCGGAGGAATTCAAAGGCTTTGAAGGCGGTAAGTGGAGCGGTATGCAGCTGGAACGGCATATCGGATTTGTCAAGTGGAATGAGGATGGCTGCAGATATCCTGTGATCTGCAGGGTGACGCCCCTCCCGTACCCCAGACTCAGTGTCTCCCGGAAGGACGGGGAGGCGGTCCACTATAAAAATTATGGCGAGCCCGATGTGATCCGGGTGGACGATTTCCTCAGCGCCGGCTGTGACAGTGTGGCGCTGGAGCTGGCAAACGACGGCAGGGGAACCCTGTGCTGCCGTGTGGTGCCTGCCTCGGGGAAGCTGCCGGAATGGCTGGAGATCAGGATATCTGACGGGGAGGGGAAGAAGCAGGCTCAGGAGACCTGGCCTGAGGATATGGCCGACGGGGATGCTGTGGCGGTGGAGCTTGCGGGAGAGAGCGGACAGGCGCAGAGGGAAGTGGAGCTTTGCTGCCTGAGACAGAAGCTCCCCCGGGGGATTTCAAAAGAGAGGCTTCTCGTCACGGACGGGGACACCACTGTGGCGGTGGAGATCTCCGCCCGGAGGGTGGATACGGAAGAACTGCCGCCCATGACTTTTCTGCCCAGGGACGATGTGGTGGTCATGGACGCGAGACATTTCACAGGGCAGGAGACGGCAGGGGAAGCCGGGTTCAGGCTGCTGGAGGACTACGGGATCTATGGCAGCGGCATGAAGGTATTTCCGGTCACGGCGTCCTTCGGGGAGACCGCGTCTTTACAAAAGTCTGGCCGGGAACCGGGGAATTCCCTGAAGGAAGAGAGTTTTGCACAGAGTCCGGCAGCGGCCGGACAGCGGCCGCGTCTGACCTATCAGTTTCTGGTGGAGAGAAAGGGCTGTTACCGGGTAGAGCTTCTGGCGGCTCCCACCAATTCCCCCGAGCAGGGGAAGGCGCTCAGGCTCCTGGTCTCTGTGGAAGGCGCAGGCACCAGGACGGCGGAGCTGGTGGGAGAAGGATTCCGCGCGGGAGACCACAGGGATGAAGACTGGTGCAGGGGCGTGCTGGATCAGATCAGGAGTGCATCCGTCTCCTTTGATCTGGAGGAGGGCGTACAGCGGCTGTCCGTGGGCGCCATGGAAGCGGGGGTGGTGCTGGAGCGCATCAGGATCTGTCCCGTTGACAGACAGCTTCCGGAAAGCTACCTGGGACCGGAGGAATCTTACTGCTCCCGCAAAAAATGACAGCAAAATTAGCACTAACTGATAGGAAATAGATACCTGTATGTGATATAGTAAATAGAATGGAACATAGTGGCAGTATTGTAATAGAAAGGTTGGATAAAAAAGCGTATTCAACTGATTGGACTGAGTGCGTGTCGCAACACGCGGATGGGTATGGATATGGACAGAAAGAAAGCCAGAGACAGAGCCAGGGAACTGGTGGGCAAGATGACCCTTGAGGAGAAAGCGGAACAGCTGAGCTATGGCGCGCCGGCCATCGAGAGGCTGGGCGTGCCCGCCTATAACTGGTGGAATGAGGGACTGCACGGCGTGGCGAGAGCCGGTGTGGCCACCATGTTTCCACAGGCCATCGGTATGGGCGCCACCTTTGACACGGAACTTGTGGGTCAGGTGGGCGATGTGGTCGCCACGGAAGGCAGGGCGAAGTATAATGCCTACAGTAAGGAGGGGGACAGGGATATTTACAAAGGTCTGACCTTCTGGTCTCCCAATGTGAATATCTTCCGGGATCCCAGATGGGGCCGGGGGCACGAGACCTATGGCGAGGATCCCTATCTGACGGGAGAACTGGGGAAAGCCTTCGTGGAGGGATTGCAGGGAGACGGCGAGTATTTGAAGGCGGCTGCCTGCGCGAAGCATTTCGCGGTGCATTCCGGACCGGAGGGAATACGCCATGAATTTGACGCGAAGGCCACGAAGAAGGATATGTGGGAAACGTATCTGCCGGCCTTTGAAAAGCTGGTCAGGGAGGCCGGGGTGGAATCCGTCATGGGCGCCTACAACAGGACAAACGGGGAACCCTGCTGCGGAAGTGACACGCTGATCGGGGAGATCCTGAGAGGAAAGTGGGAGTTTGAAGGCCATTTTGTGTCCGACTGCTGGGCCATCCGTGATTTCCATACAAAGCATATGGTGACGGATACGGCGGAGGAGTCCGCGGCCATGGCGTTAAAAGCGGGCTGTGACCTGAACTGCGGCAATACATATCTGCATCTGATGAAGGCTTACGGCCAGGGACTGATTACGGAGGAGGACATTACCCGGGCGGCGGAGAGACTGTTTACCACCAGGTTCCTGCTGGGACTGTTCGACGACACCGAGTTTGACCGGATCGGATTTGAGAAGATAGAGTGTAAGGAGCATCTGCTGCTGGCGGACCGGACGACGGCGGAGTCGGTGGTGCTTTTAAAGAATACCGGCGTCCTGCCCCTGGACAGGAGCAGGGTGAAGACCATCGGCGTGGTGGGACCCAATGCCAACAGCCGGGCGGCGCTGATCGGAAATTACCACGGCACCTCCTCCCGGTACATCACTGTCCTGGAGGGAATACAGGACGCCGCGGGAGAAGGGATCAGGGTGTATTACTCCGAGGGCTGCCATCTGTTCAGGGAAAAGGTGGAAAACCTGTCCGCAGGTCCGGACCGGATCAGCGAGGCGGTGGCAGTGGCGAGACACAGCGATGTGGTCATCCTCTGTGTGGGACTTGACGAGAGCCTGGAAGGGGAAGAGGGAGATACGAGTAACCGCGATGCCTCGGGAGACAAGACGGATCTGCTGCTTCCGGAATCCCAGAGAAGGCTGCTGGAGGCGGTGACGAAGGTTGGAAGGCCTGTGGTACTGGTCAATATGACCGGAAGCGCCATGGACCTGAGATATGCCCATGAACACTGCGCCGCGGTGCTGCAGGCATGGTATCCCGGCGCCAGGGGCGGAAGGGTGATCGCGGACATTCTGTTCGGGGACGTGGCGCCCTCCGGCAAACTGCCTGTCACCTTCTACCGTGACACGGCGGATCTGCCTGACTTCCAGGATTATTCCATGAAGGGAAGAACCTACCGTTACTTTGCCGGGACACCCCTCTATCCCTTCGGGTATGGCCTGACCTACGGCGACGCGGCGCTGGAGCGTGTGGACTGCTGCGGGACTGTCGTGGACAGGGAGGCGGGAGAAGGACAGATCGTGGAATTACGGTCCGGCAGTCCTCTTGCCCTGACAGCCACCGTATCCAACACGGGCGCGAAGGCTGTGGAAGAGGTGGTGCAGGTCTACATCAGGGATGAGGATTCCGCCCATGCCACACCGGCGCCAAAGCTCTGTGGCTTTGCCAGGGTTTCCCTACAGCCCGGGGAGACAAAGCAGGTGCAGATCCCTGTTGCCAGGGACGCCTTCACGGTGGTAAATGACGAGGGAGAGCGGCTGGTGGACGGAACGCACTTTACTGTCAGCGCAGGCTTTGGACAGCCGGATGCGCGGACCAGGGAGCTGACCGGGAAAGAATGTATCTCAATGAGGATCGTCTTGGTGTAGGAACAGTCGCGGGATAATGTGACGGTTCGTCCATGCGTGACGGTCACGGAATCGTAGGATGGTTTATCGGTGCGTGGCAGTCACGGAATGATATGACGGTTCATCAGCGCAGGACAGGCGGCGGATCTTTGACGGATCAGGCCGTCTGTTTTTTCCCTTGCGAAAAGCGTCCGTTGCTGGTAATATGGAATAATGAATATTGACGGGCAAACGTCCGATAAAATCGTGCAAGGAGCGCGGGAAGCGCGGGTTTGCGAGTTTTCATGAGGAGAGGTCAGATGGAAAATCAGAACGGTAAGAAACTGGATTGGAGAAAATTGGACTGGAAAAAACTGGGAAAAGATGTTTGGCGTGTTTTACCATGGCTGTGGCTGCTGACAGGTTATGTGATATTGGTATGGTATCAGCTTGTACCGGGCAGATGGCTGGTGGATGGAGACATCTCCTCGCAGATGGTTCTGGCTAAACTGTTGAATGAGGAAAAAAGTATTCTAACCCACAACTGGTTTTATTCCACGGAATTGCATGTATTCCATTATCAGTGGTTTTTCCGTCTTGCCCTGTTGATCTTTCCGAATAACTGGCATCTGGCGAGAACCCTGACGATTGCGCTCATCATGCTGGTCTTTGTCCTGGCGTATCTCTATATGTCCTATTCGCTGGGATTTCCGAGAATGGGAGTATGGACTGCGGGAGCCATGCTCTGGCCTTTTGGCAGGCTGTATTTCTATGAGGTGGGATTTACGGGCTGTTACGCGATCTATATCATATACGCCTGCTTTGCCATTGGCCTGGTCTCTTCCCTGGCATGGAAAAAGCATAAGCGGTGGAAGAAGCTTCTGCTGGCGGGGCTGCTTGCTTTCTCCTCAGTGGCCAGTGGGTTAAACGGCGTCCGGCAGACGATGATGACATTTGTCCCGCTTTTCGTAGGTATGGCGCTGGTATTCTGGCTGGAGGTCAGGCGGAAAAAAGTGAGATCGGTCCGGGAATGCATGGCACAGTGCAGGGAGACAATCCGGCTGTCCGGCTGGGTCATCTTTGCGACCTGCTTTAATATAGCGGGGTATCTGTTCAATTATAAAGTACTTTCCCAGAAATACGATTTTGTCTTCTACAATTTTGTACAATTTGATAAGATATTTACGATAGACAGTCTTCTGGCAGTCTGGTCCGATCTGCTGAGTCTGTTTGGTTATCAGGACAAGGTATACCTGTATACACTGGGTGGCATTGCCTCCCTGTGCGGGATCGCCTTTGCGGCGGTGGTCGTATTCAGCCTGGTCCGTCTGTGTATGCGATACCGTACACTGAATCTGCAGCAGAAGCTGATCCTGATGACGGCGATTGCGGGACTGTTGGTGTGCGGCAGTATTTTTGCATTTTCCAGCGTCTATTTCCAGGGGTACCATTCCAATTACTGGATCCCGCTGGTTCCGGTCATCCTGGCCATGGTGCAGATCGAGCTGGATACGGAATCGTTTGACTGGGCGGTCTTACGCCAGTGGGTGTACGGAGTGTTTGCCGGTGTGGTGACACTGGCGGCTGTGGGAGCCATCCTATATGAATATAACGCTCCTCTGAACGGCGAACATAATATAGAAGAGGCGGTGAATGCCATTTTAGAAAGCGGATATACCCAGGGGTTTGCGTCCCACTGGAGTGCTTCCACGATCACGGAGCTGACGGACGGCAAGGTAGAAATGATTTCAGTGAATGTCAATAATCTGGAGGTCAGAGAGTGGCTCCAGAAAAGGGAATACCTGGATACCGTCCCGGAGGGACCTGTCTTTATCCTGATCGACAGGTTCCATGACACGGATATAGAGTCCAATCCTTTCGCGTTATCGGGGAAAGGGGATATTTTCCTGGACTCGGTCTGCTATTGGGCTGTGGGCTATGAATCTATGGAAGAGGTTTATCAGATCCTGGAGGATGCGGGCGTGTCGGATATGTAGTGGTTGTCCTGCAATGCATCTGTCCGTATCCGCATTTTTGGATTGACGGAAGGAGAAGTCAGGATGCTCTGCGAAAGGCAGTCAAGATACTGGCAGGAAGAAGTATCGATGCGTGATTGAGGAGCAGGTTTAACATAACAGTGTACCGGGAGGTGTCATTATGTGGCTGGTTATGGCGGTTTTATCGGCTTTTTTTGCGGGACTGACTTCTATCCTTGCGAAATGCGGCATTAAAAAGACGGATTCGGATGTGGCTACGGCGATACGGACGGTGGTAGTCCTGCTTTTTTCGTGGGTGATGGTGTTTGTTGTGGGTTCTGAAAGCCAGATCGCGGAAATTGCGCCGAAGTCTCTTCTGTTCCTGATCCTGTCGGGCTTTGCCACCGGCGCGTCCTGGATCTGCTATTTCAAGGCACTTTCCATGGGAGATGTGAACAAGGTGGTTCCCATCGATAAGTTAAGCACGGTTTTTTCCGTGCTTCTTGCCATACTCTGTTTCGGGGAGACGGGGCATCTTCCGGTGAAGCTGGGCTGTACGGCGCTGCTTACCGTGGGAATCATCATGATGGTGGAGAGAAAGCAGGAGGAGCGGAAGAAGATCAGGAGGGGATGGATGTTTTATGCCCTCCTTTCCGCCGTGTTTGCGGCGCTGACTTCCATCCTGGCGAAGGTGGGCATCACCGGGGTGGAGTCCAATCTCGGCACGGCGCTGCGCACCATTGTGGTGCTCCTAATGGCATGGGGCATTGTCTTTTCCAAGGGGAAACAGAAGCGGATTGCAGGGATCGACAGGCGGGAATTATGTTTTATATCCCTGTCGGGTCTTGCCACCGGTGCATCCTGGCTCTGCTATTATTATGCGATACAGAACGGGATTGTCAGTGTGGTGGTTCCGGTTGATAAAATGAGTATCCTTGTGACAGTGCTTTTTTCTTTTCTTGTCTTTCATGAGAAATTAAGTTTGAAAGCTTTCATCGGGCTTTGCCTTATGACGGCGGCGACGCTGTTAATGGCTGTTTTCTCCTGAAAGGAATCGGATCATTGACATTTATCGTAAGGAAGTAAAATAGTTCCACCTGTGCAGGATATCGGATTGCAACCGCACAGGTCTCGTGGGGAAGGAACGGAACAAAAGCCACCGGGAGCACAGAAGGAAGGTAAAAGCATTGGCGGGCACAATGGAAGCCTGTGTCTGCCTGATGATCGTGCTGCTGACCGTTGCGCTGGCGGATCAGACAGATTTCTGAACTGTTACTGCCTGTATTAGGATTGAAGTTTCAGCTTGCAAATCATAGGGTAACGTGATAAGATAACTTACAGGATTCGCGTAGCGTTTCCTGTAATATCGGGACATCAAGAAGAAAGGCACAGAATTGTGTGAGGTGAGAAATGAGCGGCAGATAGTTTGAGCAGGAAGAAGCAGACAGCAATTTTGGAAAGGCCGGAATGCCGGCCCGGTTTAGTTTGCGTACGCCGGATCAGATTATCTCGCTTATATCGAAACCGTTGGTCTTGTCAGAGGACTGCCTGACTGCTGTCCTCAATGACAAATAGATAAGTTTTGTTTGTGTGTGAGTCTGTTTTCGGCAACGGGAACAGACTTTTCTATTTGGAGGGATTTATGTTACAGGTAAAGAATTTGAACATCACACACAAAAAAGATTTACGGATGCTTCTGCAGGATTTTTCCTGTGTGTTAAATGCAGGGGATAAGGCTGTGATCATCGGGGAGGAAGGGGATGGAAAGTCCACGCTGTTAAAGTGGATCTACAGCCCGGAGCTGATAGACGGATATGCCGAGGCGGCGGGGGAGAGGATCGTGAGCGGGGAGCGGCTTGCCTATCTGCCCCAGGAGCTGCCGGAGAAATATGCGGGGAAGACGATCTATGAATTTTTTGCGGAGGAACCTGCCTTTTATGAGCGGACGCCAAAGGAGCTGGGCAGGATTGCAAGGGACTTTAATGTTTCCGGGGACTTTTTCTACGGGGAACAGCTGATGGGGACCTTATCCGGCGGAGAGAAGGTGAAGGCGCAGATGATGCGGCTGCTCCTTGCGGAGCCCACGGTGCTGCTGCTGGATGAGCCGTCCAACGATATTGACGTGGAGACGCTGGAATGGATGGAGAAAATGATTTGCGGCTGGGAGCATATTCTTCTCTTTATCTCCCATGATGAAACGCTGATTGAAAACACCGCGAACCTGGTGATCCACATGGAGCAGATACGGCGGAAGACCCGGCCCCGGTATACCATTGCCCGCCTGCCATACGGAAGGTACCTGGAGGAGCGGCAGAAGCAGTTTGCGAAGCAGGAGCAGCAGGCCATGGAGGAGCAGCGGGAAAAGAAGCTGCGGGATGAAAAATACCGGAGGATCTACCAGAGCGTGGATCACGCGCAGGCCGTGATCTCAAGGCAAAATCCAGGAAAGGCCAGGCTGCTGAAAAAGAAAATGCATGCCGTAAAATCCATGGAGAGACGGTTTGAGCGGGAGGATCGGGAGATGACGGAACGGCCGGAGGAGGAAAATGCCATTTATTTCCAGCTGGGGGACAAAGCTTCTGCGGTTCCGGCGGGAAAGGGAGTGATCGATTTCTCCCTGGACAGGCTGTGTGCGCCGCAGGAGGGAAGGGTGCTCGCGCAGAATATCCGCCTCCTGGTCAGGGGGCCTGAGAAGGTCTGTATCGTTGGGAAAAACGGCGCAGGGAAGACCACGCTTTTAAGGCAGATGGCGGAGGAACTTCTGGGGAGGGAGGACATCCATGCGGAATACATGCCCCAGAATTATGAGGAACTGCTGGATCTGACATTGACTCCTGTGGACTATCTGGATACTTCGGGAGAGAAGGAGGAGAGAACCCGGATCAGGACGTACCTGGGGGCGTTGAAATATACCGCTGACGAGATGAATCATCCCATGGCTCAGCTGTCAGGAGGGCAGAAGGCGAAGGTGCTGCTGCTGAAAATGAGCCTGTCCGGGGCAAATGTCCTGCTGCTGGATGAGCCGACCCGCAATTTTTCGCCGTTGTCCGGCCCGGTCATTCGCCGTATGCTGGCGGAGTTTCCCGGAGCCGTCATCAGCATTTCCCATGACAGGAAATATATGGATGAAGTGTGCAGCAAGGTGTACCGGCTGACGGAAACCGGATTGAGGCCGGAAAGGGGATGAGAAGTAACAGTTCAGCCATACGGCACCGCGAAGTCAACAATTGCAGTGTGTCCCATGGGGACACACTCCTGTGCAATTTTGCGAGACTTGCAGGCGCCAAAATGAGTTGAAAACTCATTTTGTGTGCATTCTCGTAACAGTTTGGCCGAAGGCTGAACTGTTACGATGAGAAGGGGAGAGAAGCCAAAGAATCTGGAAATATAAGGATCCCTGTGGTAAAATATTTGCATCGGGGAAATGCAGGTCAACGTTGTTTCCCCGGTGAAATCAAGGCAACAGGCAGAGGGATAGCATGTGGCAAAATAAGGCTATGATGCAAAACAAGGATATCGAGTGGAGCTGTGGAAGAAAAGGTGAATGCCAATGAGAATCATACACTGCGCAGATCTGCATCTGGATTCCAAAATGAACGCGAATCTGGACAGGGAAAACGCCAAAGAGAGAAGAAGCGAAATACTGCACACCTTTGAAAGGATGGTGGCCTATGCGGATGAGAACCGGGTGTCTGCCATTCTGATTGCGGGGGATCTGTTTGACACGGGCAATATTTCCGCCACCGTCAGGAATGTGGTCCTGCATAATATTACCGGTCATCCGGAGATCAATTTCTATTATTTGAGGGGGAATCATGACAATGACAACTTCCTTTCCGGACTGGAAGAGATCCCCCGGAATCTGAAAATGTTCGGATCCCGGTGGGTCACATATTGGGAAGCCGGTGGGAGGATCGCAGTTTCAGGGCTGGAGCTGTCCGGCGGGAACGGGGAATCGGCATATACATCGCTGGTGCTGGACTCCGGAAGGTTTAATATCGTAATGCTGCACGGGCAGGAATCTCAGGGGGCATCGAAGGATAAAGCGGAGATCATCCATATAAAGGCATTGAGAAACAAGGGAATCGATTACCTTGCGCTGGGGCATGTCCACGCATACAAGAAGGAGAGGCTGGATGCCAGGGGGACATACTGCTATCCCGGGTGTCTGGAGGGAAGGGGCTTTGACGAGTGCGGGGAACACGGCTTTGTGGTGCTTGACATTGATGAGGACGCGGGGAATTACACACATGAGTTTATTCCCTTCGCCCGGAGGAAGCTGTACACTGTGGAGGTGGATGTGACGGACTGCCTGACAACGGCGGAGATGGTGGAAAAGGCGGAGCTTTGTCTGCAAGAGGCGGGCTGCGGGAAGGAAGGACTGGTCAAGATCGTGCTGAGGGGGACGCTTGACGTGGAATGTGAAAAGGATATTGTGTACTTTCAATCCCTGTTCCGGCAGCGCTTTTACTATGTGAAAGTGTATGACGAGACCGGGCTGAAAATGGATGCCGGGGATTATATGCTGGACCAGTCGCTGAAAGGGGAATTTGTGCGCCAGGTAATGGCGGATGCATCCATTCCCGAGGAAGACAGGAAAGTGATCATCCGGTATGGACTGCTGGCAATTGCCGGGGAGGAGGTACAGTAGGTTTGAAAATCTTATCCTGTCATATAGAAAATTTCGGGAAGCTTCATGACTATTCCATGGAGTTTCGTGAGGGAGCCAATATGATCTGTGAAGAGAACGGTTGGGGAAAAAGTACCTTCGCATCCTTTGTCAGGGCTATGTTCTATGGACTGGACGGAGACCGGAAAAGAAGTATTGAGGAGAATGAGCGCAAAAGATACAGGCCGTGGCAGGGCGGAGTCTTTGGCGGCCAGCTGGTTTTTGAAACCCGGGGGAAAACGTACCTGGTCTCAAGGATATTTAAGGACAAGGAAGCCAACGACGAGTTTGAACTCAGGGACGCAGGAACCAATCTCCCTTCTGAGGATTATTCCGATAAGATCGGGGAGGAACTTTTTAAAATAAACAGGGAATCTTTTCTGAGGACAGCCTTCATCGGACAGAATCAGTGTGAAACGTCCTCTTCGGACGACATTAATGCAAAGATCGGGAAGCTTGCGGACAATGCAAACGACCTGAACAACTATGAAGCTGCCGCCGCCAGACTGACGGAAATCCTGAATCAGTTAAATCCCAGACGTGTGTCTGGCTCCATTGCCAAAAGGAGTGAGGAGATCGCAAGGTATGAGAGGATCGTCAAAGGCGGGGAGGGAATTTCCGACAGCATTGCGGAATACCAGGAATATCTGCGCGGCCAGGAAGAGACCTATGAATTGCTGAAAATACAGATGCAGGAGGCGGGGGAGAAGCAGAGGCTTGTGTCGGAGCGGCAGTCTGTCCTGGCAAAGAAGTCGGAGTGGGAGAGACTGAAGAGGAATGCTGCCAGAAGGGCGGAGGAAAAGGCAGCCATCCGGCGAAGGTTTCCCGGGGAGGTTCCGGCGCTGGAGGATGTGAAGCAGAAGATTGCGGAATGCGGTGACATGGGAAAAGCGTATGAACGAGCCTCCATGTACCGGATCCCGGAAGCAGAGAAGGAGGAACTCGATTCCCTGGGCGGCATTTTCAGGAATGGCATGCCATCGGATGCAGAAATCGAAGGGAAGCTGAAAGAGATATTTAGATTCCGGGAACTGAGCCAGGAGTGCCAGTCCGAGCAGCTGCGTCCCGCCGAGCAGGAAAGGCTTGCGGAGCTGGAGCCGTATTTTGCGGATGACCTGGAAAGCGTGACCTCCATTGTGGGTAAATGGAATAGCAGAAATGCAAGGCAGGCGGCGCTTCCCTCCAAACAGGCGGCGCTTGCGGCATTGGAGACTTCCCTGGGTTCCCGGAGGCAGCAGGGATCGAAAGGGGCGTCCCTCCTGCTTCCCCTGGGGATCTTACTGGCTATGGCGGGGGTGCTGCTGACTGTGTTTCTGTCTCCCGCCGCAGGCGGACTGGGGACAGCGGCCGGTATCACGGCGGCTGCGGCAGGGATCCTGGCGGCGGCAGCCGGGGCAGCCTGTATGTTTGCCGGCGTACTGGCAGGCAGGAAGAGAGGAAGGGCGGCATCGGCGGAATTTTCTTCGGAGTATGAGGACCTGAGACGGGATATCGGGGAAGACCAGGCATATATCGCTGAGGCGGATGAAATGGTGTCCGACTATCTTACGGCTCACGGGAGAACTTTTTATGAGGAAACGGTATCTGACGTTTTGCAGGAGATCACGGAGGAGTCCATAGAATATATTTCCTTAAAGAAAAAGATCCGGAAATCTTTTGATGACGCCAGGACGGCAGAACTGGAAAGATTACGGCGTTCCCTGCATATGTTCTTTATCAGGTACGGAATAGAGTCGGCGGACACAGGGTTTGGGGACGATCTGTACATACTCCGGGGCAGGGCGGAAAAATATAAGGCGCTCCTGGAAAGAATGAGCAATTACGAGAGTGCGGCGAGGGAGTATAAGGCAATCGGAAAGCAAATCCTGGCTTTTTTAAGACAATACAATTACGAACCGCCGAAGCAGTTCCCGGCACTGTCGGCGCTGTTAAATGAGATCAGGGACCAGGCGGACGAATACCGGGATGCCGCGGCCGCGCTGGTGGAAGCGGAAAAGGAGCTGGAGCAGTTTAAGGCGGAAAACGCGCTTTCTGATCCGGATGAAATACAGGCGGATGCATCCCTTCCGACGCTGGAGGAACTGCATCAGGCGATACAGCAGCTGGCGGAAAAGAGGGAGGAAGTCCACAACAGGATAGGCAGCTACAACAAGACACTGGAGGATCTTCGGGAGGCCAGCGACGAATGGGAGGAGAGCTGCGCGAAGCTGAAGGAACTGAGGGAGCAGCAATCCGCGGAGGAGGAAAAATACAGGAACGTCAGCCTGGCCAGGAAAAAGCTGGAGCTGGCGAAGGAAACCATGACCGCCAAATATGCGGATCCGATCCTGCAGGGATTCCGGAGATATTATGAGATGATCTCCGGCAGGGAAGCCGCAGGCTTCCGTATAGATGCCAATACATCCGTTACCTTGGATGAGCTGGGGAAACAGCGGGACACCAATACGCTCAGCTCCGGCTGCAGGGATCTGATCGGGATCTGTCTCAGGATGGCGCTTGTGGATGCCATGTATCAGGAGGAGGAACCGGTGCTTATCATGGACGATCCCTTTGTCAGCCTGGATGACAGAAAGGTCAGCGCGTGCAGGAATTTCCTGGAAAACCTGGGAGAAAAGTATCAGATCATCTACTTTACGTGCAGCGCCGCGAGAGAATAGGGAGGAATGAATATGGAGCAGGTATTGATTAAGCCCCCTGTGGAAGTGAGATACCGGGGGGAGCTGGAGGCATTAAAGGGCACTGACACGGGGCGCAGGCCGGAAAACTGGCAGATGTCTCCCCGGGCGGTCAGGACCTTCCTCCTGGGAAGTCCTAAGCCCATAGAATATGAGGGAAAGGAATACGCCATCGAGAAAAAGTATTTCGGCAATGATGCCCTGGTGGAGCGCTGCATCGTGACACTGGCGGGCAACCGCGGGCTGATGCTGGTGGGGGAACCGGGAACGGCAAAGACCATGCTCTCGGAACTGCTCTCGGCGGCCATCAGCGGCGTCAGCACCAATACCATACAGGGAACCGCCGGAACCACGGAGGACATGATCAAATATTCCTGGAATTATGCCATGCTGCTGGCCCAGGGACCCAGCCGGGAAGCATTGGTGCCCGCCCCTCTGTATGTGGGAATGGAAAAGGGGATTCTGACAAGGTTTGAGGAGATTACCAGAACCCCTGCGGAGATCCAGGACAGCCTGATCAGCGTGCTCAGCGACAAGGTCCTGAATGTGCCGGAGCTTGGGGATGACGGGTTTCTGTTTGCCAGGGCGGGCTTCAACGTGATCGGGACGGCGAACACCAGGGATAAAGGCGTCAATGAGATGAGCAGCGCCCTGAAGCGGCGTTTTAACTTCGAGACAGTGATGCCTGTGCGGGAAGCGGCCATGGAGAAGAGGATCATCTTGAACGAGGTGAACAGGCTGGCGGAGGAGAGCCATATTCAGATGCAGGCGGACGAGGATGTGGCAGAGATCCTGGCTTCCACCTACCACGAGCTGCGGGAGGGCGTCTCCTCCTACGGGCACAGGATCGATAAACCGGCGGCGGTGATGAGCACGGCGGAGGCTGTGTCGGTGTATTATCAGACAATGATCACGGGCTACTACTACGGGGAGGACAGGATCGACATGGACTGTCTGGTGCAGAACCTGGTGGGTGCGGTAGCCAAGGAGAACCAGGACGATCTGGAGAAGGTAAAGGATTATTTTAACACTGTCATCAAGGATAAGAGCGACAGGGAAGGTGGATTATGGAGAAAATATTACGAAGCGAGGAAATGGCTGAGATAATCCTGCTTCCTGTCCGCCATCACAGTCCGGCCTGCGCTTTCCATGTGGGCAGGGCCATAGAGAGCATCCGTCCCTGCGTCATCCTTGTGGAGGGACCGGAAAATGCCAGTCCCCTGATACCGGTCATGGTACATAAGGACACGGAGGCGCCCTTTGCCATTTATTACTCCTATCATGACCGGCTGGGGCGGATCTCTGAGGAAAAGGAGCGGTATAAATGCTATTACCCCTTCCTGGACTATTCGCCGGAACTGGCGGCGCTGCGGGAGGGAGAACGGCAGGGGAGCAGGACGGCGTTCATTGACCTGCCTTACGGGGATATTTTGGCGGCCTCCGGGGAAGGCAGGGGGCTGCTGAACAGGGAAGCGGAGAAAAATAATTACAACGACGATCATTTCCTCTCCCGGAACGAGTATCTGAGACAGCTCTGTGAGAGGACGGGACTCCGCTGCTTTGACGAGTTCTGGGAAAAGTATTTTGAACTGGGCGGGCTGGCGCAGACGGATCAGGTATGGTTCTCAAATCTGCTGACCTATTGTAACCTCGCCAGGGAGAACAGCCGGGAGGAGATGCTGGAGGAGGAAGGCTGCCTTGCCCGGGAGCGGTATATGGCAGGGCGGATCAGGGAATATGCCAGGGCCGCCTGCTCCGGGGAGGCTCCTGTTCTGGTGGTCACAGGCGGCTTTCATACGACGGCGCTGAAGACGCTGCTGACAGGAGAGGGCGGGAAGGAAGCTGCGGAAAGGAATGATCGAACCGCCATGGTGCCCAGAGAGGATCAAAGCGTCTACCTCATGCCTTATTCCATGGAGGCGGCGGATGCGCTGAACGGATATGCCAGCGGGATGCCCTTCACAGGATTTTACCAGAAGATCTGGGAGGCACTGCGGGAGGGGGACACAAATACCCCCTACGGCGGCGTGGTGCTGGACATGATTGTGGCTTCCGGCAAGGAGACCCGCCGGAAGGAGGGCGGTCTGTCCACCTGTGACGAAATCTGCGCCTGCTCCATGGCGGAGGGGCTGGCGGGACTGCGGGGGAAGCGGGAGCCGGGAGCCTACGAATTGATGGATGCGGTGCTGTCCTCCTTCGTGAAGGGAGAGTACAGCCTTGCCACGGACACCCCCATGCGGATCCTGCGCAGGCGTATGACAGGGAAAAAGGTGGGGAAGCTGTGTGAACAGGCCGATGTGCCGCCCATTATCCATGATTTTGAGGCACAGTGCAGGACATTCCGGTTAAAGACCGGCTCCACCCTGGAATCAGAGGCCACCCTGTCCATCTTTTCCAATCCAAGGCACAGGCAGACCGGCATTTTCTTTCACCGGATGGCCTTTCTCGGCACGGCCTTTGCCAGGAAGGTGAAGGGACCGAACCTGCAGCTGAGGAAGGACCGGAACCTGATGCGGGAGATCTGGAAATATAAATGGAGCGCCCAGGTAAATGCAGCCCTGATCGATGTGTCCGTGTACGGCGGAACCATAGAGGAGGCGGCGTCGGGCATCGTAAAGGAAAGGCTTGTAAAGGAGATGGGGGCGCGGGAAGGCGCAGAGCTTCTAACCCATGTCTTTGAGATGGGATTGACGGATCAGCTGCAGCCTGTCTATGAAAGAGTCCGGGAACTGATGCTGCGGGATACGGATTTCTATTCCCTGGCGGAGGCGCTGCGGTCTTTGCTGATGATGGAGGAGCTGGGGGAGCTGTATGGGTCTTCCATGGAATTTGGAAGCCTGGTACAGACGGGATGTAGGAAGCTGATCAGCCTTCTGCCTTCCATGACCAGAATAAAGGACGAGGATCTGACGGGCTGTATGAATGCGCTGAAGCTGTTGTACCAGGTCTCGGGGCGGGAGCAGGACGTGCAGGGGATCTATTTTGACGCTCTTTCCAGAATGATCCGGGACAGTCAGATTCATGCGGGACTGAACGGCTGTATCCACGGGATTCTCTACGGCAGCGGCAGGGAGAAGGCAGCGGAGGTGGAGACGGTATGCCGGGGATACCTGACGGGAACCGGCGGACAGCTTATGGGAACGGCACAGTTTTTTAGAGGGCTGTTTTATACCGCCCGTGACCTGGTCTTTATCGGGGATGCATTTTTGAAGATGCTGGATACATTCCTGGGGCAGGTGACACCGGAGGAATTTATGGAGCTTCTGCCGGAACTGCGCATGGCATTTACCTGGTTCACCCCCAGGGAGACGGACAAAATCGCCGGGAAGGCAGCGGCACTTCACGGAAGGAAACAGGCGGATATCCTGGAACGGGAAGAAATACTGCCCGACTGGTATGCCTACGGGGCGGAAGTTGACGCGTATGTGAAGGCGGAAATGAACTGAGAGGAACAGGGACTTGCAAAGTATCGGGCGGAGGTGGACAAAATGGCTGACGAGCAGGAGATACTGAACCGGTGGCGGCTGGTTCTGGGGAAATATTCCGCCGGACAGATTTCTTTTTCTTCCGGTGAGATCAATTATATGGATATGGAAAGCGTATTGGATTACCTGTACTCCAGGGAGTATGGCGAGGAGCAGGAGGTGCGTAAGGACAGGACGGGAGGCAGCGAAGGCTCCCGCCTTACCGTGCCTTACTGGCTGCGCCAGATCAAAAGGCTGTTCCCAAAGCGGACAGTGGAGATCCTGGAGAGACACGCGCTGGAAAAGTATGGAATGACGGAACTGGTTACGGATCCGGAGGTGCTGAGGAAGCTGGAGCCGAATAAGGAGCTTTTAAAGACCATCCTGGAACTGAAGCACATGATGAAGGGTGAAGTGCTGGAACTGGCCAGGGAGATCGTGAAGAAAGTGGCGGAGGAAATAGCGGGGAAGCTGGAGCAGGAGGTCAGAAGATCCTTCTTCGGCCAGCTGGACCGCAACGCCAGCAGTCCGGTGAGATCGGCCAGAAATCTGGATATGAAGAAAACCATCCGCAGGAACCTGAAAAACTATGACACGGAGCGCCGACAGCTGATATTGGAAAAGGTTTATTTCAATTCCCGCATGAGAAAATATCACCGGTGGCGTGTGGTGATATGTGTGGATGAGAGCGGTTCCATGCTGGATTCCGTGATTCACAGCGCGGTCATGGCAGGTATCTTTGCAAAGCTGCCCATGCTGGACACCAGGCTGGTCATATTCGACACCAATGTGGTGGATCTCAGCGGTTACGTGGAAGACCCTGTGGAGACGCTGATGAGCATTCAGCTGGGAGGAGGCACCAATATTGCCGGGGCTTTGTCCTACTGTGAAGGGCTGATCGATTTTCCTTATCGTACCATGGTGGTGTTAGTCACGGATCTGTATGAGGGCGGGAGTTGCCAGCCTCTTTACAGTGTTGCCCGGGGGATCATTGAGAGCGGTGCGAAGCTGGTGGTGCTGACGGCGCTGGATATGGAGGCGGTTCCAAATTATAATAGAAATGCCGCGGCGGAACTGGCGGATATGGGCGCCTTTGTGGGAGCCATGACGCCGGAGGAGCTGGCGGAATGGATGGGGAAGACGGTTTTATGAGTGATTGGAAGGAAAGGCTGGCGGAATGGATGGGGAAGACGGTTTTATGAGTGATTGGAAGGAAAGGCTGGCGGAATGGATGGGGAAGATGGTTTTATGATTGACTGGAAGGAACGGCTGGCGGATGTGGATGACGATTACCTCATTGGCATCAGCAATAGAGGAATTGTAAAGCGGGCGTATAAGGATAAGGAAGAGTCCGCGGCGGAAGTCCTGAGCCTGGGCGAAGAGACTGTTGTGAAAGTGGGAGGGGAGACGGTGACAGTCCGGTTTCCACTGGGGGAAAGCGGATGCAGCTGCCCTTCCCGGAGTATCTGCCGCCATGTGGTGCAGGCGGTACTGACGCTGAAGGAAAGCGTCCGGCGAACCGCTGACAGTCCTGATATGGGGGAAAGCGCCCAGGAAACTTCCGGTGGCTCTGATGTGGTGGAAAATGTGAAAGGGGATGCGGCAAAGGCAGCAGTTTCCGGACAGGGGGAGGAAGGAAAGCTTCCGCCGGAAAAGGAGCCTGAACAGACGGGAGAATCCATGGAGTTCGCAGCCTCCCAAAAAGTCCTACGGGAAATCGACGGGTATCCCCTCCAGACCCTTAAAAAAGCCCTTGGTAACCGACAGTTCCAAAATTTTATCAGTCAGGTTCTGTCAGGGATCAGGCCTCAGATCCGGTATGCTTCTACTGTCACCGTGCATCTCCCCGGCAGGGAAGCGGATGCGGGCGCGGTGGTCAAACTCCTGTCTCCCCTGGAATATTCCTCCTGTACCTGTCATAAAAAGGAACTGTGCGCGCACAAGGCCGCCGCTATCCTTTGGTGCAGGCTGGAGACCGGAAAGCTGACCAGGGAGGAACTGACAGGGGAGGCAGCGGGTGAGCCGGCTTATGACATGGACAGAGTGCAGGAGGCGGCGGGGCAGATGCAGCAGTTTTTAGAGGAACTTCTGGCAACCGGGCTTTCCAGGACTTCTCCGGATGTGCTGGATCATATGGAACGGCTTGCTGTCCTTGCCCATAATGCAGGGCTTGCCAGGTTTGAAGGGTATTTCCGGGGGCTTTTTACATCCTATGAGGGATATTTCAAACGGAAAGCCGCCTTTCAAACGGAAGATCTCATGGGGCAGATCACAAGGCTTTACAGACGTGTAAGACTTCTGCGGCAGGCGGGCAGCAGCATGGAAGTAAAGCAATACGCAGGGGAATTTCGTGCGGAATATGTTCCCGTGGGCAGGCTGGATCTCATCGGTATCGGGCTGGAGCACTTTGACAGCGGCACAGGCTATGAGGGGGAAACGGTATATTTCCTGGAAGAGAATACGAAAAAGTGGTACACTTATACCAATGCCAGACCCGTATTTTATGAAAAGGGAAGGAGAAGGAAATTTACGGAGAAAGCGCAGGCTCCCTGGGGACTGGGGATTTCCATGGAGGAGCTTTTGAAAGTCAGGATCAGCCTGACAGGGGCGAAATGTGACGAGAGGGGACGGCTCTCCGCCAGCCAGGATACCAGGGGCGAGATCACGGGAGAGCAAAGGCTGTCGCTGTCCGATATAGAAGGCTGGTATTACAGGGATTTCGGAAAGCTTTTCTCGGAACAGATCGGAAAGCGACGGAAAGCATGGCTTGCAGGGAACAGTTCCCAGGAGGCTGCGGAGCTCGTTTTTGTACAGCCGGCTGCCCGGAAGGCTGCGGAATTTTCCCAGACAGGACAGCTGCTTTCCATGGCATTGTATGACGAAGCGGAGCGGGAGGTCGCCATAGAGGTGGCATACTCCAAGGAGGAAGCCGGCACGATCCGATACCTGGAAAAGCTTTCGGAGCAAAGACTGCCCTGCTTTGTGGGAAAAGTATATCTGAAGGAGGGAAGGCTGCGGATGTACCCGGTGGCGATGCAGGAGAATCTTTGCTCCCGCGGGCAATGAGCCAAGCGGCTGCTTAAAACCAACCTTTGGCTGGTTTGGACATACTGGCGAATGCCGCGAGGGTTACAATGTCCTAAAGGGCTTGACCGCAGCTTTTTATGGATGTATTGCGCTCTGGTTCGACCCTCTGTTGGTTGCAGGGAGCTTCTGCGGGGTCTGGCTGGGCGCAGTACAGTGGCATGGAAGGGAGGACGCATATGGAGTTCGCTGAGGATTCCGGATCAAAATATGCAGCAGTGGGAGAGATCGCGGAGGACGTCCTTGCGCTGATGACGGAACTGTGCCAGAGCGGTTTTGACACGGTGCACGACAGTACCATACAGGGTATGGAACAAGCGGCGGTAAAGACCCGGCGGTATGGAATGAAATACCTGTCGGAGCTGTTGGAGGAACTGACGGGTTATATTTCCGCAGGCCGTCACCAGATGGAGAGAAAAACAGCACAGATAGCGGAGTTGTACACGCAGATCAATGAATATTTATATTTATGCAGGCAGAAGGTAACATATGACCGCGGGATGGAGCGGTATGTCGGTACATCCCGTAAATTTGGGTGCGTTTTTAACGCGTGATAGGAATTTTAGACGTATACCGGAAAAATATCCATAGGGATATGGGGAGAAGGGGAAAGGATAAGTCGGAAGTATCTAAGGGGATAGGATGGCAGAGGAAAGCGAAATGGCGCTGGTTATATATTCAAACCAGCCACGGCATAGTATTTACGCGTTACTGGCGGAAAGGAGGGAATTGATCATGCTTAAAGCTATTGTGTTTGATATTGGGCAAACTTTGGTTGAGTATAAAAAACCATTAAATTGGTCGGAATTATATAGATCAGCATTTAAAAGCATCTCCGAAAAATGCGGTTACACTTTTTCGGAAAGTCATTATCAGCTTGCCTATCGGATATTGACTAAATATAATACAAGAGTGAATCCACGGGATTATGAAGTATCCTCCGAGCGGATTTTTAATGAAATTCTGAGTGCTATGGATATTCCAATGGAAGATATAGAGCAAGTTAAACATCACTTCTTTTTATATTTTAGGCGCGATTGCACTGTGTTCTCGGAAGTTGAAGAAACTCTAAAACGACTTTCCGATAAAGGAATATTGTTAGGCACGTTATCTGATGTTCCGTATGGTATGGACAATGTGTACGCTTTGGAAGATATCAGTGCAATAATAAAGTATATAGATTATCCGCTGACTTCCAATGATGTGGGTTACAGAAAACCATGTGCAGATGGATTAAAACTTCTATCGAGAAAAATGCAGATTGATATTAAGGAAATGGCATTTGTCGGTGATGAAGAAAAAGATATAATGTGTGCCGTCAATGCGGGAGCATATTCTATTTTAATAAATAGAGATAATGCAATTAAATGTTATGGGCAAGATAAAGAAATAAGTTCATTGGATAAATTATTGATAATGTTTGATTGATATTTGCTGATTTTCATTTGTAGAAAGAAACAGCACTAACAATTTAATGTGAATTTTATTGTAAAAGCAGACGTTTTTTTGTATAATTGAAGTATGGCAAGAACAAGATATATCGTATCTTGTGTCACAGATTTTAGAAATCGAGGTGTTAAAGTGCAGGACGATACAAAACAGATAGAGGAAGTCAATGTGACACGTCGCATGGCAAAACGTACAGCAAAAAACAGCGTATTCCTTGACCTTTTTCAAAACAAAAGTTATCTGCTAAAGTTGTATAAAACGCTCCACCCAGAGGACACCACGGCAACAGAGGATTCCCTTACAGATGTGACGATCACAAATGTATTGACGGATAATCTGTATAATGATTTAGGCTTTATTGCTAATAATAAGCTGATGATACTTGTGGAGGCACAATCTACATGGACAGTGAATATTTTAGTAAGAGTTTTGCTATATCTGGCGCAAAGCTATCACGAATATTTTCAGCGTACCTGCCAAGACTATTACAAAAGCAGGAAAGTAAAAATGCCAAAGCCTGAACTTTATGTGATTTTTACGGGAAACAAAGGGAGGAAACCCGATAAAATATCTCTGTCGAAAGAATTTTTCGAGGGCGCGGATATAGATATTGAGGTAAAAGCAAAGGTTATCTATGAGAGCGATACAGATGACATTATCAATCAGTACATTATTTTCTGCAAAGTTTTTAACGAGCAGACAAAACAGCATGGAATGACACAAAAGGCAGTTACGGAAACAATCCGTATATGCAAAGACAGGAATGTCTTAAAGGAATATTTGCTAGACAGGGAAAAGGAGGTTGTGACGATTATGATGAGTTTGTTTGATGATGAACAGATTATGAAGTCGTTTATTAAGAGTGAGCGTTATGAAGAAACAAAAGAAAATGCCCGTAGACTTTTGAAATTAGGGAAGATAAAAATTGATGAAGTATCTGATTGTTTTCCTAATTTGCTTGATAGTGACATCAAGGAATTAGAAGCCGAAATTATGCAACTGGCATAAATCAACAATTTATACTGCTTAACGATTTCACTTGCCGTGAAACCAGACTGCATAACGCTGACTGGTTCAATCGCATGATTACATTAGGCAGTATTCAGCGTTATGCAGTATAATATCAAAATAACAATGCGTCCACAGGACGCATTGTCCAACAAGGAGGAATATGAGCGACAACATTCAGACTAACACCATAGGTATATAAATCATATGGGCATCAGTTCTTGGTGAGAACCCCAGGGTATTCGATAATTGTGTAGGCGTATATTTTACAGCATTGGCAGAAATGTCAGTGCTGTTTTCTTTTGGGGCAGAGCTGTTCTTTTTTATTGCTTATGGACGGGATGCGCAGACTGCACTTTCTGTAGAGAGGCGACCGCAGAGAAGCGGGATGTGTAGAATCCTCACAATTCTGAAAAGTATTTTCGTTATAGCAGGAGGGATATCTCCCATGTTTCTGTAGAAATCAAGTCTTGGTTATGCAACGGTGCATTCCGACGGCAGGGTGGTGTTCACCTTCCGTAACGGGGCGGAAGTCAGCACAGAGATTTGATGGCTGCGGGCAGGTTCCAGGGAGTTCCGGATATCCTGCTTGCTGTTTTTGCGTATGGAAATCCGCCGCTTATTCTGGTAAAATATAATGCGAGAGTATTGGGTGAAAAAAATAACGATAACCTCTCTGAAAATGGTTTACCGTCAAATTTTACACTCTGAAAAATCAAAAATGCAGCAATCCTAACTATTAAAACGGTAGCTGCTTATGCTTGGGTGCATATGCCTTTTTGAAAAGTGTTTATTTTAGGGCATTTGCAGTAAATGTAAAAACGATAGCACCCAAGAAATATTTTTATCAATTTGGATACGTAATATAGTGTGTGAGGACGGCGGTTGGTCGCCGCATCCTACTCGAATGACTCGGTACTTGTCGTTTACGCCGGCATCTGCGAGGAGGAAAGAAACAAAAGCAGACTGCCGCAGGGCGGTCAGAACAGGAGGAAATATGATTCATTCAGAAGACCAACGTATTACAAAAGCCAGGGAAGCCCTGGAACAGACAGAATTGTTTACGGATGACGAACTGTCGCTGGCGGAGGATTATCTGCTGGGAAGTGTGGAGCAGCAGGAATTGGAGAAGGTGGCGTTCCGGGATATGTCAAATCTTTCTTCCGACAAGGCGCAGCAATGTGAATCGGCGCTGTCCCAGCTGATGAATCAGGGCGGGAGCGGGGAAGCCAGGAGAATGGCGCAGTTCCTTTTTGCCGCAGGCCAGTCCACAAGCATGGCGGTGCTGATGCCCAGGCATCCGCTCTACTATGGCAGGCACCTTGACTTTTTCCCCTCTGAGCCGGAGAAGAGGGCGGCGGTTTATGCGCCAAAGATGGGGGATGTGACGTATCTGCGCCGCCCCAATTCGATTCCTGATTTAATCAAGGCGGCTGACGGCGATCCCGAAAATATCCTGAAGGCTCTTGCCTATCAGAAAAACAAATCGCCTGCGGGCCGTCTGGTCCTTTTTGGCGCATACTTTGTGGCGAAATATCCCGATGCGGGGCAGGGCAGTCTGGAGGGACAGGATGCCCGGCTGATGCGGGAGTACGAGGATGAGATCGTGGACAGCCTTTCTCAGATCTATATGGATCCCGCTGTGCTGGCGAACTGGAAGACGATCAGGAAGGCCGTCGAGCAGGACCAGGTGGATGCCAGGATATTGAAAATGGCGGAGACTGCTAATCACATGGTCAACCAGTTTTGGCTGCAGCTTTTCGGGGGCATGAGTTTCCTCAATTATCCTTTGTCGGCGCGGCTGAAAAACGTGGTGAAGATCTGTCTCAGGGCGAATCTGGATGTGATGGAAAATATGATGGCTTTTCTGGATGTGCGGCGGGACCGGGCCAGGAGAGGCGGGGAATATGACGGGATTTTCGGGATAGAGCCCCGGCAATACATCAACTGGGCGGCGCAGAAGGGTGACATAGCGGTCTTAAAAGCCCAGTGCCGGCGCAACAGGGAGTGCTTCCTGGAATATATGGAGAAGGCTGATTTCCAGATCTATAATACCATGGCATCCGTTCTGCAGCAGGTGCATCCCGCCGAATACCAGGCCAGGATCGGGACAGGGGTGCGCAGGCAGCGGGCGAAGGTGATCGACGCCTTTGTGAAAATGACGGATCAAAACGTCGGCAGTGAGGTGAAGGCATACCTGGAGGGCGGGACGGATCAGATAGAGCCGTTCTGCGCCTGCGGGAAAAAGCTTTTGGATATCAGCGGTGGATATAGTGTGAGCAAATTCTGGGATGTTTTAAAAAGCTACCGCGATGGTTTCGGGTATGATGAATTACATAATAAGGTTGTGGCCCTGCTGATGCTGTGCGGAGGATTTACAAAGTACGTATACGTTTTCAGCTATAATTATGTAAAGGCGGAGGATGTGAAGAAGCTGTTTTCCGCGGCGGAATCGGTGAAGCTGCCCTTAAGGTACCAGCTGGCCGGTTATGAGGATATCGCGGATACCTACTGCCTGGGACCGGAGGGCGCGAAGGTATACGAGGAGACGTCAACAGAGATCTTCCGGGGATACCTGGCGCAGAGACGGGAGGAGATGCTGGCGGCAATCCGGGAAGCGGGCAGTATCGGAAGGAGCCTGGGACTGAGACTCCTTTCGGAAGACCCTGGGCAGAACAGGGCGGAGATCCTGAAATTTGCCCAGGATACGGCAAAGGCAGTGAAGGAGGAGCTTCTGGAACTGCTGTATCGGCAGACGGACTGGGAGGAGGATATCACAGCGCTGCTTTCCTCCAAAAAGGCGGCGGACAGGGATGTGGCAGTTCGTGTGCTGGCAAAATGGGACAACGGGAAATATAAGGATCTTTTCATGGAAGCCCTGGAGAAGGAGAAGAACGGAAAGGTCCGGGCGCTTCTTGACAGTGCGCTGAATGGGGATGGCGGCGGACAGTCCGGCGCAAGAAACATTTCCACGGAGGATCTGGTAAAGGAACTCCACAAGGGGAATAAGAAGCGCACCCTTGCCTGGGCCTATGAGACGCCCTTTTCCAAGGTACATAGAAAGGACGGCGGGGAGGCGTCGGAGGAGTACCTGCAGGCGATCCTGTTAAGCTATTCCGCCATGTCCCCCTGCGGCATCAGTCCCAGCGCGGCGATGCTGGCGGAGGGCCTTGTGGAGGAGGAACTGGCACTGTATATGAACGAACTCTTTGACAAGTGGCTGGAGGCTGGGGCGGAGTCCAAGAAACGCTGGGTGCTCTACGCAGTCGCCATTCATGGAGGCAGCTCCATGGTGGAGAGGATGCGCCATCAGATCCAGGAATGGCCCCAGGCGGCCCGGGGCGCCATCGCGTCGGAGGCAGTGCAGGCGCTGGCGCTGAGCCCCAGTCCCCAGGCGCTGCTGACGGTGGATGGGATCTCCCGGAAATTCAAGTTCAAACAGGTGAAAGCGGCGGCGGGGAAAGCCCTGGAGTTCGCCGCATCCCAGCTGGGGATCACGAAGGAGGAACTGGCGGACAGGATCGTGCCGGATCTGGGATTTGATGAAAAGATGGAGCGCCATTTTGATTACGGCGGACGCAGATTTACCGTGACGATCACTCCCGCACTGGAGGTGGAAGTGTTTGACGAGGGTGGGAAGAAGCTGAAAAACCTTCCCGCGCCGGGCAGGCGGGACGACGAGGAAAAAGCCGCGGCAGCCTACGAGGCATTCAAACAGATGAAGAAACAGATGAAAGCCACTGTGGGCAGTCAGAAGATGCGGCTGGACATGGCGCTGTCCACGGAACGTCAGTGGAAGGTGCCGGCATGGAAGGATCTGTTTGTGAAGAATCCCATTATGCACCAGTTTGCCATAGGACTGGTCTGGGGCATCTATGAGGAAGGAAAGCTGGTGGAAAGCTTCCGCTATATGGAGGACGGTTCCTTTAACACGGAGGACGAGGAGGAGTTTACACTGCCGCAGGACAATGGAACCATCGGCCTGGTGCACCCCATCGAACTTTCGAAGGAGTCCCTGGAGGCATGGAAACAGCAGCTGGAGGATTATGAGATCACGCAGCCTGTCGAACAGCTTGACAGAGCCGTGTACCGCAGGACGAAGGAGGAGGAACAGCAGAAGAGCCTGGAGCGGTTCGGGGGCTGCATCGTCAACGATCTGTCCCTGGGAGGGAAGCTGATGGGAGCCGGCTGGTATCGGGGCTCCACCCAGGACGGGGGAGGCTTTTACACCTTTTACAGGGAGGATCCGGAACTGTCCCTGGGAGTGGAACTGCACTTTTCCGGCAGCTATGTGGCAGGCTCAAACGAAGATGTGACAGTGTACGAGGCCAGGTTCTATCAGGCGGGAACCATCAAGAGGGGCAGTTATATGTACGACGAGACGGAGGATAAGAACTCCTATCTCCTGAAAGACGTGCCGGAGAGATATTTCAGTGAGATCGTGCGGCAGATCGCCGGCGCAACGGCTGCCAGCAAGGACAGGGACGAGAACTGGAAGATGCGGAGGCGTTAGACAATTTCTACCTTTGCGGTTGGCTGAAATCCAGTTTTTGTATCCACCCGCTGTAAATCAAAAAATCCCCCAATCCTGACTGGCGCGATAACATTAAATATGAACTGTTTTATAAAGCGAATCTGAAGCGCGGCACCAAGCCATGTTTCTTGGCTTGGTGCCGCGGGCTGAACTTCTACAACTTGAAGTCTTTCGTAAAAGTGTCATATGGACATTCATGGAGCGATATGTTTTGATAAAAGGCTATTGTCTTTCATAACGTAGTCTATGCGCAAAGAATAATGCGGAAAAGGGGATTATAATGAATCAAAAACTGGAAAACCTGTTGCAGCTGTCGTTGCAGACACCGGAGGAAATAAGGGAAGAGACGGAAGAACTAAATGTAGGTTTTGATGTCCTGACACGCACCTGGGAACTGATCGTCAAATACCACGGCAGTCTGGACACGCTGGACAGCCTGGCGATCGGGGTTGAATACCTGATCGCGGGATACGCCATACTCACCGTTCCGGAACTGCTGGTGGACCAGATGGCGGAACTGGAGCAGATAGAATATGTGGAAAAGCCCAAGAGGTATTTTTACCAGCAGATACCGCCCACGGAGGGTTCCTGTCTGGAGCCGGTGGTTTTCAGGGAACCGGGCCTGACCGGGCGTGGCGTGCTGGTGGCGGTACTGGACTCGGGGATCGACTACGCTCTGCCGGAATTCCGGGACAGCGCCGGGAATACCAGGATCCGGTTCCTTTGGGATCAGACGCTCCGACCCACGCAGGAGCGCCGTCCGCCGGAAGGATTTTCCGTGGGGGTGGAATTTACGTCGGAACAGATCGATGAGGCGCTGGCAGCCGGTTCCGGGCAGCTGCAGTTTGACCGCCTGCCAAGTGTGGACACCAGCGGACACGGGACGGCAGTGGCGGGGATTGCGGTGGGAGACAGCGCGGGATACCGGGGCGTGGCAAGAGAGGCGGAACTGCTGGTGGTGAAGCTGGGAGTGGCGGATGCCCTGGGATTCCCCCGTACCACCGAGATCATGCGGGCAATGACTTATGTGGTCAAAAGGGCGGTGGAACTCCAGATGCCATTGGTGGTAAACCTGAGCTTCGGCAATACCTACGGCGCCCATGACGGCAGTTCCCTGCTGGAGCGTTTTCTGGATAACGCCTGAGTTATAATAAGCATAACCGAAGAAAGCTTGAAAACAAGCGGACTTCACCGGTTATGCTTATTTTTTTACCCGTTAAATCTCAGGCGAAGGGGGTGCAAATGAAAGGTAAGGAACAAGAAAAGAACGTGAGGACAAGCAAGGTGCAGCATTGACGCGAAAAATTGTCCATGATACAATCAATAGGATAAGTTTTGCAGTATGGTAATTTTCTGGTATATTTCAATTTCCAGGAGGAGAACAGAAATGATCTTAGCTGTTGAATGCGTTATTGGCTGTGTTCTGTTTGGGGCATTTATTATTTTATCTGTATTGAAGAATCAGGCAGCGTGGATAAATGAATATCCGGAGCCGGTACAGAAACGGTACATTGAGCTGCACCCTGACTGCAAAATCACGGGGCCGGAAGGCTTATCGCCAAGGGTAATAGCGAGGAAACTGGCTGCCTGTCTGATTTTTCTTGTTTTGCTTGCGGGAATGGTATTCTTTGCCGGGGCAGAATCCTTTCTACAGGGTACCTTATATTGTTACTGTATATGGTTTGTGGTAAATATATTTGATACGGTAGTCCTTGACCTGGGGTTCATGGTGCATTGGAAAAAATGCCGTCTGCCCGGGACCGAGGACATGGATAAAGAATATAAGCTGCTTACGAAAAAAAGCCTGGTGGACGGGTTATGCGGCTGTATGATCGGTGTTCCAATAGCGCTGCTTACGGGTCTGATTATTTTTTTAGTCAGTAAGCAGTAAAATACAAATAATTGCACTTTCTTATGGAGGATTGCGGAATGGAAGATGAAAGGGTATTCGGAATGTCTTTTGCGAAGGTTTATCCGATGCTGCTGGCAAAGGCGGAGAGAAAAGGCCGCACAAAGGATGAATCCGCCGCCAGATCGGCAAAAGCTTTGGCGATACCGTTGAAGTAGTCATTCAGGAAAGGGAAAGTGAGAAAACATCTATGTGGAAATGCCCGAAATGCGGAAGGGAATTTAAGAAAAAAGAGCAGAGCCATTACTGCGGAGAAAAGCCAAAGACCATTGATGAGTATATCCTGAGCCAGGATGCAGATAGACAGGAAGCATTGCGGCAGATCCGCCAGATTCTCCGCAATGCTCTGCCGGAAGCGGAAGAACGTATCTCCTGGAGTATGCCGACTTACTGGAAAAACCACAATATCCTTCACTTTGCGGCTTCCAAGGAGCACATCGGGCTGTATCCGGGGCCTGCTGCAGTCGTGCAGTTTGCGGAGGAACTCCAGGGCTACAAGACCGATAAGGGGACGATCCGCATCCCCTATGGCAGGATTGATGCTGCGCTGATTGAGAAGATTGCCAAGTGGTGCTGGGAAACCGGCAACCATGCATAAATGCCATACTATTGATGTTTTTTACAGAGAATCTGCCATTTCAGGATACCGGGCAGTTATCTATTGTGGATAACTGCCCATTCAACTATGTTGCGAAAGACTTTGAAAACATATAGGCAGGCAATTCTCAAGAATTGAAACGGCCGGATTTTTTCCTTGACAGACCCCACGTTTTCTGCTATTCTGAAACGATTTAACGGGACACGTTAGAGGTGCAGGCATGGGCAAGCTGATACACGATAAAAAGCAGGGCGTATTTATCTGGAACCAGATACGGGATTCGGGAGACCTGGATAAAAAGGTTGTCACGATTAAAAAAGGCGGACGCTGGAAAAAGGTACGGGATGACTATCAGGACTTTAAAAACGGATATTTAAAGGAAGGCGATAGGAATCACCCGTCCTTTATTGTGTATATCCAAGCGGTCAACGTAGCCCACTACGTCTCCTTCATTCGGGTCAAATCTGCCACAAATTGTGACGTACAGCTGACAGAAAGCAATTTTCAAACACGCTCTAGAGAGGCTAGAGAGGATGGGGTGTCCGGCGGCAGGCTGCTCACAGGAGATTTCTGCCGGAGCGGGATAAATGGCACCCGGGGGTGGAAGAATAAGCAGTAAAATCAGCGGCTATGCAGGAGGACGGCTATGTGCGGCAGATATTATGTTGACGACGATACGGCAAGAGAGATAGAAAAATTAGTCCGGCAGGTGGACGAAAAGCTGCGCAGGAAAGATACGGCCTGCAGGGTGGAGATGGCAGCGCGGGACATCCATCCCACGGATGCCGCACCCATCCTGGCAGCGTCGGGCTCTGGGATTGCCTGTCTTTGGCAGCGCTGGGGCTTCCCCGGCTTTAGGAAAGGCCAGGTCATCTTCAATGCCAGGTGCGAGTCCGCCCTGGAGAAGCCCATGTTCCGTGAGGGCATCCTGCACCGCCGGGCTGTCATACCGGCAGCCGGTTTCTATGAATGGGATCATGACAGGCGGAAGCATATCTTTTGCAGAGACGGTGAGCCTGTCCTGTATCTGGCAGGATGTTACAGGAAGTATGGGGACGGAGATCGGTTTGTGATCCTGACGACACAGGCAAACGCTTCCATGGAGCCTGTTCATGAACGCATGCCCCTGATTCTGGAGCGGGAGGAGGCCGCAGCGTGGCTCCTGGAGGATGACGCTGCGGAGGGCTTTCTGCGCAAGTCGCCGCCCTTGCTGGAGCGCAGGGCGGAGGACGGGCAGATGAGTCTGTTTGACATTTAGGAACCGTTCCGGTTCCGTTTCACTGCGAAGTAATTTGCAGGAATTGTTGAAAATCAATTTTTACAATTTCTTTGGACACGGTATTTTTTTATATTTTCCATCAAATTCCTATTGATTTCAGTTGAAATTTTTGGAGCGGTAATTGTAAAAATAAAGTGTATTTGTTAAAATATTGTCAAAGTATTTTTTGAAAGGGATGAACTATATGGATGGGAAACAAGAATTTGTAGAAATGATGAATGATTGGGGGTATTCTGTAAATGCTCGGGTTAAGTTTAATGATTTTATCAATGCAGTAGAAACCAAGGAAGGACTGATTGTAGCGGTTCAGAAAATATATCAGGGGAACCTGTTTTAGGAATAAGCGGAGAAGGGCGAAATAATATAACAGGAGCTTCATATCTGTATATTGCATCTAATCCAGAAACGGCTTGTATGGAAATCAAATCACAGTTTGGCGCTTTGATTTCGCTGGCAGTATTTGAATTGACAAAACCATTAAGTATTATTGGTTTTGCTTCAGAAAAGACATTTCAAAGAAAAGATACGGAACTATATGGGATGAGCTTGGGAGTGTTTTTTTCACAATTACACAATCTCCATCCCTGCCGGGTTGGAAGATGTGGATGGATTCATGGAGCAGTTTGTGAAATCCTTTGGAGAGATCAATGGAATCACAGATCTGAAAAGGGGGCCGGAGGGCAGAGCCGCACAACAGGAGAAAAAGAAATTGCTCTCCTTTGAGGCGGAAAAGCTGTCATGGGTCAATGAACCGTCTGATTATAAAATTGGCAGTCAGGAAATCATAATCATGACAGAGCCCGGAACAGATCTGTGGCAAAGGACATACTACCATTTTCGGAATGACAATGCCCCTGTCCTGCAGACGGAGACCGAAGAAAAATATTTCAGCTTTGTGGTGAAGACAGATTTTGCGGACAGCCATCACAGGTTTGACCAATGCGGCATTGTGATGTATCTGGATAGCGAGAACTGGCTGAAGGCTTCCGTGGAATATGAAAATGAGGAATACCAGCACCTGGGGAGCGTGGTGACGAATAACGGGTATTCGGACTGGGCCACTACGGCTATAGGAGCGTCCATAAAGACAATGTGGTATCGGTTCAGCCGCAGGGAGGATGATTACTGCATTGAGTGTTCGGCGGATGGGGTGGCGTTCAACCAGATGCGGATATGCCATATGCACAGCGGGAAGGGGAAGATCAGGTTCGGTACCTATGCCTGCTCTCCGGAGGAATCTTCCTTCAGGGCGGTATTTACAGAAATGCAGGTCACGGAATGCCAGTGGAGGGCCCACGACGGACAGCAGCCGGACGGAAATGGCTGACTTTAAAAATCGGAGGAAACAGGGTTGAGTATAGCTGTGAATATCTATTACAGAGGGACAAAGGGGAATGCCAGAAAGTTTGTGGAAGAAATGGAGAGCAGCGGGACAGCGGAGGCAATCCGCAGGGAGGAGGGCAATATAAAATATGAGTATTTTTTTCCGATGGCGGATCCGGAAACGGTATTGCTGATCGACTGTTGGGAGGATCAGAAAGCCCTTGACAGACACCATGCTTCGCCCATGATGGAGAAGATTACGCAGTTCAGAAAAAAATATGATCTGCATATGGGAGTGGAGCGCTATGTGTCGGATGGAAATGGGATGCCGGAGTCGGACAGGCGGTTTATCAGAGAGTAGAATTATGGGAGCGGTAAAAATTTGATTGGCATTTGTGCCTGTGAAAATTTATCAGAAAACAGAGGGAATGTCAAAAAATGTGATTGACTTATGTGTTGAGGAGGAAAGGTGGACAAAATGAAAAAATATTGGTGGTTCAGGGCGGCGGACGCGCGAATGGAAACACGGCACAGTTGGTCTCAAGTTTTGCAAAAGGGGCGGAGGATGCAGGGCATAAGGTTGAGGTCATATCCCTGATGAAATGTGAAGTAAAGGGCTGTCTGGGATGCAATGCCTGCAGGTATGGGAAGCCCTGCATACAGAAGGATAGCTTCAATGACATTGTTCCGAAGATAGAAAGCGCAGACCTGGTTGCCTTTGCCACACCGCTGTACTTCTGGACAATCTCGTCCCGGCTCAAGGCGTTCATTGAGAGATTTTACTGTATCGCCCAGGAGGATCCGGAGCCTCCTTTGGGGAGATATGGGAAGTATCCGGTGAAAGATTGCGCATTGCTGGCTACGATTATCAGAACGTTCCGATAAGATTTGCCAGAAGTGAATTGATGTGGGCATCAGCCATGGCGGAGAATGACATCCTGAAAATAGGGAAAGTAACCGACTTCCAGGCACACCAGATAGAGCACCAGCTTGGCGCTTACACAGACTGCAACTACGGACAGGGGTTTGCCGTGATCCATCCGGCACTCTACCGCCATATCTGTAAAGACAGTTTAAAGCAGTTCGCAAGCATGGCTGAAAAGGTGTGGGAGGTGCCTGCGGAGGGGGTTGATTGTGTGAGATATTGATTTTCTGAATGAAAATCTGATATGATGGAAACACAATGAATGAAGGAGGCAGACCTGAATGGAAATTCGTGTTTTACAATATTTTCTGGCTGCTGCAAGGGAAGAAAATATCACGAAAGCAGCAGCTCTTTTACATATCACACAGCCAACTCTGTCCCGCCAGCTGATGCAGATGGAGGAAGAGCTTGGTGTGAAATTATTCCGCAGGGGCAAGCATAATATCCTGTTGACGGAAGAAGGTATGCTGCTCCGGCGGCGCGCCCAGGAGATTGTCGATCTCGCCGAAAAAACGGCAAAAGAATTAAAGCATGAGGAAGAAGCTGTCTCGGGGGAAATCTCCATTGGCTGCGGCGAAACGCGGAACATGAAGCCCCTTTCTGAAATGATGGCCTCCTTTCAGCAGAAATACCCGGACGTAAGTTTTAATATTTATACGGCGATTGCGGATGATGTGAAAGAGCGTCTGGAGAATGGTATCCTGGATATGGGACTGTTGCTGGAACCGGTGGAGATCAGCAGATACCATTATATGAGGATGCCTCTAAAAGAAAAATGGCATGTACTTATGCGCCGGGATTCGCAGCTGGCGGGAAAACAAAGAATTACACCAGATGATTTGGCAGAGATTCCATTAATTATAGCAAAACGCCAGTCCGTGCGGAATGTTTTGGAAAACTGGTTTGGCCATGGTAGAGAAAAACGTCATGTTGTTTCAACCTGCAATATTTCTCACTATAATCAGTCTGTCATGGTGGAGAGCGGCATCGGTATGGCGCTGGTGATGGAATTTTCCTGCAATCAGGATACCCTGTGCCTGCGGCCACTGGAACCGGTGCTTGAGAGCGGCTGTGTTCTGGTCTGGAAAAAGAATCAGGCGCTTTCTCCGGCTATGCTGAAGTTTATTGCATATGCGAAAGAATATTTGGAAAAGGTAGTGCAGTGACATTTAAAACAGCGGTAAAGCCATGATATGCTGCAACCGTAAATCCTCTGACACCTGAACAGGAGGAAGGAAAAGAGGCAGTCAACTTTGAGCCGGGGATGGTGATTGCGATTCCGGCGGGGAGTCTTTGGCGTGTTTTTGAATTTGCCGGGAAATGAATTCTGGGCAATTTACGTCATGTGAGAGAAATTTTGCTTTTATATTCCTCTTATTAAACAAGAATATGACAAAACACTGCGCAGCAAAGTATGATAGAGTCATTGTACTATGAACTGAGACCAAGAAATACTTATGTGGTTTGCATTAGGGGAATAATTGACCGTTTGAAGGTAGTTCTGTCAAGAAATGCGTTTTGGGCATTTTACATTATTCAACATGGGTATTAGTCATGAAATAAGAATAGATTTACAATATAGATGTTCTGGAAACGGAGCATCTATATTTGGTTAACTTTAAAAATGAAACATATAAAAACCAGGAGGATTACAAATGGATTACACGACATTGAGCATGGATTAAAAATGCCGATGGAGGGATTCGGCGTGTTTCAGGTGCCGGAAGCGGCAGTATGCGAGCAGGCGGTGACGGATGCACTGGCAGTGGGTTATCGTTTGATAGACACTGCGGCGGCATATTTCAATGATGTGATATTTTGTAGATACGCTGCCTGAAGGTCTGGACACGGTACTTAGCGATAATCTTACGGTTTCAGCCGGACAGAAACAGCTTCTGACGATTGCCCGCGCTATGGCGGAAAATGCGCCGGTATTGATTCTGGACGAAGCAACTTCCTCTGTTGATACCAGAACCGAGGTAAAAATCCAGAAGGCGATGAACGCGCTGACCTCCGGAAGAACCAGTTTTGTAATCGCCCACCGTCTGTCTACCATCAAGGATGCAGACCTGATTCTCTACATGGAAGGTGGAGATGTGAAGGAAACCGGAAACCATGAAACATTGATGAATATGCACGGCAGATATGAGGCTTTGTATAACAGCCAGTTTGCATAAAAGGGAGGTAACGGTAATGCAGATTGAATATATTACGATTGAAAGAGAATATGGGAGCGGTGGAACAGAGATAGCGGCGAGGTTGGCGAATAAATGTGGAATTGCCTGTTATGGGGCAGAGATTATGGAGCTTGCTGCAAAAGAACTGCATATATCTGTTGCGGAAGCGCAGCAGTATGAAGAAAAGATTACAAACAGCTTTCTGTATTCTGTTTTTGCAATGAGTCAGATGCAGACGGGGAATGCAGAAATGCTTTCAATGGAAGGCAGGCTGTATGTGGCAGAACGCAATGCAATCTGTAGCCTTGCACATTATGGAGGCGCTGTTTTCGTTGGCCATTGCGCATCGGAGGCTTTGAAGGGGCGGGATAATGTATTACATGTCTTTATCCGGGCAGCAGAGGGTTTCAAAAACAGGAGGGTTGTTTCCGATTACGGAATTGATGAAAAAGACACAGAAGCAGTATGCCGCAGGTTTAATAAAAAGCGGGCAAAGTATTATGCCTTCAACACATCAAAAAAGTGGGATGATATGTCAAATTATGACATGGTACTGGACAGCTCCCGTATTGGCATTGACGGATGTGTCAGGGCAATAGAGGCACTTTTAGAATAAGACAACATAAGGTTACAGCAAAGGATATACAAAACAGGATGAACAGCTTGGCAGGCTGCGGGAAAGAATGATAGAAATGAAATACGGTATATTTGAGCTTGGAATTATGGCGGCGATTATTTTCTTTTTAGGATTTATTGTAGAAAATATCTGGCTGGCAGTCACAAAGGGATACATAAATAACCGGAATATGAACGCACCGTTTCTTTTGGGATATGGCCTGCTGGTTATCAGCCTGTTCCTTGTGTTGGGAACACCAGAGGAAGTGGAGAAGTGGGGGATATTTAAAGGGATACAGACAAAATGGCAGCGGTACATGCTGTATTTTGCCTGTTCTTTTGTGGTAGTTTCCGTTGGGGAAATCCTGCTTGGAACCATTGTTAAAAAGCTGTGCGGTATTGAATACTGGAATTACGCCAGCCTTCCGATGCACATCACAAAGTACACATCCGTTCCCACAAGTATAGGGTTTGCCTCTATGATTACATTGTTTATGGGAAAGTGTTTTGCGCCGCTGATGGGCTGGATTGGCAGACTGGATTCGCCCTGTTTGGTGTGTTCCGGTGGTTTGAAAATATTCTGCCCCATATTTTGGGCGGGGTGGCTCTGTATACAGTTGTTATGGTACTGTATCTGCTGAACAGCCGCATGGATCCAACGGCAAAGATCACGTGGCTTATTATTGTTATGATCCTGCCCGTATTTGGCGCAATGCTGTATTGGTTTACAAAGAGTGAAATTGGGCATAAGGCAATCAGGGGGAGGATAGAACAAATCGGCGAACAGACAAAGGACTGTATTCCGCAAAATGCAGAGGTTTTGGGCAGGCTGAAACAGGAGAATCCCGGAGCCGCTTCGCTGGCGCGGTATCTGAACCGCAATGACTGCCATCCGGTATATGATAATACTGCTGTTACCTACTTTCCTTTGGGTGAAGATAAATGGGATGAAATGCTCCGACAGTTGGAGCAGGCAGAACATTTTATCTTTATGGAATATTTTATTGTGGATGAAGGGCTCATGTGGGGAAAATTCTGGATGTGTTGGCACGGATTGTTTGGGCTTGTACTGGAAGGTTTTGGGTGCCTGATTCAGCATGGGCGTTGGGAAAATCATATGATTTTTATCTGGGAGCCTTTATGCGGCATTTACGGCTATGGTGCAGCAGGATGTTGCATAGGTGCTATTTTGTTGAAAAAGCTGCCTCTTTTTGACTGCTTTGTTTTGCTTTCGGAGTTGTATTGCAGGTTCCGGCAGGAACCATGCAGTACAGCTCCGAAAGCTCTTTGAAATTGAATTTATCTTTGCGCAGACTGCGTTAATGACTGAATAATATCTATAAACTGAGCCGTTTCCGGAGATGGCTCCCGTGAAGAAAGTATGCCGTAAGGGATGGAATAGTCAACCTGAAACGGAATGGTGACCAGAGAAGGGTGTACTTCCCGCCAGGATTCCAAAGTCAGTAAAATGCCTTCATTTTCGGCGCACCGGTTAAAGACTTCCAGATCATAATGTTGCGGCAGATCTATAATTGTTGACCGCCTTGGATTTTCTGCTGCTGATAGCGATGCTGGCAATCATGGTCAGCTCTCTGATGATTTCCGGGCTTGCCTTTTCGATTTCCTTTCTGCCGGCAGCTTTTTACTGGAGGGATATTCATGTGATGTCTACTGCGTGGGGATTTATGCTGATGACATTTCATCTGGGGGTACACTCGCACAGTTGCCTGTCGGGAATGGAAAAGAGAATGAGCGAAACAATTTTTGGGTATGTCGTTTATTTGATGGAGCTGCTGGTTTTGGGAGCCGGCATATACGGATTTTTATAAAGCGGTTTATGGAACGATATGCGGAGGATACCACAGAGCCAACCGCCGCTTCCAGCCTCGCTTTTTACGCAGAATACATTGGAATAATCGGGGGCATGTGCGTGGCGGTTCATTTCCTGACAGCAGTGATACAAGGACAGAAGAAAGGTATGTAAAATGAAAGCCAGATTTTTAAGCGATTTGAAAGTATTGTCTATCGGTTACGGCTATATGGGGCTTTCCCACGGATACGGGGCTGTGCCGGAAAGGAGTGAGTCCATCCGCCTGATTCAAAGTGCATTTGACCTTGGCTGTACATTTTTTGATACGGCAGAAGCCTATGGGGCAGGTGAGAATGAAAGACTTGTGGGGGAGGCGGTAAAGCCGTTCCGCCACAAAATAGTGCTGGCGACAAAACTCCATTTGAATAAAGGGATGGGAGATACTGTTTCTGTGATCAGGGCGCATCTGGGTGTCTCACTAAAACGTCTTGGGACAGACTACGTGGACTAGTGCACTGACACGTTCATAATTTGACTAATGACTTGCCTAAATTTCCATCTGCTGCGTTGTTGTCGGTCAACGATGCCACCGCATCGCCTCCCTCCGCCGCCTTGCAGAGTGGAAATTTATCCTTCGTCATTAGTTCAAAAATGAACATGTCAGCACACTAGTATTACCAGCACCGCATTGAGGATGACGATAAAGTGGAGGAAGCTGCGGCAGTCATGGGCGAGTTGATCAGAGAGGGGAAAATCCGCGGATGGGGGCAGTCGCAGGCGAGTGAGGAACAGGTGCGCCGTGCAAATGCCGTGACGCCGTTATCAGCAATTCAGAGTGAGTATTCCATGCAGTAAAAATGAATTGCTTAAGAAATGCGCTTTAGGCATTTCAAACAATTCAACATAGGTATTGGACATTATATAATAAACGGCTTACAATATAAATGTTCCGAGACGGGAGCATCTATATTTTTGCAGGGGGTGTAATTTTCAAGATGACAATATATGAGGCAAGCGAGCGTTATCAGATTCCCCTTGAAATACTCAGGGAATATGAAAGCTGGGGATTGTGCGGTGCGGTAAAGAAGGTGATGGGGGCATGGCAGTATGATGAACAGGATATAGAACATCTCGGTATGGTCATGACGCTTAACGATATGGGGCTTGACAGTAATGAAGTGGAAACCTATGTGCGGCTTACACTGGAGGGAGACCACACTGAGCCCGCGCGGCTGGCAATGCTTAACAGGATAAGGGGAAAGACGCTGGATGAAATTCACTTCAAGGAAAAGCAGATCGCAAATATGGATTACCTGCGGCATGAAATACAAAAGCGGATGGAAAAATCCCACAGAAAAATATGAGTCCACGTTTTGGGAAAGGAGCATAGGTTTGAAAATGAAAAAAGGGTTATCAGTAATCATGGTGTGTGTATTGACAGTTTTGCTGGCTGGATGTGGAAACAGCGAAACAGAAGACAGGGGAAACCGTGCAGCGGCAAATGAAAATATGTCGGTGCAGACTGGTGTGACAGAGGGAACGGATGCTGAAGCCTCACAGAATGCAGCAAACGGTCCTGAGACAGCGGGAACAAAGACGGCAGAGGCGGAAAGTGATACGGCAGGAGGTTCGGATGCAGAGCTGGAAAGCGATACGGCGGGAGGCTCGGATGCGGATCATGGCAAGGATGGCAGCAGCTCACTGGTGGTTTATTTTTCGTGGTCGGGGAATACGGAAAATGTTGCAGATGCCATTGTGAATCAGACGGGAGCGGATGTATTTGAAATCGTACCGGAGGAAGCCTATACCACCGACTACAATGCGCTTTTGGATATTGCAACCGAAGAAAAGGAAAACGGAGCACGCCCGGAGATTGCAGGAAGCATAGATGATATTTCGCGGTATGACATCATTTATGTGGGCTATCCTAAAATGGAGTATGGTTTTGATTGTGTATCGTGTGTATAGCGTTCAGAAAAAGAGGAAAAAGGGAACACAATACACAAATAGAGCCTGAAATGTGTATAGCGTTAGCAGAATAAAGGGAAACGGAAGCAGGTGGAAGGGCATAGCCCTGAAGCCGTTTTTTATTGCCTAAATCAGACAAAGTGAGGCAGGATGTTTGTGAACTATTCCGGATAGCTTTTTCCGGCAGAGATGGTATAGTGTTGTCCTGAAAAAGAGGAAAGGAGGCTTAAGCAGTATGCCACAGCAAGAGAGGATGCCCGGCACGGCAAGGGAGAAACGGAACTGCTGGAGCCGGGGGAGAGGCTCCTACAGCTTCCGCGGCGAACTGCGGAGGGGAATCGCACTGAACAAGAAATACCTGGGCCGGAAGGTACGCCGCAGCACAGACGTGGAGTTTGCGCCCAAGGGGAATGGCTACCGGAAGATATGCCGGACAGTCGATATGGTCAACTTTACTTAAAAAACAGCCATGCACTTTCGCTTATGGGGTGCATGGCCTTTTTATTGGGGGAAGCAGTGGAACAGGATGGCTGGATGATCTCGAAGATTGGAGGGATGGGCATGGATGAGGAAAGTATCCGTCAGGATAGGGAACTGGCAAGGGCGGCAATAAGGGGACTGACTTCTTACGCAGAGCAGATCGCGCGGCAGGGAAAAGATGATGAGATACAGCAAGTCAGGAGCCTGGTTGACGCATTGAGCCTGTATTGGGGTGTGGATGGGAAACAGGACTGGACAGGAGAATTTGACACAAGGGTACAGCGCATCAGGCAGGGAAGGAGCATGCCGCGGCACTGCTCCAGCCTGATCCGGCTAAAGACAGTGAAAGGTCTGGGCCGGTATGCGGAGGAAATGGCTTCGGCCCAGGGCGTGGAAGAAATAAAAAGGATCATGGAGATTCCAGATGTCATCAGGCATCTGGGAATGGCATGGGAAATGAGCCGGAATGATATTGAATATCCATGCCAGAGGATCGGGGATCTTGCGGAATCGCTGCAGGCATCCCAGCGAGCCATGCAGGGGATGGGCATGTAAGAGGGGAAAATGATGGAGAAATCAGTGCTGGAGAAGATAGACGTTTTAAGGTGTGCCTATAAGGAAAAAGAGCAGGCGTATGAGGCGGAGCATGAAAAGCTACAGGCTTATGTTGAGGAATATCTTGATGAGAATAATATATGGGGCAATAAGGAACTGTTGGGGGATGTGGTGCAAATTCTGCCGGACAGCAGGCTCCGCTCCCGTCTGGTTGATTGTCTGTATGCCTTACATGATAGGGAGGCAGAACAGCGGGCTGGGCAGGGAAATGAACAGGCGGCGGTACCGGCGGGCTGCAGGGATATGGGGCGGTCCGGTGTATGCGGAATGCCCCAGCATGACCCTGAAGCATTAACGATGATAAAATGCATGGCAGAAAGGTATAGGGAAAAGGAGCAGGAGTTCCGGGAAGAACAGAAAAAACTCCAGGAATATGTCAACGGCTATCTCTCCCAGGATGGCATCAGGAATGACCTGGCAAAGCTGAATGAGCTTGCTAATGTCCTGCCAGGAGGCATAGTGCGTTTCAGGCTCTTGGAAATCATATGCTTTCTGGAGGAAAAATCGGAGGGGACAAAAATGGACATCAAACAGAGGATCAACAGATTCAACACAGAAAACCGTCCTTTTTACATTGTGGACCATGAGAACAGCAGATACAGCCTGTGCCTTGCCTTTTCTTTTCTGGAAGGGGAATACAAGGGGTTCGGCCAGGATGCGTTTAACCGTTATGCGCTGGGGAACAATGAACCGGTCACTGACAAGACGGGACTGTTCACGCATGGGAGCGGATATGAGTGGCAGGAAGTTTTTGTAAAAGCGTTTGAAGATAATCCCGGAATCGGCAGGATACAGTGCGACTGTGAGGCGGGCGCTTTCTTCTGCTATGCGGAAAGCCTGTCCCTGCTGGAAGATTTCGGAGCACGTTTAAGGGCCATCTGCATGGACCGGGAAAAATTCGCAGGGCTTGTCAGCACGGCATTGAAAGAGGCCGCAGGGCGGCAATGCATGCAGGAATCCACGGGCATGGGAGGAATACAGTAAAAAGGATCAGCATCAGGCAGCCGCCGCAGAAAGCGGCCGGGTTTTCCGTTATAACGGAGACTTGGCCGTTTTTTATTGCCCTGTGGAGGCTGGATAAAAAGAAAGGATGGAGGAAGATGGCAACTAAATTCATGAGCGGCATGCCGCTTGCAGGGATGGAGGCGCAGATGCAGCAGGTTCCGGGATTTAAGCCCAGAAAGGGCGGGATGTCCGTGAGCAGGCTGGAAATGACAAAGGCGCATGGATGCTGCGGTGGGCAGACAGAGGGGCAGGGGGACTGCGGGCCGCCCGGCGGGGGCAGCCCCTGTGGAAGCGTTGGAGGCGGATGCGGGGACTTTGCAAGCCTCCTGGGACGGTTTACCGGGGAGGTGGGGTTCGGCCCGTTTACAGACCGCGTGTCGCGCCTGGAGGGCAGCACCGGGAGCGCGTTCCGGGACGGGGGACACAGGGAGCGGTTCCGGTGCCAGTGGAAGGCACAGGCGGATGTCCCTGACAGGGAGGCCATGTGCGCTGCCCTCTACCTGCTGACGGCAGACCATATGCTGTGGGGGATGGCGGAGGGTGCAGTGCATCCGGATTTGATCGACTTTTCTGACATCAGCATCCGGGGTATCGGGCTGGACGGCTATGTGATGTTCCACTGCGCAAAGGACCTGTACAAGGGGACCAACCGTCTGAGCCTGTCGGAGCTTACCGACCCGGAGCTGATCAGCGATGGGACATTCTGGACAGTCGTCACGGCGTTCCTGGTCCGGCGGTATGGGGCAGAGGTATTGGAGGAAGAAAGGAGCAGAGGATGACAAGGGTATATCTGAGCGGCAGCGCCGCACCGGACGGCCAATGGCTGGCATTCCCCCTGGGGGACCAGGAAAGGCGGGACGCCATGAAGAACGGTGACGGGGGTACAGTTATAATCGAGGATGCCACCGGGACGCTGGAGGGGTTAAAGGCGCATCTGAAGGGGATGCCGCTCCGGCCGGAACAGGGCATACGGGAACTGGAGTTTTTGGACCGGCATATGGAAGGGATGACAGAAAGGGAAAAGGCCGTGTTCCAGGCGGCACTGGATATCGAGAGTCCGAATTCCATGGCGGAGATCGTGAACCTGTCCTGCAACCTGGATAAATTCAGGCTCTTCGATGGCGTCACAGGCCATGAGGCATTGGGGAGGTACCTGCTGGGGAAAGAGGAAGTGCCGGAGCGGCTTGTGCCTTTCCTTGATTATGGGGCGGCAGGGAGGGAATATACCAGGAACAATGTGGGGCACTTTACGGGTTACAGCTATGTGATCCGGACAGGGGAGCCGCTGGAACAGGTCTATGACGGGAAATACCTCCCGACACCTGGATATGACAAATCGTGCGTCATCCAGGCATCTCTGTATTCCCCTATTTATGCGGCGGGGCATTACCGCTCTTACCCGGTATCCCTTCCGGCCTCGGAGGAAAGGCTCGCGCTGGCGGTGAAGAACCTGGGGGCAAATAGGCTGGATGAGTGCAGGGTATCAGGCATCACCTGCCCTGTCCGGGAACTGGAAGATTTTCTGCCGTTTTCCGGGGACATCAGGGAAATGAACGAGCTTTCAGGGATGCTGGCGGAAAAAGGCATCCTGGGAGATGAGAAGGAAAGGGGAAAGATGTTCGCGGCCCTGGAGGCAGAGGTACCGGAAGATATGGCAGAAGCCATGAGGGTGATCGCAGAGCTGGGGCAATATACGGTACTGCCGGAAGATATCCGGACCGCCGTGGATTATGGGCATTATTATCTGGAAGATGCACAGATCCACATCCATGAGGATGTCGAGCCGTTCCTGGATTATGGGAAACTTGGGGAATGCCAGATGAGGAAAGAGGGCATCGTGCAGACAGAGTATGGGATGGTGCTGCGCAGGGACCGTCCAATCGCGCAGCTTACGGAAGAACTGGAGGAACTGAAACTGTTCAGCCCCCTGAGCGGCCTCCTGTACCTTTATGACGAGGATTGGGGCGGCGTCTCGGATCAGTCCATGGAAATGGAATCCGGGGAACTGTGCCAGTATGAGGACCAAATACTGGAGAAGATCGGGCAGGAACACCTGGAGGAAGAAGGGGAAAGAGGGCTTGCTGTCTACCTGCACAACCGTCTGCTGAAACGGAAGGTGTCCAGCATGAACCCTACAGTAGAAATGTGGAACGGGAAACTGTGGGGCGTACTGGAGGTAAAAAGCCACGGCTCCCTGTCGCCCCAGGAAATGTCCGGACTGATGGAGGAATGGCAGGGGCAGGAGGCCGATGGCTGGGGGGAGGGCTTTGAGCAGCGTGAGATCAAGACAGAAGAAGGAGAACTCTGCGTCAGCTTCTGGCATTCCGGCGATGATTTCTTTATGAAGACAGAGCAGGAACTGAAACAGTGGCAGACACAGGATCAGGGAATGCAGATGGGAGGGATTGGATGAAACATATGGAAGTCAACGTCACCGCGGACAGCCACCGCGGCAGTCATGGGTACGAAGGGGCAGTGCTGATGCTGCCCGCCAGCGTCCATGAAATCCAGGATGCACTTCAGCGCGCCCATGTGGCGCAAGGGGGCGGGTATGAGCTGCATTGCTTTAATGGCTGGCCTCAGTTTATGACAAGCCACCTGATCCTTTCCGGAAAGAAATCACTGGAAGAACTGAGCCTGCTGGCAGACCAGGTCAGCCGCATGGATGAATTTCAGATTGGAACGTATGAGGGAGCGTTACACCTGTGCAGGGAAGCGAAGGGAGATACCCCGATTACCACAAAGGAATTGATAAACCTCGCTTTTTCCCTGGACGACTATGAATACCATCCCGGTGTGACAAATGACACAAGCCTTGGGAGGGCATGCATGGAAGGCGGCATGCTTGACATAGTGGAGAGTCTGTCGGATGAGGCGGTGGAGCTGCTGGACCCCGCAAAGGTAGGGAAGGCACTGCGGAACAGTGACCACGGGGCATTCACCCCCAGGGGCTATGTGTACCGCAGCAGTACCGCCGCCCGCCGGGAATTTTATGACGGGGAGCATCTGCCCTCCTGTGGGGACAGCCACAGCGGGCTTTTGTCCCTGCGGATCGAAAAGGCCGATGCGCCGGACGGGGACAGCGGCATATGGCTGGAACTGCCTGCGGATGAAAAAGCCCTCCAGTGGGCGCTCCTGTCCATTGGTGAGGAATCCTTTGATGCCTGCCGGATCGCAGAGACCAGGAGCATCATCCCGGCATTCCAGTACCAGCTGGCAGGGGACGAGGATATCGGGAAGCTGAACACCCTGGCAGGACGCCTGCAGGAACTGCGGCGGGAGGCACCGGATGACCTGATGCTCATGAAGTATAAGGCCGTGCTGGAACTGGAGCAGTGTTTTGACCTGGATATGGCGCTGGATATTACCGCCAACCTGGGCTGTTATGATTTCGGCCCTGATATCCTCTCACCGGACGCATACGGGGAGTATGTCCTGCAGAGCGCCGGGATCGACACAGGCGACCCTGCCTTTTCCCGTTTTGACTTCCGGGGGTATGGGAAGCGGCAGATCGAACAGGCAGGCTTTGTGTTTACCCCCTATGGCGCCATCTCCCGGAACGGGCAGGAGTTTGTGCATGAATATACGGGACAGGAACAGCAGGGGAAACTGGAGAATGGCATGGCAATGCAGTGAGCAGGGAGGGAATATGGCGCTCTATGATGCACTAAAAGAAAGTTATGAACTGGCGGAGGTAGACGGCAGGACGGTACTGTTTACCAATTCCCGCCTTGACAGGGATACGGTACCGGAAGGGCTTTTCTGTTATGACGTGAGGGATTCGGACAATCTGGATGGCAGCTTTGCACAGATAGCGCCCTTTGTGCTGGTGAACCATTGGGGTACCATCCTGTGCAGGGAGCCGTTCCCGCTTGATGAGGGCGGCAGCTACTATCCGGATGACTGGGGTTTTTTAGGGGAAAGCATGGGGGCTGTGGAGTTCCGGCAGACAGACAGGGAACAGCCTGCCATCATGCAGGGAGAAGAAACATCCGGCCAGGGCATTTCAATGGGACAGTGAAACTTCCGCCGCAGGAAAGGAGGTGGTGCGGCATAGACAGCTTTATCTCATGGGTGGGCGGAAAGAAAGCCCTCCGAAAGCTGATTTATACGATGTTCCCCGTAAACTTTGACCGCTATATCGAGGTGTTCGGCGGGGGCGGATGGGTGCTCTTCGGCAGGCCACCCGACAACAGGTGCATGGAGGTCTATAACGACTATAACTCCAACCTCGCCAACCTGTTTGGCTGCGTGAAGGACAGGACATGGGCATTTCTTAGGGAACTCGGTTTCCTGCCGGTGAACAGCAGGGATGAGTTTGCCGTCATCCGCAGGTTTCTCGACAAGCAGGAGTTTGACGCCCCGTTCCTTGCGGAAGAACTGGAGCTGGCGCAGGTATCCCTGCCAGTGCCTGATTATGAGGAAATAAGGGCGATCCTGATGGAGAACGCGGAGGTGACGGACGTGAAGCGGGCGGCCGCGTTCTTCAAGCTGATCCGGTACAGCTACGGGAGCGGCTGCACTTCCTACGGCTGCAAGAACTTTGACGTGCGCAAATGCTTTGACACCATCTGGCAGGCATCCCGCAGGCTTGCGGACACGGTGGTGGAGAACAAGGACTTCGAGGCGCTGATCCGGCAGTATGACCGGGACGGCGCCTTTTTCTACTGTGACCCGCCCTATTATGAGACGGAGGGGCATTATGCGGTGGTGTTCCGGAAGGAGGACCACGCAAGGCTGCGGGACGTGCTGGCGGGGTGCAGGGGGAAATGGATGGTCAGTTACAATGACTGTAGCTTTATACGGGATCTGTACGCAGGGTACACCATCACGGCGGTCACCCGCATCAATAACCTGGCACAGCGCTATGACGGAGGCTGCGAATTCCCGGAGGTGCTGATCACCAACTATGACCCGAAGGAACGGGAACGGGCGCAGCCCATGCAGATGAGCCTGTTCGGGCTGTGCGGCAGTGAGGACGGAGACGGCGGCTACGGGATCACGGAGGCCGCCGGGGAAAAGGAAGGAGGAACCTATGGGCAATGCGATCTATAAGCTGGTGGACGGCAAGGGAAGGGTGCTGATCCCCAAGGCGCTGCGGGAGGCGGCGAACTTAGAGTACGGGGGCATCGTGGGGCTTGGGCTCGCGGACGGGAAGGTGACCGTCCGCAGGGTGGACGTGATAGAACCCGGAGACCAGTCGCCGGAGGCGGTGGAGGCATATGTGCATGCGGCGTTAAAGACCATGCCGGACAGCACAAGGCTCCAGCTGCTTGCGGAACTGAGCGGGCTGCTGCAGAAAAAGGAGGCACAGCATCATGCGTGAATACACGAAAAGTGACTGTGACCAGACCGGGTTTGGCTGTTCCCTGAAAGGGAAAGTGGTGGTGCTGAACAGGGCAGCGCTGCCTCCGGAACATCCGGGGCAGATTTTCCTCTGCACCGGAGGGAACGGGGCGAACCCGAAGCCCATGGGGCGGAGCGTGTTCCTGGTATCCCTCTCAAACGGGGAGAGCTGCCGGTTCTGGCGGGAGGATGTGATAGGGACACTGAAACCGGAACTTCTGCCGGATGAGGCGAAACTGATGCTCTCCCAGGTACGCCCCATCGGTGCAAAGGACCCTGCCAGGAACGAGTCGGAATACTCCGGGTACAGCTTTCTGCCGGATGGCCGTTACAGCGCAGGCGTGTGGCTGTGCAGCCCCCAGGAGGCCCTTGACTATGTGGAGATGCAGAAACCCTACCAGCACCGGGTGCTGATCTGCGACAGGGATGATTTCGCGGTGCTGGAGGTCATAGACGGAAAGCTCATATATCCCGATGAACAGGCACTTGCCGGATTCCGGCAGGGGCAGGGCGGAGGGATGACCATGACGTAACGACACCGGCAATGACTGTGTGCAGGAAGGGGGCAGGAATGTGAACCAGATCCGGATTGAGAACGGGATCATCATGTATTATGGGAGCCGGGCAGGCAGGGTGGAGGACGGATGTGCCGTGGTGGACCCCATGTTCAGGGGGGATGAGCTCTGCAGGTTCCTGGAGAGGCAGCGGCAGGTCCAGAAAGTCCAGTGGATGGACGGGATGTTCGACCGCCTCATGGCCGGGGGACAGGAGGCCGGCACGGCACAGGGGCTTAAAAATGTCCGTGTCTGGCAGCTGAAACCTGATGTGGACGTGTATATGAAATTCATCGGGTACGAGGAAATGTGCAGGAAGTTCGGCCCGCCGGACCAGGAGAACTACAGGGCTGTATATGACGGGGCGGCACAGACCAATGACCTGGAGGCGCTGTACAGGAAATTCGGGAATGACGGAAGCGCCCTCCCGGCCAGCTATAAAGGGCACTCCCTCTCCATGAGCGATGTGCTGGAACTTTATGACAATGCGGGGAGCAGTTTCTACTATGTGGACCGCTTTGGCTTCCAGGAAATAGGGTTTGCCGCCCCACAGCAGGCCCAGGGCCAGACCATGCAGCTCTGACAGGCAAAAAGGCGTTCCATGCCGCATGCCTGTCTGCTGGATAAATATCAATAATGCCCTTGCAAGGGCAGAAAAAGAAGGAGGATTTATATGTCTACACCTACAGTGGAAATCAAGATCTCTTCCATGTACCCGCCCGGACAGCAGGGCAGTACCAGGGCCTATGCCTCTGCGACCATAGGCGGCTGTTTTGCCGTGCGGGGGATCAAGGTGGTGGAGGGCGGCAGGGACGGCCTGTTTGTGTCCATGCCCAGCCGGAAAACAACGGATGGCTACAAGGAGGTGTGCTTTCCTGTAACAGCGGAGTTCCGCAATGAGCTCCACAATGCCGTGCTGGATGCCTACCAGCAGGCGCTCACCATGGCGCAGGCGCCTCCCGTTCAGCAGGAGGGAACAGGAGGGGAAACGCCCCAGGAAAACCGGCAGGAGGCCGCCGGAGGGGAAGCGCCCCAGGAAGGCCAGCAGATGGCAGGGATGTAGCAGTAACGGACAGACACTATCAAAACCATAAACCTAAAAAAATGGAGGGAAAATCAATGAAGAAGATCAGAAACCAGATGAACAGGATGTACGGTGTTTTTGCGGCAAAGGCCATGGAGGCAAGAAGGAAACTGGCGGAGCGTTCCGGGGAGGGATATGTGGACACGGCGGTGAAGATCCTGATCGCCGTGGTGCTTGGCGCGCTCCTGCTGGCAGGTTTGTATGCCCTGTTCAAGGATACGGTGCTGCCCACGCTGGTAAACCGCATCCAGCAGATGTTCAACTATGCCGGTTAACCCGGCAGCCGGCCAAGGGATGGCAGCATCACCGGGAATGGCGCTGCAGGCTGTGCTGTTCCTCTTTCTGCTGGCTGTAGTTTCCGTCTGCGACATTAAGAACAGGGAGATCCCGGACAGCCTGCAGGCGGCCATCGCACTGCTGTCCCTGCTGCATTTTTCCCCCTGGAACCTTGCCGGGGCGCTTACGGCTTTGCCGTACCTCTTAGTGGCGCTGGCGGGGAAAGAGCCAGGAGGGATCGGGGGCGGGGATATCAAGCTGGCGGCATCCATGGGAACCGTGCTGGGACTGCCGGCCAGCCTGGCGGCATCCGTCATGGGGCTGTCAGCATTTACTGTTTACGGGCTTATCTGTTCCTGCATGGGGAGGCTTAAGGGGAGGACGGGAAGGACCGCCCACCCTGCAGGGCCGTTCCTAGCGGCAGGGGCAGCCATGGCCTATTTCATGAAGACTGGAGGATGGATCATATGAAAAAGAAAATCATCATCACACTTTGTACCGCCGTGCCGGTGGTGGCGCTGGCGGCGTTCCTGCGCAGCCGCAGGAAAAGATACGCAGTGGGCAGGTAAGACAGGGGGCGGGCTTTCATGGAAGGCCCGCCCGGTACCTAATGCCAATGCAGAATAATCTTTTTTCAGGTAGGTATCATTTTGAAAGCAGACTTTCAAATATGGATTGACATGTGCGCTGAAGCGCACAGGGAGGTATCAGAATGCAGATTTTTAAGAACAGGATCGTCATAGGGGTGGCCTGCATCATCCTGTCGCTGGTGATATGCTTTGCGGTCACGCCGCTTTTCAATCGGAGCATCAGCGAAAAGACACAGATCGTGCGGGTGGTGCGGGAGATCAAAAAGGGCGATGAGATTACGGCGGCCCAGGTGAAGGTGGTGGAGGTAGGCGGGTACAACCTGCCGGAGGATGTGGTGAGGAACCCGGAGACTGCCATCGGCAGGTACGCCTCCGCCGACTTTGCGCCGGGGGACTATATCATCGCCTCCAAGATCGCGGATGAGCCTGCCGAGGAGAACGCCTACCTCTACAGCTTAAATGGGGAGAAACAGGCCATGTCCGTGACGGTGAAATCCTTTGCCAACGGGCTGTCAGGCAAGCTGCAGAGCGGCGACATCGTATCCGTCATCGCCCCGGACTACAGGAAGCAGGGGGTGACTGTGATCCCGCCCGAACTTCAGTATGTGGAGGTCATCGCCGTGACGGCGAACAGCGGGTATGACGCCAACACGGGGGAGCGGGAGGACGGGGACTCCGAAAAGGAGCTTCCCACCACAGTGACGCTGCTGGTGGCGCGGTCGCAGTCCAGGATACTGGCGGAACTGGAGGCGGAGGGCAAGCTGCACCTCTCCCTGGTATACCGGGGGGATGCAGGAAATGCCGCCAGGTTCATTGAGGCGCAGGAGGCTGTGCTGGAGGAACTGTATGCGCCCGAAGAAGATGGGGAAGAAAGCACAGACGGCACCCAGGAAACAGGGGAAAGCGATGGCAGCCCCGAAAACGGACAGACCATGGAGGATGTGATCCAGCAGGCAGAGGAAGCGCTGTCGGGAAGCGGGGTGGAGTGAGCATTGAATTTCATGAAGAACAGCATATTTGGCCGCAGCGGGGGCGGGGAGGATGCCCCCATGGAGCCGGAAAAGGGAAACCAGATGTTGGCGGTATGGGGAAGCCCCGGCTGCGGCAAGACAACGGTGGCCGTCAAGCTGGCGGCAGGCCTGGCACAGCAGAAGAAGGATGTGGCGCTGCTCTTATGCGACATGAACACGCCCATGCTCCCCTGCATCTGCCCGCCTGGGGACCTGGAGGAAGAACACTCCCTGGGGAGCATCCTCGCGGCAAGCCATGTGTCGGAGTCCCTGGTGCGGCACAACTGCATCACCCATAAGAGGTTCCGCCACCTTGCCATCATCGGGATGCGGAAAGGGGAGAACGAATACACCTACCCGCCCTATGAGCGGACCCAGGCGGAGGAACTGCTGCAGGCGTTACGGAACATTGCCCCCTATGTGGTCATCGACTGCGGCAGCTCCATCGCCAACGACATCCTCTCCGCCATCGCCCTGCTCAAGTCCGACGCGGTGCTGCGGATGGTGAACTGTGACTTAAAATCCATCAGCTACCTGTCCAGCCAGCTGCCCTTATTAAAGGAGAGCAAATGGGATGCGGAGAAGCAGTACAGGGTGGCAGCCAACGTGTACCCCAATGAGGCAAGCGGACATATGGAGCAGGTGCTGGGGAGCGTGGCGTTCCAGATCCCCCATTCCGATGAGGTGGCATCACAGGTCCTGGAGGGGAACCTGTTCAAGGAGCTGGGGCTGAAGGACAGCAGGGCATTCCGGAAATCCCTGGAGGCCATCACAAGGGAGGTGTTCGGATGTTAGGGGAAAAGCGGAGCCGGGCGGCATTCCAGGGGGATTCTTCTGGAAGTGTTCAGACAGGAAAAAGCGTGGCGGCGGGGAATTTGGAGGCGGAAACTGCACATGCGGGGTACAGAGAGACAGGATGGGCTGGAGCGGAAAATGCACCAGGAGACAGAACAGGGGCAGGAAATGTGCCGGAGAAAGGCACCGTGGCGGATAAAACAGCCCCTGCATTCGGCGGGGAGGCGTATCTGGACAGCCTGTTAAATGAATGCCTGGGCAGGACGGCAGGATGCCATGATGCTGCAGGGATGGCGGCAGGATATTCCGGCAGTGAAGGGAAGGAAATGGGAGAGGACGGGCGGATCATTCCCGCACATATAGATGAAGGCAGAAAAATTCGGGCATTTGCCGGGAGACAGGCGGAGGACATCTGTGAATATGCAGCAGAAAATATACAGCATGTTTCTGAGGGGAATGTAGAACCCTCCAGGGAGAGACCTGCTGAAATGGAAGAAGCGCCTGAAAGGGAGGAATCCCCTGAAACAGAGGCATTCCCCGGAACAGGGGATGCCTGCGCCGCACCCAGGCGGGAAGTCAGGACGCTGCGCACCCACGGCCTGTTCTTTGAGGCGGATGCGGAGGGCAGGGATTTCGCCTCCGTATTAAAGGAGGTGCAGGCATACCTTTCCAAAGAGTACAGCAGCCTGGTGACGGCGGAGGACAGCGGGGATGCCAGGGCGCAGATCCGGCGCTTTGCGGGCAAGTACATCTTGGACCACAGGATATCCGTGCCGGGCATGGACACGGAAACACTGATCGATGCCATCTATTCCGAGATGGCGGAATTCGGTTTCCTGACCAAATATATCTATGGGGAGGGCATAGAGGAAATCGACATCAACGCCTGGGATGACGTGGAGGTGCAGTTCGCGGGCGGCGTGACGGAGAAGCTCACGGAGCATTTCGACAGCCCGGAGCATGCCATCAACGTGGTGCGGCGCATGCTGCACGTCTCCGGCATGGTGCTGGACGATGCCAGCCCCAGCGTCCTGGGGCACCTCTCCAAGAACATCCGCATCGCCGTGCTGAAAACGCCCATCGTGGATGAGGACGTGGGCGTGGCGGCCAGCATCCGTATCGTCAACCCCCAGAGCATGAAAAAGCAGGACTTCATAAAGGGCGGCACGGCAACGGGGCAGATGCTGGACTTTTTGGCGGAGTGTATCCGTTACGGCATCTCCGTGTGCGTGGCGGGGGCCACCAGCTCCGGCAAGACCACCCTCCTTGGGTGGCTGCTCACCACCATCCCGGACGGCAAGCGCATCTACAGCATAGAGAACGGCTCCAGGGAGCTGGCCCTGGTGCGCAGGAAGGAGGGGAGGGTGGTCAATTCCGTCATCCATACCCTGACCCGCGACAGCGAGAACGAGCGCCAGAGGGTGGACCAGATCGCACTGCTTGACATGGCGCTGCGGTTCAACCCGGACATCATCGTGGTGGGGGAGATGCGGGGGCCGGAGGCGAATGCGGCGCAGGAGGCCGCCCGCACCGGCGTGGCCGTGGTCACCACCATCCACTCCATGAGCTGCGACGCCACCTACAGGCGCATGGTGTCCCTCTGCAAGCGGGCCGTTGACATGGGGGACGACACCCTGATGGGGTTCGTCACGGAGGCATACCCCATCGTGGCGTTCTGCAAGCAGCTTGAGAACAAGGACCGGCGGCTGATGGAGATCATGGAGTGCGAGATCCTGCCGGACGGCACAAGAAAATTCCGTCCCCTGTTCCAGTACCAGATTACGGAGAACCGGGTGGAGGACGGGAAATTCATCATAAAGGGCAGCCATAAACAGGTAAACCCCATATCAGAGGGGCTGGCCCGCCGCCTGATGGAGAACGGGATGCCCCAGGAGATGCTCTCGCGGCTCCTGGCGGCGCCTGACAAAAACGGAAAAAGGAAGGAGGGGGATGCCCTATGACAGCAATTGAGCTGCTGGCCTGCGCCGGGCTGATAACAGGCGTGTTCCTGATCCTGGGCTTAAAGCCCACGGAATTCACGGACGGACTGTTCGCGTTCCTGATAAAGCCGAAAGGCAGCATCCGGGAGGATATCCGGGAAACCTCCGGGAGGAAGAAACCCGGCCCCCTGCGCCGGGAGATCCTGGAGGCCCAGGGCGTACTGGAGATGACGGGGAGGGGGAAACGCTTTTCCCTGATATGCGCGGCGGCCCTGGCGCTGTTCTGCGCAGGCGGCTCCCTCGCCATCCTGCTGGGGAACTTTTTCCTGGCCCCGGTGATGGCGGTGGGCTTTCTGTTCCTGCCGTTCTGGTATGTGAAGCTGACGGCAGGCCATTACAAGCGTGACGTGTCGGCGGAGCTGGAAACGGCACTGTCGGTGATCACCACCGCTTACCTGCGGACCGAGGACATCGTGACCGCCGTGGAGGAAAACATCAGCTATCTGAACCCGCCGGTCTCCAGGGTGTTCCAGGACTTCCTGATGCAGATCAAGATGGTCAGCCCGGACGTGGAGGCGGCACTGAAGGCCATGCGGGGGCGGATCGACAACGAGGTGTTCCGGGAATGGTGCGACGCCGTCAGCGACTGCCAGCATGACCGGAGCCTGAAGACCACCCTGACGCCCATCGTGGCGAAGCTCTCGGATATGCGGAACGTGAACGCGGAGCTGGAGTACCTGATCGCGGAACCCCGCAAGGAATTTTTGATTATGGTCGTCTTCGTGGTGGGGAACATCCCGCTTATGTACCTGTTAAACAAGGACTGGTACCATGTGCTGATGCACACGCCGTTAGGGCAGGTGATCCTGTCCGCCACGGCTGCGGCGATATTCATATCTGCGGGCTTTGTGGTGAAGCTGACCCGTCCCATAGAATACAGGAGGTGAGCGCCATGACGGGACTTTTATTCTTATTCGGGCTGTTTTTGGCCCTTGGGCTGTTTTGCCTGACAGCCGCATTCCTGCGGCTGCCCACCACCGGCGCATCCAGGGCCATCCTGGGGACGGCAAGACAGGAGAAGAAGGCGGCAAAGACCGTGGAGGCATGCCTGATGTCGGCGGCTGTGAAACTGTCAAAATACATCCGGATGGACGAGTACAAGAGAAGCCGGATGGCAAACGTGCTGAAAGCGGGCGGCATGGGCATGGAGCCGGAGGCCTACCAGGCATACGCCCTGGTGAAAGCGGGGGCGGTACTCTTAGCCGTGGTTCCCTGCCTCTTCCTGATGCCGCTCCTGTCGCCCTTTGTGGTGGTCCTTGCCCTCCTTTTGTACTTCAAGGAGACGGGGAAGGCGGACGAGCGGCTGAAGGCAAAGCGGGAGCAGGTCGAGGGGGAGCTGCCCAGGATGGTGGCCACCATCGAGCAGGAGCTGAAGGCCAGCCGGAACGTCATCGGCATGCTGGAGCGTTTCCGGGGGAACGCGGGGGAGGCCCTCAAGGGGGAGCTTGACGTCCTGCTGGCGGACATGCGCTCGTCCAACTATGAGGCGGCGCTGACCCGGTTCGAGGCCAGGCTGAACTCCCCCATGCTCTCGGACGTGGTGCGGGGGCTGATCGGGGTGCTGCGGGGGGATGACAGCGCCGTATATTTCCAGATGCTCTCCCATGACTTCAAGCAGATGGAGCTGCAGAGGCTGAAGGCACAGGCGCAGAAGATACCGCCCCGGATCAGGGTGTTCTCTTTCATCATGCTGGTATGTTTCCTGCTGACCTACCTCGCCATCATCTGCTATGTGGCACTGCAGAGCCTTGGCGGGATGTTTTAAGGAAAGGGGATAAAAAATGCTGGTCAGGAATTTACTGGAAAAATACCCGGACAGCGCCTTTCACATGATGACTCCGGGCGGATATGTTGACCTTACCCCGGAGCAGGCAAAGGCGCTGCTGAAGGGGGAAGGCGTGAAAGCGCATCCCGGCGTTTCCGGGTATGATATGGGGATGGATGCGGAGGAAGTGCTGAATGAGAGGGTACACAGCGTCAGGCTGGAAAACGGCGCTCTTTACCTGATCACCGACTATGTGTCAGGGCAGGAGGAACAGGGGGAGGAACCCCAGGGATTGCGGGAACTGGAAGAAAACATGGAAAACGAAAGAAAACTGAAGGAGCGGCTGAAAGCCAGCTATGGGGCATACATCCGCCAGCTGAAACAGAAACCTGCGGAGGAACTCATTGAAATGGCATCAGAGATCGCCGCCGCAAAATTCATCTATGAGGAAGTGATGGCGGAGGGGGCATTCGGGGGATATGCGGACTATCTGCTCCGGTTTGAAGACCCGCTGGAGGTGCTGCGGGATAACTGGCTGTGCAATGAAGCCTGCGACCGCCATGGGGAAATCAGTCATATGCTCTGGGAAATGAAGGACAAGGAGATCGGCATCGGGGACTACCCCATGGCGGAGCAGGCAGGGGAAGTTACCCAGGGTCAGGGAATGGCCCTGTGCTGAAAAAACATCCCGCCATTCTCCGCCTGGCAGCGTTCTGGAGCTTTGGCGGGATGCTTTAAGGAAAGGGATGGAATATGAAAACAATCTACAGGCAGGAAATATATGAGGTGATAGACATATCCCCTATGGATGAGGACAATATCTGCCAGGTTATCCTGCGTTCAGACAGGACGGGGAGGATGGAAACAGAGAATGCGCTCTGCCATGACGGCGCGGGGCAGCCCCTGGCGTTCGTCCCGCTTGGACTTTCGGACAGGCAGACGCTGGCGCTGATCCGTGAATTTGACACCTGGTACGCCAATACCGGGCAGGATTTAAGGGACTGGGCTGCGGAATTCCAGCTGATCGTCCGTATGCTGCTGTGCGGATACATGGTGGCAAACCCGCGGTACCTGGAGCTGGATGAAGTGATAGGTCCGGCATGGGAAACCATAAGGGGGGACAGGGAAAGCATGGGGAAGGAGGCGGACAAAACCATGGAAAGCGGAAAGGAAAAAAAGCTGAAAGAGCGGCTGAAAGCAAATTATGAGGCATATATCCAGCAGCTGGGGCAGAAGCCTGCCGGGGAACTCATTGAGATGGCATCAGAGATTGCCGCTGTGAATTTTATCTATGGGGAGTTGGGCGCAAAAGGGGCATTCCGGGAATATGCGGACTATCTGCTGCAGTTTGAAAACCCGCTGGAGGTGGCCCGTGACACCTGGCAGGAGTATGAAGGATGCCGCCAGCGTGACAAGGAACTGGAGCAGGTGCTCTGGAGCATGAAAGACATGGGAACCGGCATCGGGGAGTACCCCATGGCAGCGCAGGCGGGGGAAAGCGCCCAGGGACAGGGGGTGGTCATGTGCTGAGGAAACGGCTCTGCAGGATCATAAAGGGGCGGCGGGCAGAGGGGTATGTGGACGTGGCTGTCCTGGTGCTCAGCCTGTTCCTGGTGCTGGCGCTCTCACTGCGGGTGCTGCCGGTGTTCATCGCCAAGCAGCAGCTCGACACCTTTGCCACGGAACTGATGCGGGAAGCGGAAATCTCCGGGCGCATCGGCGCAGAGACGGACAGGCGCGCCGCCGTGCTGCGGGAGAGGACGGGGATCGACCCGCAGATCTCCTGGTCTGACAGCGGGCAGATCCAGCTAAACCAGGAGGTGACAGTGACCCTGACGCTGCAGAAGAACATCGGGCTGTTCGGGAACATCGGCTCATTCCCCGTCACCCTGCGCTCGCAGGCTACCGGGAAATCAGAAGTGTACTGGAAGTGAGGTGGACTGGATTGGTTAAAAGAATCAGGAAAATATTACAGGACAGGGGCGGGGCGTCATTCCCCCTTGCCATCGCCGCCACCCTGGGGCTGCTCCTCATCTTCTGCGGCATCTCGGAATACTTCCGCCTGCAGCTGATCGCAGCGGGCGTCCGGGATGCCACGGAGGATGGCATCATCTCCACGGTCAATGACAATTACTACGGCGTATACCATGGGGTGAGGGAGGGCTATTCCGGGAACTACCTGCCGGACGGCGGCGGGGCATGGGAGGCGGCAATTAATGAGGGGGATATCTATTCCTTTCTCGACCTCACCCTTGGGACACAGGAGGAAGGCGGCAGGCACGTCAAATACGCGGGGGATAACGGGGACGCGCTGGAGTTTGCCATCGACAGCCTCTCCGTCACGGTCAGGAATGCGCCCCTGGCCCCGTCCGACCCGCAGAACGCGGCCAGGTTCGAGGCGGATGCCGTGATCCGGCTGGAGGTGCCGGTGCGCTTCGGCGGGAGGCTCCTCCCCTCCATGCACATCACGGTGAAGGTGCAGGCAGGATATATTGAAGTATTCTGAAATAACGATAGACTTTGCGTGGGATATGTAGTATGGTGTATCTTACAAACCGGACAAAAGAGGACTGAAATATGACAACCCAGCCAAAGGAGGGATTTTAGTATGAAGATGACAGAAAAGACGAAAAGACGCCTGGCAGTCGTGGGAGGCACCGCCATCTGCGCAGGGCTGCTGGCGGTGATCAGCCTGCAGTTTGCAAAGACGCCTGCGGGAGAGGATGTACTGACCGAAAAGGAAAGCGGCGTGGCGGAGGTCATCATCGACCCGCCCCATGCCCCGGAGGAAAGCGGCACCGGAGGGGAAAACGCGGAACTGACCATCCAGCCGGATACAGGGCAGGGGGCAGGGGAAACACAGACTGGCCAGCCCACGGACAGCAGGCCCGCCCAGACCGGGGAGCCGGAGCAGAGCATCCAGCCGGAGGTGGAGAAACCACAGCAGCCGGAGAAAGAAGCCCTGACGAACCCGGAGGAAAAGCCAGACGGGACCAAGGTGGAGACCACCCCGGAGCCGGTGGACCATGACACCTATGTGCCCCCTGCGGATGACGGGGGCGGAAACAGCGGCGGAGGGCTGCCCGGATTTGATAATGTGCCCAACCTGGGCGCAAACACCGCAACCCAGGCAGACAACATGTATGAGAACGGGAACAAGATCGGAAGCATGGATTAAAACGGATAAACTGAAAAAGATTTTGATGGAAAGGCGCTGTGCAGGTCAATGTGCGGCGCTTTTTTTATGCACAGGCCCATGCAAAATGTGAAAAACCATATGCGGAAGTTTTTCACATAGAAATGTGCCGCCAATGCGGCGCATGGGCCGCGCGGCGGGCAGGGGAGAAGGACAGCCCTGCCCGGTTGGAAAGGAGGATGTGATTGAGAGGAATGAACCTGAGACAGCGCAGGAAAGCAGGGAAAAGCATTGCAATCATGCTGGCGGTCTCCCTGCTCTGCTCCCTTTTGTCTGCCGTTCCCGCCCATGCAACAGGGGAGGGGAACATGGACGGCGGGGGAGGCGGCATGGGGCAGGGGACCAGCCAGAACAAATGGACGCCGGGCTATGACGGGGTGAGGGTGAGCGTGGTAAGGGCCAGCGACCATTCGGTGGTCGCCACGCCCATAGACCTGACCAACCAGAGCATCCCCGGCAGCGTCTACCATTTCGGGAAGGTGAGCAAGCTGCAGTACAGCGGCGGCGCAGGGCTTTCCCCGGCGCAGGGCGGCTATGCCTATACGAACCCATCCCAGCCACTGCCCAGGATCGTCAGCTCCAGCGGCACCAGCAACATCTCTGCCATCAAGAGCTATTTCACGGATGAGCAGGTAGTGCGGGGCATTGCGGACCTGGTGGGGATGGAGTTTGATGTATTAGTAAACGGCGAGTACCGGCTGCTCATTGAGCCGGTTGCCTATTACACGTTCCAGGGCGCCTTTATCGCCACCACGGCCACGGAGGCAGCCCTGTATGATGAAATGTTAAGCGGGGGGCTGCGGCGGAAGATGGTATCCCTGTCGCACAAGAACCTTCCCCTGGCCCTGTTTTTGGAAACGGCGGACCTGGGGTTCCCGGCATGGGGCGGCAGCCGGAGCACGGCGGCCTCCAATGCGGACATCAGATCCAGTCTTGGGCTTGGCATTGTGCGTTTTAATGACATGCCGCCGCAGATCCCGGAAGTGACGGACTGCGACTACGAGTACCGCACGGATACGGAGGTAATCACGGCGGTGACGGTAAGGGGCGGCCAGAGCGACCCGGACCACCCGGTCTCCGTCACGTTCCACATCGCGGGGAGCAGCTATACGGTGAACGGCGTCTATTACCCGGAAGGGGAGAGCCAGCTGGCGTGGGTGCGCTGGAGGACGCCCAGGGAACCGCAGGTCATGACGATCACGGTGGATGTGCATGGGGGAGGATCTGCAGATAAGGGCACCATCCGGGCGAATATCGTGGACCTGGACGCGAACCCGCCCCCGGACCCCAATGCGGACGACAGAAATGACAGCTTTTCCAGTGTGCCGGTCCCGGCAAAGGGGCAGGTGACGTCAGCCAGCTGGGGGATCTGGCGCCCCTGGTGGAAGGCGCACTGGGTATGGCACAGCGACTATAACGAGGAAGGGGAGGACGAGGGATATTGGTGCGACCACGGCTGGTGGGAGTTTGACTTTGACCGGTACTCCGCCAGCCTTTCCGCGACCATGACTGTCACGCCGGACGCAAAATCACCCACGGCCAGCGGGAGGACGCTGAAATCCGGGTACGGCATCCAGGAAAGGGTGGACACCCATGTGGGCACAAGCCAGGCATCTGCGGTCACTGCGGCGCAGAATGCCGTCACCTATTTCCCGGAGTTCGGCTACCAGAGGTACTGGCGGCTTTTGGAGCGCATGGGCGGCGGCTATGCCATGTCCCACGAATTCAGGGAGAACCCCTACAGCACCTATAACCGCAGAACCCACTTCACCCCCATATGGTACCCGGACGGGGGCTACACGGCCTACACATGGCTCATAGACTGCTGGACGCCCGCGGGGATGCTTTCCATGGATCTGACGGATTCCGTTTCCATAAGCGGGAACCTTTGGAGCGACTGGCATATCGCCCCGCAGAATCCGGACTGACCGGCAGGGCGGCGCCGGTGCGGCTGGATGCCCTAAAGAGCATCCAACCTGACTCCCACATTCACAAAACCCACGCTTTCGCGCTCATACGTCTGTCCACACAGACGAGTTTTGCTCATTTGGGAGTGGGCTGCTAATCCAACGCCCGCCTGCATCGCAATAAACTGCATACAGCCAGGACATTGGATTGCAGCCACACAGAAAAAAACAATCATCAGGAAAGGGAGAGAGGCCGCAGGCCGGGCATACCGCCGTCTGCGGCTTTTCCTTTCCGCAAAAAGAAGGGAGATAACCTATGAAAATGAAGAAAATGGCTCTTTTATTGTGCATGGCGCTGCTGATTGTCGGCATGTACAGTGTCCCTGTATATGCAAAGGGGGACGTGGCAGGAGCGATTGAGGGGACATGGACCACGGCCTCGGCCCAGATCAAGACGGTGGTCAACAAGGTAGTGTTCCCCGCCATCGACCTGATCCTGGCAGTCTTTTTCTTTGCCAAGCTGGGGACGGCATACTTCGATTACAGGAAGCATGGGCAGTTTGAATGGGCGGCCCCCGCGATCCTGTTCGCCTGCCTGGTGTTCACGCTGACCGCGCCCCTCTATATCTGGCAGATCCTTGGGATGTAGGAGGGCAGGGCATGACTTTTTTTGAGCAGGAGCTGCAGAAGATTTTTGGAAAGGACATGGGGCTTTCGGATATCAGGACCGTGGGGAATGCCTGCTATGGCAGCCTCTCCGGGGACATCCGCATGAAAGCGGTGTTTGCCACAGGCATGGCTGCGGATCAATATACAATGCTCAAGGTCACGCTGCTCAACCGCAGGGAGGGACCGATTGACAGCATGGCGCTGCATTTTTCCGACCTGTGGGGGAGAAAAAAGGTCAGCAACCCCAACTTCCGTGACGGCGTCTGTCCATATATCTGGAAAAACGGCGGAAAACCGGAATGGTATGCATATAAGCCGGATGCGGCCGACTACGGGCAGCTCTCCAAGGCGGTCAGCGATTACCTGGACGTGTTCCGGGAGCCGGTGCAGGCGCCGCAGATGGGTCAGACGATGTGCTAAGATGGCCGACAGAAATAAAAAGGTGGAATAGAAAAAGCGGAACAGGGAGTATCCGCATACAGGGAAGGAAGTGAGTGCGGAAGTGTTCATATGGGATTTTATTGCCGACACCGTGCTGGGCCAGATCATCGACTGGATCTACGGCCAGATAGTGGGGTTTTTAGGCGATTTTTTTATGCAGATGGGAAACATGGGGGCCGACCTGTTTGAGATGGGGTGGGTGCAGTCCATCGTGCTGTTCTTCTCTTATCTGGCGTGGGCGCTGTACGCCACCGGGCTGGTGGTGGCGGTGTTCGAGTGCGGGATCGAGTGCCAGAGCGGGCGCGGCAGCATCCGGGAAACGGCGCTGAATGCCATCAAGGGATTTCTGGCGGTGGGGATGTTCTCCACTGTGCCGGTGGAGCTCTACAAGCTGTGCGTCTCCCTGCAGGGCAGCTTTACGGCGGGGATTACCGGCTTTGGTTCGGACTTTAAGGAAGTGGCAGTCAGCACCATCGAGTCCTTAAGGGATGCGGGGACATGGCAGGATGCCGCCTCCGCGGGGGTGTTCGGGGGGCTTGGGAGCATCACCAGCCCGATCCTGATGATCTTTATCCTGATCCTCATGGGGTATGCAGTCATCAAGGTGTTCTTCGGCAACCTGAAAAGGGGCGGCATCCTGCTGATACAGATCGCGGTGGGGAGCCTCTACATGTTCAGCGTCCCCAGGGGCTATATCGACGGCTTTACGGGCTGGTGCAAGCAGGTCATCGGGCTGTGCCTGACCACGTTCCTGCAGGCGGTCATCCTGGTGGCGGGTCTGATGGTGGTGAAGGACCACGCCCTGCTGGGGCTTGGGCTGATGCTGTCCGCAGGGGAGGTGCCGCGCATCGCGGGGCAGTTCGGGCTGGATACCGGAACAAAAGCCAACGTGATGGGAGCGGTCTATGCGGCCCAGGGAGCCGTGAACCTGACAAAGACCATCGTGCAGGTAGTGAAATAGGAGGTATCTATGGCAGAAGGAAAGATTGTATATATCGCATCCCCCTATGCGGGGGACGTGGAGGGGAACGTGGCGTTTGCAAAAGCGGCCTGCCGCCTGGCGATGGAGCAGGGGAACACCCCGGTGGCGGCCCACCTTTTGTACCCGCAGATGCTGGATGACGCGGTCCCGGAGCAGAGGGAGCTGGGGATCAGGATGGGGCTTAAGCTCCTTGAGGCATGCGGCGAGCTGTGGCTGTGCGGCAGCCGCGTCTCCGGCGGCATGCAGGAGGAACTGAAAGCGGCCTGGAGGCACAGAATCCCGGTCCGCCGCATCCCATGGGAGATGGTGGCAGGGTTCCTGCCGCCGGAACAGGGCATGGCAGGGATGGCGCAGGCCATGGGATGCACCGGGGCAGGCCTATGAGGATGGGCAGCCTGTTTGACGGCATCGGGGGATTCCCGCTGGCCGCCGTGCATAACGGGATCACCCCTGCATGGGCCAGCGAGATTGAGGCGTTCCCCATGGAAGTGACGAAGATAAGGTTCCCCCGGATGCTCCATGTGGGGGACATCACGAAGCTGGACGGGGCCAGGCTACCCCCGGTGGAGGTCATCTGCGGGGGATCGCCCTGCCAGGACCTGTCCGTGGCGGGGAAGCGCCAGGGGCTTGCGGGGGAGCGGTCCGGGCTGTTCATGGAGCAGGTGCGTATCGTAAAGGAGATGAGAGAAGCCGATGGGAGAAGGGGTATACCAGATGACCTTGTCCGACCTCGATACCTCGTTTGGGAAAATGTTCCCGGAGCCTTCAGCTCCGCGGGCGGCGAGGACTTCCGGGCGGTCATCGAAGAAATCGTCAGAATTAAGGACAGTTCCTGTCATGTGCCTCGACCTGACGCCGGGCGCTGGGGACCTGCTGGGGCGGCCATTCTGGGAGATAAATTCAGCCTGGCTTGGAGAGTGCTGGACGCTCAATTCTGGGGAGTCGCCCAGAGACGCCGCCGCATCTTCCTTGTCGCAGATTTTGGAGGGCTCACCGCACCCGAAATACTATTTAAGCAGGACAGCCTGCCAGGGAATCCTGCGGCGGGCGGGGGAGAGGGGCAAGGAGCTGCCGGCGCAGTTGAAGGAGGCGCTGATGGTGCAGGCGGGGATTGTCTGACCCCATGGGACGTACAGAGCCGCCGAATCTTCGGGGAGTCCGGCACATGGCCGGCCCTGTACGGCGGGGATGGGGGCGGCCATGGGTATCTGCAGACAAAAGAGGAAAAAGGGTCGATGCTGTGCCTGAACGACCAGGGCGGGGAGCGGATGGACATCACGGAAGATGTGGCGTCCACCCTGCGGGCAGGGATGGGCAGCCACCAGCCCCTGGTGGCACAGCCGGGGGAGGAAGCTGTGTGTCCCCCGGCGGGGCAGGGATGCCCCGGTGTGCTGTGTTTAAACGACCAGGGCGGCAGCCAGATGCACCTGACAGAAGATAAGACAGGCACCCTGCGGGCGCAGGAGCACGGGCACCAGCCCCTGGTGTTCGACAACCACGGGCAGGATGCCAGATTCAGGGGACCGGTAAGGGCTTCCCAAACAGTCATGGCGAGTTTCGGAACAGGAGGGAACAACCAGCCCCTGGTGCTGGCCTCCCAGCAGGGGCACGCCGGGATCGGGGAGGGGATATGCCCCACCCTCACAAGCGCGGCGGGGACCAGCGGCAACAACCAGCCGGTACTGTTCGAGAACCGGGGCATGGACGGGTATAATTTAAGGCCAGGCAGGGATATGGGGCGGCGCCAGCCCCGGCTGTGTTTTCTTTAGATTCCAAGGAATCCAACAGCATGAAGTCGGCAAACCCGTATTCCGGGTGCAGGGAAACGGATGTTGCAAGGACCATAGACACCACGGTCCCGGACCCAAGCAAGAACCAGGGCGGCATCGCCATCCTCCAGGAGACGCTGTGCATCTCCGGCAACACCATCGACCGGCAGCCGCAGAACGGGGGGAACGGCCTGGGGTGCCAGCCGGACATCTCCTATACGCTGACGGCCACGGACCACCATGCGGTGTTCTCCCGCCAGCGCAGCGATGGACTCAGGGAGGACGCGGTGACGGCGGCCCAGAGCGCCGGGCAGTGCAGGGATGCCGCGGACGTGGCCTGCCAGCCTTACCAGGGAACGGTGGGGACGCTTGGGCACTGCGACCACAAGGGCATAAACAGCCAGTATGTCAGTGATGACAAATGCATCGTGGAGAGACGGAACCTGATCCGGCGCCTGACGCCGCTGGAATGCGAGCGCCTGCAGGGCTTCCCGGACGGCTGGACGGACATCCCCGGCGCATCGGACAGCGCGCGGTACAAGGCGCTGGGCAACAGCGTGGCGATTCCCTGTGTGGACTTCGTGCTGCGGGGGATCGCGTACTTCCTGCGCAGGCGGGAGGGTGACCCTGGGGATGCATAACATTGGTGGTCCTGCATCCTTTTGCGGGAAATCCTTGTTGGGTATTGGTATGGCTTTCCCCATGCATTGCCTTTATACTTGGCTTACAGAGAACGGAGAAAGGAGAAACAGGGCATGGAAAACCGTAAAAACTTATGCGCGATGATCCCGGAGAGCCTGCATGCGCAGGCCCGGACAGAGCAGGAACAGATGGACCTGACACTCAGCCAGTATATGGAGATGGTGCTGAAACAACACTTTGAGAATGGAGGAAAGAACATGGCAAACGGGACAACAAGGACACTGGCATTCCAGGTACCGGAGGAACTTTTTGAGAGGGTAAAGGCGCACCTGAAGGTGACGGGCTTAAGCCAGAAAGACTTCGTGATCGGCCTGATCGAAAAGGCCCTGCAGGAAGCGGAGGCAGGGACGCAGCCGGAGAAGGGGGCGGCACAGGGCGCGGAGGCGCAGGCACAGCCGGAACGGGAAACGGCAGGGCAGGCGGAGGCAGAAACCCTGAAGGAGGATGTACAGGGGGAGCCTGCATAACAGGAAAGGGACCAAAGGGAAGGATACGGATGCAGGGGAGGCCGCCGGCGCCACAGGGCGCGGCGGTTTTTCCGTGACATGGGCCGATGCACGGGACGGATGCCCTCAGGGGACAGGCGGCGGCAGGAAAGCTGTGCAGGAGCCGGATATTATATATGAATTTATGAAGGAGGCGGTCAGTTGTATATCTACCCTGACAATTTGAAGGCCAAGGCCACGATGTGGCTCTGGCAGCTTAAGGACATCGGGATCATCGGCGTGTGCGCGCTGCTGTCCATCCTGGCGCTGACGCAGGCGGGCTTTTTCCCGCCCATCGTGCTCACGGCGGTCTACGCCTTTCTGACGATCCGCTTTGAGGACACCAGCATCCTGGACTTCATCAGGTATGCCTGCGCGTTCTTTTTCGCGGGCCAGCAGTTCTTTGAATGGAGGTATACGGAATGAGCAGAAAAGAAAAAAGGGAGGAAAGGCAGAGGGCGTCCACCCGCCAGCTGATTGGGGCAAGGGAGGTCACGGACTACAGCCTGGTGACCTACGGGCATGGGGAGCTGGTGTATTTCATCGTGAAGCCCTCCAACATCTCCGTGCTGTCGCCGTCCAGCGTTGGAGCCAGGATCTATGCGCTGATGACGGTGTTGAAAGGCGTGGCGGAAATCGAGATGCTGTGCCTGAACAGCCGGGAGAGCTTTGAGGACAACAAGCGTTTCCTGCGCGCCCGCATGGAGCAGGAGGAAAACCCCGTGGTGCGAAAGCTCCTGGAAAAAGACCAGGCCCACCTTGACCGGATACAGGTGCAGATGGCGACAGCCCGCGAATTCCTGATCATGGTCCGGCTGCGGGAGGAAAAGGAGTCGGAGGTGTTCCCCTACCTGTCCCGCATCGAGAAGTCCTTAAAGGAGCAGGGCTTTTCCGTAAAGAGGGCGGACCGGGAGGACATCAAGCGCATCCTTGCGGTGTACTATGAGCAGAACGTGACCACGGAGCGGTTCGAGGACTTTGACGGGGAGCGGTGGATCATGCCGGAGGACTAGGCGGGGAGCAATTTCCCTTACAGGAAATGAAATTCCGGCTTACTATTGCGGGGAAATGTGATATACTGTAAGAGGAAGTTTTGAAAGAGAAGGAGGGCTTTTTTGTGGACTATCAGGAGCTGTTTCGGAAAAAGGAAGCATACAGCCGGTGCCGGGAATCCATCCCGGAATTCACCACGTTCACCTTTGACCAGGCGTTTGAAATAGAATATACCCACAATTCCACGGCCATAGAAGGGAATACCCTGTCGCTTATGGAGACAAAGGTGCTCCTGGAGGACGGGATCTCCATCGGGGGGAAGGCGCTGCGGGAGATCTATGAGGCAGTCAACCACCGCAAGGCGTTCCGCTATGTGAAGGAATGCATCGGGAAGGGGATGCCCCTGGACGAGGGGAAGGTCAAGGACATCCATGCCCTGCTGATGGAGAACATCCAGGTCGGCGGGGTATACCGGGACGTGCAGGTGTATATCTCCGGCGCACAGCATATGCCGCCGCCCCCGCCGCTCATGTACCGGCAGGTGAAGGACTTTTACGCGGACCTGTCCTGGAAGGGGAAGGAGCTGAACCCGGTGGAGCTGGCGGCGTGGACCCATGCGGAATTTGTGAAGATACACCCGTTCACGGATGGGAACGGGAGGACTTCAAGGCTCATCATGAATTACCAGCTCATGGCGGAGGGGTTCCCGCCTGTTTCCATCGCCAAGGAGGACAGGCTGGAATATTTCAAGGCACTGGAGGCCTATGCGGTGGAGGGAGACCTGCAGCCCTTTGCGGAGCTGGTGGCAGGGCTTGTGGACAGGCAGATGGAGCGGTACATTGAGCTTTCCGGGCCACAGCAGGAGAGGGATCAGTCCCCCACATTACAGTAAGACCATAAACAAAAAAGAGATTTTGAGGCGGCAGAGCGCCGGATGCAGAGATGTGTCCGGTGTTTTTTTGTGCCATTTAAACAGAAGGGGACTGCCGGACGGCAGGCTTTCCCCACATCATCTGATTGGAGGTGCCTAATTGAAAAGAGCAGAAAATGTCCCTGCGGGGGCGAATGTACCGGCAGGGACACCGGGGGCTGCGCATATCCAGGAATTCCTGGACATGATCGCACCCTCCGTCATCAGGTTTGAGACGGACCACTTCATCTGCGGGAACACATACCGCTGTGTGTGGGCGCTGCGGGAATACCCCACGGCCACCGATGAGCAGGCCATCCTCTCCCACCTTGGGGAGAAGGACGGCGTGACCCTGCGCATCTATACCCGCCATGTGACGCCGGTGGAGGAACGGAAGATCATCAGCAACGCGGCCAACAAGAACCGCATGGACCGGGGCAACACAAACGACCTGCAGGCCACCGTGCTGGCAGAGAGCAACCTGCAGGACGTGGCGGCCATCGTGACGCAGATGCACCGCAACAGGGAGCCGCTGCTGCACACGGCGGTCTACCTGGAGCTGTGCGCCCATGACCTGGACCAGCTGAAGCTCCTGCAGACGGAGGTGCTGACGGAGCTGATCCGCTCCAAGCTGAACGTGGACAAGCTGATGCTGCGCCAGAAACAGGGGTTCCAGTGCGTGATGCCAACGGGCCACAACCTGTTCCGGGATCAGTTTGAGCGGGTGCTGCCCGCCAGCAGCGTGGCGAACCTTTACCCCTTTAACTACTCCGGGAAGACAGACCCCCAGGGCTTTTATATTGGGCGGGACAAGTTCGGCAGCAACGTGCTGGTGGATTTTAACCGCAGGGCGGACGACAAGACCAATGCCAACATCCTGATCCTGGGCAACAGCGGCCAGGGCAAGAGCTACCTGTTAAAGCTGCTCCTTACCAACCTGCGGGAATCGGGGATGCGCGTCTGCGCCCTGGACCCGGAGATGGAGTATGAGGACCTGACGGACAACCTGGGCGGGTGCTTTATCGACCTGATGGGCGGCAGGTACATCATCAACCCCTTAGAGCCTAAGACCTGGGATGACGCCGCAGGCCCGGAGGACATGGACGCGCCCCAGACCTTCCGCATCCGCTCCCGGCTGTCCCAGCACATCAGTTTCTTAAAAGATTTTTTCCGCAGTTACAAGGACTTTACGGACAGGGAAATCGACGTCATAGAGATCATGCTCCAGAAACTGTATGCCGGGTGGGGGATCACGGACCAGACCGACTTTGACAGCCTGGCGCCGGAGGATTACCCCGTCCTCTCTGACCTGTATGCCTTCATGGAGGCGGAGTACAAGGCGTTTGACACAGGTGCCAGGCAGCTCTACACGGCGGAGATGCTGCGGGGCATCCTGCTGGGGCTGCACTCCATGTGCGTGGGCG